>DASXQB010000123.1:0-11764 GCA_036493295.1 Polyangia bacterium | reverse complement strand
GCCCGCGACGACGCCCGAGACGTACTCGGCCTCGTCGATGTAGCCGAAGTAGCTGCCCACGTTCTTCGGGTGCTTGCCCTCCTGATAGAGCCCGCCGCAGTGCAGGAACGTCACTTTCGGATACTTCGATCCGCACATCTTGAAAGAGGCGCAGAAGAACAAGAGCGTCACCTTCTTGCACTGCGGAGGCCTTTACGTGGCGGGCAAGCACCCGGAGAACGTGGGCAGCTATTTCGGTTACATCGACGAGGCCGAGTACGTCGCCGGCGTCGTCGCCGGCTTGACCAGCAAGACTGGCAAGCTGGGCTTCATCGCGGCCAAGCCGATTCCCCAGGTCTTGCGGAACATCAACTCGTACACGCTGGGCGCGCGTTCGGTGAACCCGAAGGTGACGACGACGGTGATCTTCACCGGCGACTGGTCGATGCCGGTCAAAGAAGCCGAGGCGGCCAACAGCCTGATCGATCAAGGCGCCGACGTGCTGACCGCGCACGTCGATTCGCCCAAGGTGATCGTCGAGCTGGCCGAGCGCCGCGGAGTCTTCGTCACCGGCTATCACGCCAACCAATCGGCGCTGGCGCCGAAGGGATACCTCACCGGCGCCGAATGGAACTGGGGCAAGGTCTACACCGACTACATCACGGCGATTCAGGCCGGCAAGAGCTACCCGCACCTGCTGCGCGGTGGCTTGAAGGAGGGCTTCGTCAGCGTGTCGCCGTACGGCAAGGCGGTATCGGCGGCGACGAAGAAGAAAGCCGACGAGGCCAAGGCCAAGTTCATGGCCGGCACGATGGTGGTCTACAAGGGCCCGCTGAAGGACAACACTGGCAAGGTGGTGATCGCCGAAGGCACTGAAGAGCGTCAGACCGACGTCGCGCTTGAGAAGATGGACTACCTGGTCGAGGGCGTGGTCGGCAAGACGCACTAGGCGACAATGGGAATCGGCGTCAGCGTGGAGACAGATTCAGCGGCCCCGTCGGTGACGGAGCCGCTGGTGACGGTGGAATCGGCGCCCGTGGCCGGTCCGCCGAAAGCGCCGGGCGCCGACGTCGCCACCACGGTTCCGATCGCCATTGCGCCCGGGGCGTTGCGCCGCACGCTGGATGGTCTGTCGGTTCCGCTGCTGGCTTTCGCCGCCGCGCTGGCCTTGTTCGGCGTGTTCATCGCCCTGACCGGGCGCAACCCGTTCGCGGTTTACTACCAGATGTATCGCGGGTCGTTCGGGACCTGGTTCTCGTTCCAGAACACCTTGCTGCGGGCGGCGCCGCTGATGCTGACGGCCCTGGCCACAGCGTTGCCGCTGCGTTTGGGTTTGGTTGGTCTCGGGGGCGAGGGCGCGATGGTGATGGGCGGCCTGGCTGCGGCGGCCACCGCGACTGGCATGCACAGCAGCGGCCCGATGAGCATGAAGTTCGGGATGATGATCGCCGGCGCGCTGATGGGCGGCTTGTGGATCGCCTTTGCCGGCGCGCTGCGCGCGTACCGCGGCGTGAACGAAACCATCAGCACGTTGTTGCTGAATTACATCGCCATCGCGCTGCTCAATCACATCGTCGAAGGGCCGCTGCGCGATCCAGCCAGCTTGAACAAACCGTCGACGCTGCCGATCGGCGACGACAACATGCTGGGGAATCTGCCCGGGCTGGACGTCCACTGGGGACTGGCGTACGGCCTGGTGGCGTGCGCGCTGACCTGGTTTCTTATGAACCGAACCACCTTCGGTTTTGCCGCGCGCATGGTTGGGGGCAACGTTCGCGCGGCCTTGCTCAACGGTTTGCCGGTCGGGCGCCTGATCGTCATCACCACCTTCATCGGGGGGATGTGCGCCGGATTGGCCGGATCGGTAGAAGTGGCCGCCATTCACGGCACGGCCAACGCGTCGCTGGTGACCGGTTATGGTTACACCGGCGTGCTGGTGGCGTTCATCGCGCGCGGCAATCCATTGGCGGTGATTCCAGTGGCGCTGATCCTGGGCGGCATCGGCGCCAGCGGCGGCTTGCTGCAACGTTTGTTTGATCTGCCCGATGCCACGGTGAACGTGCTGCAGGGAATCCTGTTCATCTCGATCTTGTTCTCCGAGACGTTCTACGGACGTGGTTTGAGCTCGCTGCTGCGACGGGTGCGGCGCCGGCGCCCGCTGGTCGACAAAGCGGCGACGGTGGTGGCCTGATGGCCGACGCGGCGGTCAGCGCGGGGGCGGCCGGCGTCGGTCTGGCGGTGCTGGGCGGCGCCATCCGCATCAGTACGCCGTTCCTGTTTGTCAGCCTGGGCGAATGCCTGACCGAAAAAAGCGGGCGCGTGAACCTGGGGCTGGAAGGCACGCTGGTGATGGGCGCGATGGGCGCGTACGGCATCTCCTACCTGACCGGCTCGCCGTGGCTGGGCGTGCTGGCCGCCGGCGGATTGGGTGTGGTGCTGGGCGCATTGCACGCCTGGTTGTGCAGCCGTCCGCGCGTCAACGACGTGGCAGTGGGGATCGCGCTGATGTTGTTCGGCGTCGGGGTGGCCTTCTTCTTTGGCAAACCGCTGATCGGCCCGACGGCGCCGCACCTGCCGTCGATCCCGCTTGGCTGGTGGAGCTCGTCGGCGCAGCTTCGTTCGGCGCTGCAGGTGAACGTTCTGTTCGTGGTGGGCATCGCCATGAGCGGTGTGGTGTTGTTCCTGTTGCAACGCACGCGCTGGGGCTTGGTGGTGCGCACCGTCGGAGAAAGCGCCGACGCTGCTCGCGCCATGGGCTACGACGTGCCCCGGGTGCGCATGCTGGCGACGATGGCCGGCGGTTTTCTGGCCGGCGTGGGCGGATCGTTCCTGTCGCTGTTTTATCCCGGCAGCTGGAACGAGGGCCTCTCCAGTGGCCAGGGTTTGATGGCGGTAGCGCTGGTCATTTTCGCGCGGTGGGATCCCATTCGCTGCTTGTTCGCTTCGTTGCTGTTTGGCGGGGCCAGTGCCCTCGGGCCGGCGTTGCAGTCGGTGGGCATCACCTCGGGCTACTATCTTTTCAACGCCGCGCCCTACGCGCTGACGCTGGCGATCATCATCGCCACCAGCTCGCGCGATCGGGCGCTGGTCGGGCAGCCGGCCGAGCTGAGGGTGGCGCGATGAGCCCGCCCTTGCGCTTCGTCGCCGCTGAACCCTACGCCTGGCCGTGGAACGGCGACCTGCGGCCGGAAAACACCGCCCTCATCGTCATCGACATGCAGACAGATTTCTGCGGCAAGGGCGGCTATATCGATCTGCTGGGCTACGACATCAGCCTGACCCGGGCCGTTATCGGGCCGATTCAAAAGCTGCTGGAAAAAATGCGGGCGGCCGGGTTTCCCATCCTGCACACGCGCGAAGGGCACCGGCCTGATCTGGCCGATCTCCCGGCGAACAAGCGCTGGCGCTCGCGGCAAACGCCGGGCAACAAAGGCGTCGGCATCGGCGACGCCGGGCCGCAAGGCCGCATCCTGGTGCGCGGCGAGCCGGGCTGGAACATCATCCCCGAGCTCAGCCCGCGCCCGGGCGAGACCATCATCGACAAGCCGGGCAAAGGATCGTTCTGCGCGACCGATCTGGATCTCATCCTGCGCCAGCGTCGCATCGACAACATCCTCCTCACCGGCATCACCACCGACGTTTGCGTGCACACCACCATGCGGGAAGCGAACGATCGCGGCTACGAATGCTTGCTGCTGGAAGACTGCTGCGCGGCCACCGACGCCGGCAACCATCTGGCGGCGCTGAAGATGGTGAAGATGCAGAACGGCGTCTTCGGCGCGGTGTCAAATTCGCGCGCCTTGCTGGAGGTGGTGGCGTGAGCGTCAACGACGGCAGCGGCACGCCGGCGGTCATCACCGGCAAGTCGCAGAGCGGCGAGATCGAATCGTCGCCACCGGCGACCAGCGAGCTGGCGCTGGAAGCGGTTTCGGTCAGCAAGCACTTTGGATCGCTGATCGCCCTGTCCGACGTGTCGCTGCGCTTGCGGCGTGGGACCGTGCACGCGCTGCTGGGCGAAAACGGCGCCGGCAAGAGCACGCTGGTCAAGTGCATCATGGGCTACTACCAGGCCGACAGCGGCAAGGTGCTGGTGAACGGCGTCCCTTCGCGCATCAAGAATCCGCGCGACGCCGCCGGGCTGGGCGTGGGCATGGTCTACCAGCACTTCACGCTGGTCGACAACATGACCGTGGCCGAGAACCTGGTCCTGTCCCGTCGCAACCTGCCGTTCGTCTTCGACTGGGCCGCCGAGTACAAGGCGGTCGGCGCTTTCATGGAACGCATGCCGTTCCGTCTGGATCCGCGCCGCCCGGTGCGCATGCTGGCCGCCGGCGAAAAGCAAAAGCTGGAGATCTTGAAGCAGCTTTATCTCGGCAGCGCGATCGTCATCCTGGACGAGCCGACGTCGGTGCTGACGCCCGACGAGGCCGACGAGGTGCTGGGCCTGCTGCGCCAGATGACCCGCGACGGCAAGCTGACCGTGCTGATGATCTCGCACAAGTTCCGCGAGGTGATGAAGTTCGCCGACGAGGTCACGGTCTTGCGGCGCGGGCGCTTGGTCGGCCGCGGCCTGGTGGCCGACCTGACGCCCGACGCGATGGCGCGCATGATGGTGGGCGACGAACCGCCCAAGGCCAACCAGCAGCGCGCCATGCGCGATCCGGGCGCGGCGACCCTGGAGATAAAGTCACTGCACGCCGACGACGATCTGGGCACGCCGGCCTTGACCGATTTTTCGCTGCAGGTGCGCGCAGGCGAGATCGTCGGCATCGCCGGCGTCTCGGGCAATGGCCAGGAGGAATTGGTCGAAGTGCTGGCCGGCCAGCGCGTGGCCCGCGCCGGCACCGTCGTCATCAACGGCAATCGCTATCAAGCCAAGCGCGCCGAGATGCGAAATCAGAAGGTACGCTGCCTGCCCGACGAGCCGTTGCGCAACGCTTGCGTGGGGGCCATGACCGTCGCCGAGAACATCGGCTTTCGCCGCTTCGATCGACAACCGTTCGCCATCGGCCGCACGCTGGTCAGTCACCGCGCCCTGCGCAAGAGCGCCCGATCGCTGATCGCTGAGTATGGCATTCGCACGCCCGGTCCGGACGCGCCCATCGGCAGCTTGTCGGGGGGCAACGTTCAGCGCGCCGTGCTGGCGCGCGAGCTGCACGAAGACGTTGCGCTGCTGGTGGCGTCGAACCCCTGCTTCGGGCTGGACTTCGCGGCGGTGGCGGAGATCCGATCGCGCTTGATGGAGGCGCGCAACCGCGGCGCCGCGGTCTTGCTGATCAGCGCCGACCTCGACGAGATCTTCGCCCTCGCGGATCGCATCGTGGTGATCAGCGAGGGCCGCGCCACGCACGCCGTCGCCATCGCCGAGGCGGATCTGGGCGTCATCGGCCGGCACATGGCGGGTCACGCGTGAGCGTCGCCGCCACCGCCAGCATCCCCGCCACGCCGTATCCGTTCCCCGGCGACGGCGACGTGGCGCTGGTGGTGATCGACATGCAACGCGATTTTTTGGAGCCGGGCGGCTTCGGCGCGGCGCTGGGCAACGACGTCGGGCGGCTGCAGGCGATCGTTCCGACCCTGGCCCGTTTGATCGCCGCCTTTCGCGCGGCTCGCTTGCCGATCATCCACACCAAGGAAGGCCACCGGGCGGATCTAGCCGACTGCCCGCCGGCCAAACGCACGCGCGGCAAAAGCGGCCTGCGCATCGGCGACAAAGGTCCGATGGGGCGCATCTTGATTCTGGGCGAACCCGGTAACGACTTCGTGCCGGCGCTGGCGCCGGCGCCCGGCGAGCTGATCCTGCCCAAGCCAGGAAAAGGCGCCTTTTATGCCACCGACCTCGACGCCACCTTGCGCGCGCGCAAGATCCAGCGTCTGGTCATCACCGGCGTGACCACGGAGGTCTGCGTGCAGACGACCATGCGCGAAGCGAACGATCGCGGCTACGACTGCCTGCTGGTGGAAGACTGCACCGAGAGTTATTTCCCCGAATTCAAGGCCGCCACGCTGGCCATGGTGTCAGCGCAAGGTGGGATCGTCGGATGGACCGCGCCCGCGGGCGCCGTCATCGACGCCATCGGTGCGGGATGAATGCCACCGCTCGTCTGGTCTTCCCCAACCTTCCCGAAAGGGTGTCGCGGGCCGATCTGCCGTGGAAACCGCTGCGTCCTGGGGTGGACATTTATCGGCTCTACGGCGGGTCGGAAGGCGAAGACGGGCCCAGCGCGGCTCTGCTACTGTACGCGCCCGGCGCGACGGTTCCCGAACACACGCACCCCGGTCATGAGCACATCTATGTTCTCAGCGGCAGCCAGGCCGACGAAAACGGCGTCTACGGCGCCGGCAGCCTTATCGTCAATCGACCCGGCACCCAGCACAGCGTCCGCAGCCCCAACGGCTGCGTCGTCCTGGTCATCTGGGAACGGCCCGTCGTCTTCACCGAGCGCTGACGCCGCGGTCGGCGGTGTTGGCGCCGGCTGGGACGCGGCGCTGGAGTTGGTGTTTGCGCCCGCGACGGTGCTGGCGCGCCGCCGTCACCACGGCCCGCTGGCGGTGCAGCGGACATTCCATCCCGAAGGTCCGTCGGTGTGCCACGTCTATGTGCTGCACCCGCCGGGCGGCATTGTCGGCGGCGATCACCTGCGCATCGCCGCCACCGTCGCTGCCGGCGCGCACGCGTTGCTGACCACGCCGGCCGCCACCAAGGTCTATCGCAGCAGCGGCGCGCGGGCCCAGCAGCGGCAGCATCTGTCGGTCGCCGCCGGCGGCGCCCTGGAGTGGTTGCCGCAAGAGACGATCCTGTTCGACGGCGCGCACGTCGATCTGGGCACGCGTGTGGATCTGGAATCCGGCGCGCGCTTCATCGGGATGGAGACCTTGTGCTTCGGTCTGCCGGCGCGCGGGGAAGGCTTCGCCCGCGGCCGCTGCCGGCAAGCGCTGGAGCTGTGGCGGAACGGCCGGCCGCTGTTCATTGAACGCGGGCGCTTTGACGGCGACGCGCCGGTCAGCGCCGCGCGCTGGGGCCTGGGTGGCGCGCCGGTGCTGGGCACGCTGCTGGCGACGACGCCCGCGGTTTTGCCGCCGGGGGCGTCGACCGCGGACGTGATGGACCCACTTCGCGCGCTGGCCGTCGCGCTGCCGCCCGGCGATCTGGGCGCCATCACCACCGTCGGTGATGGCGCCGCGCTGGTGTGTCGGTATCTGGGTTCCAGCGCCGAACGCTGCGCCGCCTTCTTGCGCGCCGCCTGGCGGGTGCTGCGCCCGACGGTGATCGGCCGCGCGGCCACCCCACCGCGCATCTGGGCCACCTGAGATTTTTTTCGACCGACCCCGCACCCGAAAGATGGCCACCACATGGAACTGACCCCGCGCGAAAAAGACAAGCTGCTGCTGTTCACCGCTGCGCTGGTCGCCGAACGCCGCAAGGCCCGCGGCCTGAAACTGAATTATCCCGAAGCGATCGCGTTCATCTCGGCGGCGATCATGGAAGGCGCGCGCGAAGGCCGCACCGTCGCCGATCTGATGAGCGCCGGCGCGCAGCTTTTGACCGCCGACGATGTCATGGACGGCATCGCAGAGATGGTCACCGAGGTCCAGGTCGAAGCCACCTTCCCCGACGGCACCAAGCTGGTCACCGTGCATCAGCCGATCCGGTCGGCGAAGATCATCGGCATCGGCGAGGTGCAGGTCGCCGCCGGCGACATTGCGTTGAATGAGAAGCGGCCGACGGCGCGTCTGGAGGTGTCGAACACCGGCGACCGGCCGATCCAGGTTGGCTCGCATTATCACTTCTTCGAGACCAACCCGGCGCTGCGCTTCGATCGCGCGCTGGCGCGTGGCTTTCGCCTGGACATCCCGGCCGGCACGGCGGTCCGTTTTGAACCAGGGCAGACCCGCACCGTCGATCTGGTGGCCTACGCCGGCGCGCGTGTGGTGCTGGGTTTTCGCGGCGACGTGATGGGCCCGCTTGATGGGGGCCGCCCGTGAAGACCATCGACCGCCGCGCCTACGCTGAGATGTACGGCCCCACCACCGGCGATCGCGTGCGATTGGGCGACACGGATCTTTTCATCGAGATCGAACGCGACCACACCATCTATGGCGAAGAGGTGAAGTTCGGCGGCGGCAAGGTCATCCGCGACGGCATGGGCCAGTCGCAGCGCACCAACGACGTCGCCGTCGACACCGTCATCACCAACGCGGTCATCGTCGACGCGCGCGGCATCATCAAGGCCGACATCGGGATCAAGGACGGGCGCATCGCCGGCATCGGCAAGGCCGGCAACCCCGACGTGCAGCCGGGCGTCGACGTGATCATCGGCCCCGGCACGGAGATCATCGCCGGCGAAGGCTGCCTTGCCACGGCCGGCGGCATCGACTCGCACATTCATTTCATTTCACCGCAGCAGTGTGAAGACGCGCTGTGCTCGGGCGTGACCACGATGATCGGTGGTGGCACCGGGCCGGCGGCGGGCACCAACGCGACCACCTGCACCCCCGGCCCCTGGAACATCGCCCGCATGTTGCAAGCGGCGGACGCCATCCCGATGAACATCGGGTTTCTCGGCAAGGGAAACGCCAGCCGTCCCGATTCGTTGGTGGAACAAGTGGTCGCCGGCTGCATCGGGCTCAAGCTGCACGAAGACTGGGGCACCACGCCGGCGGCCATCGATTGCTGCTTGACCGTCGCTGACAGGTTCGACGTGCAGGTGGCCATTCACACCGACACGCTGAACGAGAGCGGCTTCGTCGAGGACACCCTGGCCGCGTTCAAGGGCCGCGCCATTCACACCTACCACACCGAAGGCGCGGGCGGCGGCCACGCCCCCGACATCATCAAGGCTTGCGGTGTGCCGCACGTGCTGCCGTCGTCGACCAACCCCACGCGCCCGTACACGATCAACACCATCGACGAACACCTGGACATGTTGATGGTCTGCCACCACCTGGACCCGGGGATTCCTGAAGACGTCGCCTTCGCCGAATCGCGTATCCGCCGCGAGACCATCGCCGCCGAGGACATCCTGCACGATCTCGGCGCATTCTCGATGCTGTCCAGCGATTCGCAGGCCATGGGTCGGGTCGGCGAGGTCATCACGCGCACCTGGCAGACCGCGCACAAGATGAAACAGCAGCGCGGCTTTCTGCCCGAAGACACCGCCGCCGGTTCGCGCCACGACAACTTTCGGGTCAAGCGCTACGTCGCCAAGTACACCATCAACCCGGCGATCACCCACGGCATCTCGCACGAGGTGGGCTCGATCTCCGTCGGAAAATTGGCTGACATCGTCCTGTGGCGCCCGGCATTCTTCGGCGCCAAGCCGGCGGTGATCATCAAGGGCGGTTTGATCGCGTCGGCGCCGATGGGCGATCCGAACGCGTCCATCCCCACGCCGCAGCCGGTGCACTATCGTCCGATGTTCGGCGCCCTGGGCGGCGCCCGTCACGCCACGTCGGTGACGTTCGTCTCGCGGGCAGCGCTGGAAGACGGCGTCGGCGAACGATTGGGGCTGCGCAAGCGCCTGGAGGTCGTGCGCGGCACGCGCGCCATCAGCAAGCGCGATCTGGTGCACAACGATGCCTTGCCGGTGATGGAGGTCGACCCGCAGACCTACGAAGTGCGGGCCGACGGACAGCTGCTGACCTGCGCGCCGGCCACGGTTTTGCCGCTGGCCCAACGCTATTTTTTGTTCTAGGAGATCGAACCCGCCATGCTGAACGTGCACGAAGTGATCCCCGCCGCCGCGGCCGACCAGACCGGCGACCCGCCCCACGGGATCGTCACGCTGACCTTCGAAGAACGCCGCCGCAGCCGCCTGCTGGCCCATCTCGACGACGGGCGCGAGCTGGCGCTGCGGCTTCCGCGCGGGACGGTCTTGCGCGACGGCGATCGCCTGCGCGCGCGCGACGGCAGCGTGGTGGTGGCGGTGCGCGCCGCCGCCGAGAGCCTGTCGGTGGGAAACACCCGCCATCCGCACTTGCTGACCCGAGCCGCCTATCACCTGGGCAACCGCCACGTGCCGGTGGAGATCGGTCCGGGCTGGGTGGCGTACGCGCACGATCACGTGCTGGACGCCTTGGTGCGGGCGCTGGGGTTGGAGATCGAAGCGCGCGTGGCGCCGTTCGAACCGGAGGTGGGCGCCTTTCACACCGAGCGCGGCGGCCACCACCACGGCGACGGCGTCGCGCACGATCACAACCACCCGCACAACCACGTGCACGCGCCCGACCACGCCCCCGTGCAAGCGGACCACGAAAGCCACGACCACGATGAAGGCTCCCATCATCACTGAGCCGCCGTCGCGCGCCGCCGGGGCGCTCGGCGAGGCGGCGGTGCTGCGCTTGCTGCAGCTTTGCAGCCCGGCGCTGCCCATCGGGGCGTTCGCCTATTCGCAGGCGCTGGAGCCGGCGGTCGCCGCCGGATGGGTGCGCGACGAAGCCACGGCGATCGAATGGACCGGCGGTTTGCTGGGCGGCAGCCTGACCACGCTGGACCTGCCGATCGTTGAACGTTTGCACGCCGCCTGGTCGGCGAACGACGCCGCCGCCGTCGACGACTGGACCTCACTGTTGGCCGCCTCGCGATCCTCGAGCGAGCTGCAAGCCGAAGAGCGCCACCTGGGCACCGCGCTGGCCCGCGTGCTGGCCGGTGTGGGCATCGCCGAAGCCGCCGTCTGGATCGCCCGCGCTGACGTCACGTACGCCGCGATGTTCACGCTCGGCGCCAGCCGCTGGGACATTCCCGTCGCTGTCGCTTTGTCCGCTTACGCCTTCGTCTGGTGCGAGACGCAGGTCAGCGCCGCCGTTCGTCTGGTCCCGCTTGGCCAAAGCGCCGGCCAGCGCGTTCTGTCGGCCTTGTCAGCGACCATTCCTGCCTGTGTCGCCTTCGCGCGCGCCGTCGCCGACCACGACATCGGCGCCGCCGCGCCGTCGCACGCCATCGCCAGCGCCGTTCACGAAACCCAATACTCGCGACTTTTCCGGTCGTGAGCCAACGCCACCTAGGGAGCCAGCCATGAATCCCGAGCAAAACGCGAATCAGCCTCCACAGCCGTTGCGCCTAGGCGTGGCCGGCCCGGTCGGATCAGGCAAGACCGCGCTGGTCGATGCTCTGTGCAAACGGCTGCGCGACGAGTTCCGCATCGCCGTCGTCACCAACGACATCTACACCAAGGAAGACGCGCAATTTCTGATCCGCAGCGGCGCCTTGCCCGAAGAACGCATCGTCGGCGTCGAGACTGGCGGCTGTCCGCACACCGCCATCCGCGAGGACGCGTCGATCAACCTGGAAGCGGTCGACGCCTTGATTCGCCGTTACCCGGATCTGCAGATGGTGGTGATCGAAAGCGGCGGTGACAACCTGGCCGCCACGTTCAGTCCGGAGCTGGCCGACCTCACCATCTACGTCATCGACGTGGCGGCCGGCGACAAGATCCCGCGCAAGGGCGGCCCCGGCATCACCAAGTCGGATCTGCTGGTGATCAACAAGATCGATCTCGCCCCCGCCGTCGGCGCGTCGCTGGAAGTGATGGATCGCGACGCCCGCAAGATGCGCGGCACGCGTCCGTTCGTCTTCACCAACTTGAAAACGCGCGAAGGCATCGACCCCATCGCCGACTTCGTGATCAAGCGCGGCTTGCTACGCGCCTGATCGGGGGCGGGAGGCCGGCTTTTTTGTGGCGTGCGCCGGCTACGCGTGGGCGGGTCCTGTCGCTGCGTGGACGCCTTCCCAGCGGGTTGGCTCGTCGGGCGGCGTGCGAGAGCCCAGACCGAGCGACTTGTGAAT
>DASXQB010000122.1:0-5699 GCA_036493295.1 Polyangia bacterium | reverse complement strand
TTCTGGGTGGGCGGCCTCAGCGCCGATGCCGCGCCCGGGCCGGTCGCCGTGGCCGGTTCGCGATCGAACAGCAACCGCCGCAGCCACGCCGACAGCGACAATGAACCTTCGTCGGCGTACAGCAGCCGCTCCGAATCGTAGAGGCGGGCCGCCAGCGTCAGCGCCAGCCAACCGTAGAACAGCGTCGACACCACCACGGTCAGGGCACTGGCGACGTGGGCTTGCCCCAGCACCAGATCGCGGGCCAGCAAGGTTACGTTCACCGCCGGGATCAGCGCCACCGCCCCGTGCAGTTGATAATCGCCCAGGCCGGCGATCAGGGCCGGCGTGAAGCACAGAAAATAGACCGGGGTGAGAAGGTTCTGCGCTTCCTTGAACCCGCGGGCCATCGCCCCGATGGCGATCATCACCGACGCGAACAGGAACGCCGACGGAACCACCATCAGCAGCGTGGCCCCGGCGCGGGTCCAGGGAATGGTCGCGCCGATGGCTTCCTTGCCGCCCATGAGGTGCATGCCCTCCAGCATGGTCAGCGACATCGAGGCGATGTTCAGCATGCCGGTCACGGCCGCCACCGTCGCCACCGCCAGCACCTTGCCGCATAGAAGATCCAGGCGATCCACCGGCGACGACAGGATGGTCTCCAGTGTGCCGCGCTCGCGTTCGCCGGCGGTGATGTCGATGGCCGGATAGAACGCGCCCAGCATGACGATCACCACCACCACCAGCGGCAAGATCTTGGACAGGATGTACCCGCCCACTTTCGATTTGGGCGCCACGCTGCTCGGCTGCACGACGAAGCTGGGCGCGCAGGTGGCAGGTAAAAGGCCGCCGATCAGATGCTCCAGCCGCTCGCGGGCCCGGGTCGAGGCTTCGCGGGTCTCGTCGTAAACCAAACGTAAAGAGCCGCCTGGTTTGCTCCCAGCGGTCGCGGCGGCGCCGGTCTGGGGCGCGGGAGGCTGCACTTCGATCAGGGCGTCTAGCCGGTCGGCCTCGACGTCGGCCACCGACCCGCTGGCGGCGACGGCGAACTGTTTGCCGTCGGCGTGCAGGCGGGTGCGCAGCATGGCCGCCTCGTCGACGCCGCCGGGATAGGTGATCGCCACCGCCACCCGCGACGGCGTGGCCTCGCCGCGCGCTTCCTTGCCAGAGATTGCCTGAGCCAGGATCAGCGACACCAGCGGGTACACCACCAGCGGCACCAGGGCCACCACCATCAGCGTGCGTCGATCGCGCAGCGTCTCGCGCATCTCCTTGGCGTAGACCAGGCCGACGGTGCGGGCGTTCACGACGGGCGCGCCTCCAGCGCTTCGACCAGGCGCAAGAACGCCTCTTCCAGGCTGGTGGCGTCGCCGGCCTCGGCGCGCAAGGCCGCCGGCGTGCCCTCGCGCAGCAGGCGGCCCTGGTGCAAAAGCCCGATGCGATCGCACAAAAGCTCGGCTTCGGCCAGGTAGTGGGTCGAGAAGATCACCGCCTTGCCGCGGTCGCGCTCGCCGCGCACGAAATCGCGCAGGAACCGCGAGGCCAGCACGTCCAGGCCCACCGTCGGCTCGTCGAGAATCAGGACCGGCGGATCGTGCAGCACGGCGCGGGCGATCGACACTCGCTGGCGCAGTCCGGTCGACAAGGCTTCGCAGCGGCGATCAAGAATGGCGCCCAGATCCAGCGCCCGCGCCACCACCGCGGTCCGTTCGTTCACCGATTCAGGCGACAGGCCGTGCAGCCGTCCGAAATACATCAAGAGCTCGCGCGCGGTCAGGCGGGCGTAAAGGCCGGTGGTGCCGGTCAGAAAGCCCAGCTTTCGTTGCGCCGCCTGTGGCCGCTCGGCGACGTCGATGCCACCGACGACGGCGCGGCCCGCGGTGGGCACCAGGATGCCGGCCAGCACGCGCAGCGTGGTGGTCTTGCCCGCGCCGTTCGCGCCCAGCAAGCCGTAGATCTCGCCGGCGTCCACGGTCAGTGAAAGACCGTCGACGGCCGTGGTGGCGCCGAACGTCTTGCGGAGGCTGTCGATGACGACGGCGGGCCCGTTCATGAAGCGGTCCTCACCATAGCAGGAGGCTCACTTGCCCGCGCTGTCGCCGTCCGTCGCTGCGCGGCCGCGCTGGGCGCGCGACGGTGGATCAGTGGCAATCTCCCTGAAAACAGATCTCGCCGGGGGCAAAACGGCGCGACACGCACGGCGTGGCCGTCACCGCGCCACTGCTGACGTCAAAGCGTCCGGTGCAATCGGGTGGCGCGCTGGCGGTGGGCGGCGGCGCCGGGCAGTGCGCGCCGTCTTGGCTGTAGCTGATCCACACGCGCAGAGGCGCCGACACGCCGGCGTTGCCGTTGTTGTCGCTGGCGGCGACGGCGATGCAGGCCCAGCCTTCGCCGATGTTGTTGGCGAAGGTGTCGAACGCGCCGCCCTCGCAGTAGGCCGCGTTGATCGGATCGACGCTCCAGATGGCGCTCGCGCCGCCGGCATAGCCGATGACGATGGTCGGCTGGCTGACCGAGCACAGAGGCAGCGGTGGATCAGTGGCCAGCCCCGGCCCGCACGCAAGCGCGCCTGGCAGCGACGGATCGGCGGTGTAGTCGGCGCCGCCCGCTGGTTTCACCGGCGACAGTCGCACCTTCAGGACCTGGTTGTTCTGCGTGGGCGGGCTGGTCGTCGGCACCAGCTTGGGATTGATGGCATCGCAGATGCCGTCGCCGTCGCTGTCGACGGTCAGCGCCTGGCTGGTGTCGTCCAGGACGTAGACCGCCACGGTGTTCGCGTCCACCCCGGCCAGCGGCGCCTTCTTCAAACCGCCGGCCACGTTGCCGGTGTCTTCCACGCGCGCCCGCAGATCGAACACCTGCGAGACCATGCAGCCGTCCGCCGGCATGTCGCCAATGAGGGTGTTGTTGCCGAGGGGATCAAACGGCCACGAACAGCGCAAACCCATGTCCAGCTTGCTGTCGCGCACCGTCGGCGGATCCAGATCCAAAAGCGGCGGCCGGTTGTCGATGCCGATCTCGTAGGCCACGGTGGTCTCGTTGCCCAGCAGATCGGCCGCTCGAAACGACAGTGTCGGGAACACGATGCAAAGGCCAGTCTTGGGAGCGAACAGATCGCAGGCGGTCAGCTTGGCGGTGTCGAACAGGACGCTGTAAACGCCGTTGCCCATCTCGGCCAGCGGCAGCTCGAACTGGGTGTCGGTGTCGTTGCCGATGAGGACAATCACCGACGAAGGCAAGACGCCGGCGTCATCGGCGACGCTGGCCTTGATGGTGATGACCCCGCCCACCACGTCGCCGGGCGCGGGCGTGGTGCTGGTGATGGTCGGGCCGCTCTCGTCGACGACGAAGGTGGTGCGGCTTTCGCTGCGCGTGCCGCGGGCGTTCTTGGCGGCGATGATCAAAAGCTGCGCGCCGACCAGCGGCGGGTTCGGCTGGTGAAAGTCGATCGTGCCCCGAAAAGTGGTGGTGCTGCCGGCGACCGGGGTCAGCGACACCGGCACGCCGCCCACCGTCGCGTCGATGGGCGCGGCGGTTGGCGGGTAAGGCGTCGAATCGATCACCGCTTCGATCGACAGGATGCCTTTGTAATGGCCGTTCACCGTCGGTGACAGCACGGTGATGGTCGGCCCGCCGTCGACGTGGATGGCGATCTGGGCGTTGGCCTTGGCGCCGCCGGTGATGGCGGCATCGATGCGCAAGCCGTAATCGCCCGACGGCAAGTTGGTCAGGCTCAGCTTGCCGCGAAAGTCGCCGGCGGCCATCGCCACCAGCGGCACCGGCGAAAGCGCCTCCACCATGACGCTGTTGCTGGTGGTGGCGACCACGGTCGCGCGCACCGATTGCGGATCGATGGTCGCGTTGGCGTTGCTGCCGGCGGCGATGGCCACCGTGGCGCGCACGTCGACGGTGGCGGCGGCGTCCAGGATGGTCCCGGCGGTAGGCGTGACGATGGTGATCATCACGCTGGGATCACTGGCCGTCGTCGACGAGCCGTCGCCGTCGCCGCCGCCGACGCTGAAGCCGTCGGGCAGGGCGCTGCCGTCGCCGGGTTCGGCGGTCTGAAAGGGATTGGGCGTGGTCTTGGCGCCGCAGGCCACCAACGTCAGCAGCAGCGCCGCCGGCGCCGTTCGTCCGCTGCCGCGCGAAAATCTTCCGGCGTTCACGGCGCGGCCGTCGCCGTCGCCACCTGGGCCGGGCAGGTCAGCGTGGTGCCGGTGGTGCAGCAATCGACGACGTCATCCTGCGCGACATTGCAGACGTTGCCGGCGTTGGTGGGCGCCGCGGACAGCGGGCAGCTTTCGACCTGGCCGATCAAACAGCCGTCGCAGATGCGGATGGGGAACAGGAACGGATCCGACTCCACCGCGCCCGAGCGATCGCCCGCCGCCCGGATGCGCGCGCCCAGTTGAAAGAAGGATCCTTTGGCGCGCAGATCGCCGGTGTCGCGAATGCGCCGAGCCAGCTCGGCGGTGATGACGGAGACGCGCGCCGATTTCAGGCCGCCGCCCGGATCGATCACGCCCGACCAGGGCTGGCGAAAGTGCATCATGTCGGTGCCGTCCAGCGACTTCAAAAGCGCGTCGGTGTTGGCCGGCAGCGTGCCGATGGCCACGATATCGACGTCGAACCCTTTCAGCTCGATGCGGTTCGGCGCCGTTTCATCGGCGGCTGGCGCCGGCAGATCATTTTTCACCAGCGGAAAGGCCGAGTAGCCCTCCGTCGTGCTGTCCGACACCAGCCCGACGTCCAGCACGCCCTGGCCGCGATAGACGGTGGTGTCGACGCCGATCAGGCAACCCGCTTCCGGGATTTGGTCCTGCACGATGAAGAACTGGTGCGGGGGCAGGTCGCACCCGGCCGCCATCGTTAACAGCGGCATCCCCAAAGTCAGCACCGATAGCGCGCCCCGCAATGTCATCCCGCCCCTATTTCTCGGCGGAGATCGCCATATCATTAGTTCAGCGGCGCGGTTTCTTTGCGCAGGCGCACTTTGTTGCCGATCCGTCGCCGCCGGGTCGACGGTTACAGCATTCCGCGTGCCCACCCTCAAGCGGCGAGGGGCATCGGTCGATGTCCTCCTTTGCAACCACGAAAACGGCGCCGGGCGTCTTTCGGAAAAGGCCGAAGCGAACGGCGAACGCAGCCTGGACAACAAGGAGAAGGATCGATGCTCACCAACCTGAAAAAGCTGTTCAAGGATCAAGATGGCGCGACCGCCGTCGAGTACGGCCTGATCGTGGCCGCCATCGCCGGTCTGATCATCGTCGTCGTGTTCACGTTGGGCGGCAAGGTGAACAGCACGTTCGACAAAGTTCAAAAGGCGATGCCGTAACAGGCAATCGCCGGGCAAAGACGCTCATGACAATCCCGGCGATTCATCTTCTGCCGCTGGGGATCTGCCTCGGCGCTGCCGCGGTGTGGGATCTGGCCAAGCGCAAGATCCCCAACCCGCTGACGGCGGCCGTGGCCACTCTGGGCGTCGGCGTGCAGTGGTGGGATCACGGAGGCCTGGCCGTTCTTTCGGGAATGGCGTCGGGCATCCTGTCCATCGCGGTGCTTTATCGCCCGTGGCTGGCCGGCGGGATCGGCGGCGGCGACGTGAAGTTGGCGGCGGCGGTGGCGATCTGGATCGGGCTTGGGCACTGGCTGCCCTTCGCTCTCGGCGCGGCGTTGGCCGGCGGCGTGGTGGCGGCCGCTTGCTATGCGCTGTCGGG
>DASXQB010000121.1:0-20700 GCA_036493295.1 Polyangia bacterium | reverse complement strand
AGGGTTCGATGACGGGCTCGTGAGCGGGTCCCAGCGATGAGCGCCGACGGCACCGCCACACCGCCTCCACCTCCACCTCCGATGGGGAACCGCATCCCGATCGCCATCGAGGAGGAGATGAAGTCGGCGTTCATGGATTACGCCATGAGCGTCATCGTCTCGCGCGCGCTGCCCGACGTGCGGGACGGGTTAAAGCCGGTGCACCGGCGCATCCTTTACACCCAGCACCTGACCAACAACGTCTGGAACCGCGCCTACATCAAATGCGCGCGCGTGGTCGGAGACGTGCTCGGTCGCTTTCACCCGCACGGCGACAGCGCCGCCTACGACGCCCTGGTCCGCCTGGCCCAGGACTTCGCCATGCGCTACACGCTGATCGACGGGCAAGGAAACTTCGGCTCGATCGACGGCGATCCGCCCGCCGCCTACCGGTACACCGAGTGCCGGATGGAAAAGATCGGCGGCGAGCTGCTGGCTGACATCGACAAAGAGACCGTCGAATTCCAGCCCAACTATGACGACAAGGAAGTCGAGCCGACGGTGCTGCCGGCGCGTTTTCCCAACCTGCTGGTCAACGGCGCCTCCGGCATCGCCGTCGGCATGGCCACCAACATCCCGCCGCACAACCTGGGCGAGATCGTCGACGCCGCCATCGCGCTGGCCAAGAACCCCGACATCAGCGTCGACGATCTGTGCGACATGGTGCCGGGCCCGGATTTTCCCACCGGCGGCTTCATCTGCGGCCGCGGCGGCATCCGGGCCGCCTACGAAACCGGGCGCGGCGCCCTGCTGATGCGCGCCCGCACGAACATCGAAGAGCACCCCAAGACCGGCCGCAAATCGATCATCGCCACCGAGATTCCGTACCAGGTCAACAAGGCCAAGCTGATCGAAAAGATCGCCGAGCTGGTGCGCGACAAGCGCATCGAAGGCATCTCCGACATCCGTGACGAGTCCGACCGCGACGGCATGCGGGTGGTCGTCGACCTCAAGAAGGACGCCGTTCCCGAGGTGGTGCTGAACAACCTCTGGAAGATGACGCCGCTGCAGGAGTCCTTCGGCATCAACATGCTGGCCATCGTCGAGGGCCGGCCGCAGATCCTGTCGCTGAAGAAGTCGCTGCAGCACTTCGTCGCCCACCGCCGGGACGTGGTCACGCGGCGAACGATGTTCGATCTGCGCCAGGCCCGCGATCGGATGCACATCCTCGAGGGCTTGAAGATCGCCGTCGACAACATCGACGCGGTCATCGACCTCATTCGATCGTCGAAGGACACCGAAGCGGCGAAGAGCGGCCTCATCGAAAGCTTTGATCTGTCGCCGCGGCAGGCCCAGGCCATCCTTGACATGCGCCTGGCCAAGCTGACCGGCCTCGAGCGGGACGCCCTGATGGCCGAGATCAAAGAGGTCGGCGAGCTGATCGCCCGCCTGGAAGAGATCCTGGGCAGCGACACCGTCTTGATGAACGTGGTCATCTCCGAGATGGCCGAGGTCAAGGCGCAGTTCAACGACGCGCGCCGCACCGAGATCATCGACATCGCCGCCGACATCGACATCGAGGACATGATCGCGCCCGAGGAGATGGTCGTCACCGTCACCCACGGCGGCTACGTCAAGCGCAACCCGAAGACGCTGTATAAGGCCCAGCGCCGCGGCGGCCGCGGCATCACCGGCGCCGCGACCCACGAGGAAGACTTCGTGGCCCAGCTGTTCGTGGCGTCGACGCACGACACGCTGCTGATGTTCACCAGCCAGGGGCGCGCCTACTCGAAGAAAATCTGGGAGGTCCCGCAGGCCGGCCGCACCGCCAAGGGCAAGGCCTTCGTCAACTTGATCCCGCTGCAAGAAGGCGAGCGCGTGGTGGCGCTGCTGCCGGTGCGCGAGTTCTCCGAGGGCGCGTTCGTGGTGATGGCCACCCGCAATGGCCTGATCAAGAAAACCTCGCTGAACCTGTTCGGCAACATCCGCACCTCGGGGATCATCGCGCTGTCGATTGTCGACAACGATGCGCTGGTGGGGGTGCGCATCACTGAAGGGGCGTCCGATCTGCTGCTGGGCACGCGTAACGGCTGGGCCATTCGTTTTCGCGAGGAGAACGTCCGCCCGATGGGCCGCACCGCCCGCGGCGTGCGCGGCATCCGCCTGCGCGCCAGCGGCGACGAGGTGGTGGGCATGGCGGTGATCCCGCGCGACGCGCCGGCGACACTGCTGACGGTCTGCGAGAAGGGTTACGGCAAGCGCACGCCGACCTCGGATTACCCGACCAAGAACCGCGGCGGCAAGGGCGTCATCACCATCAAGACCAGCGAGCGCAACGGCAAGGTGGTGGGCCTGCGCATCGTCACCGATGACGACGATCTCATGCTGATCACCAACGGCGGCAAGCTCATCCGCATGCCGGTGGCCGGCATCCCCACCATCGGCCGCAACACCCAGGGCGTGCGCCTGATTCGCCTGGAAACCGACGAACAGGTGGTGGCCATGGAGCGCATGGCCGAGAAGGAAGAAGGCGAGACCGAGGTGTCGCCCGAGGTGGCCGCCGCCCGCGCCGAGCTGCAAAGCACGCCGCTGGCCGAGGAAGATCTGGGCGAGGAAGCCTCCGCCGACGCTGAAGACGAAGAGACCGACGACGAGGACGAAGCCGGCGAGGACGACGGCGAGCCCGGCGCATCGAATGGTGAAAAGCCAGAATGAGCCAGGCAGGGAGCTGACATGGCCAACGAATCTCCCCCCAAACGGTCAGCCTCCGAAGGAATGTTCACGCGCGCGTCGCTGGTCTTTCCCGGCGGCGTGAACTCGCCGGTGCGGGCGTTCAAAGCGGTGGGCGGCACGCCGGTGTTCATCCACAGCGGCGTCGGCCCCTACCTCACCGACGTCGACGGCAACCGCTACGTCGACTTCATGGCTTCGTGGGGGCCGATGATCCTGGGCCACGCCGATCCGGACGTGGTGGCGGCGATCGTGCACACGGCGGCGCAGGGCACCAGCTTTGGCGCGCCCACCCCGCGCGAAACCGAATTCGGCGAGCTGATCCAGTTCATGGTCCCGTCGATCGACAAGCTGCGGCTGGTCTCGTCGGGCACCGAGGCGACGATGTCCGCGCTGCGAGCGGCGCGGGGGTTCACCGGCCGCAACAAGATCATCAAGGTCGACGGTGGGTATCATGGCCACTCCGATCAGCTATTGGCGGCCGCCGGGTCGGGCGCGCTGACGCTGGGGATCCCCGGGTCGGCTGGCGTGCCACCGTCGGCGGTGGCCGACACCATCATCGTCCCGTTCAACGATCTCGACGCCATGCGGGCCGCCCTGGACGCCAACAAAGATCAGGTGGCGGCGATCATCGTCGAGCCGATTCCCTGCAACATGGGCGTGGTGCTGCCGCGCCCGGCGTATCTGCCCGTGCTGCGAACCTTGTGCGACGAGCACGGCACCATGCTGATCTTCGACGAGGTGATCACCGGCTTTCGCGTCGCCCGCGGCGGCGCGCAACAGCTGTTCGGCGTGCGGCCCGATCTGACCTGCCTGGGAAAGATCGCCGGCGGCGGTCTGCCACTGGGCGTGTACGGTGGCCGGCGCGACGTCATGGACACCGTCGCGCCGATGGGCCCGGTGTACCAGGCCGGCACGCTGTCGGGGAATCCGCTGGCCGTCGCCGCCGGATTGGCCACGCTGAAAAAACTCGACGAACGTTCGTATCAAACCCTGGATACCCTGGGACGCGCGCTGGAAGACGAGCTGTCGCGCGCGGTCCGTCGCACGGCGGCCAAGGCCCGGGTGCAGCGGGTGGGCTCGGCCTTCACGCTGTTCTTCACCTCGGAAGAGGTCGTTGATCTGGCAAGCGCGAAGAAAGCCAACACGGCCTTCTACGCCAAGTTCTTCCACGGCATGCTCGACCGCGGCTTCCTGCTGCCGCCGGCGCAGTTCGAGGCGGCGTTCCTCTCGCTGACCCACACCCTCGAACACGTCGAGGCCTTCACCACCGCCGCCCGCGAGGTGCTGGGAACCATCACTGGCCAGATCACGCTCACGCCACGCAAGAAGGCCTGACCGTCCGCGCGGCCCGAATGAAAGGCCGGCCTAGTGATTCTCCCGCGAGATAGAGGCAACCATAATGCGCGAGGGTGGATCCAATCGCGCATGGGAAGGCCGAACGCCCCGATCATTCTTGCGCCGTCGCAACGCAGGGCTCTCGAGAGCCCTCTCGCAAGACCCACGGCCGGGCAGGGTCATGTTCGGCGAGCCCGTGTGATTCTCCTCGGCGCGGACGGAGTTCCGGGCGTCGAGATTGCGCGCCGCCTTGGGTTGACGGAGCCCACCGTCGCACGCATTCGTGCCCGCTTTCGAGCGAACGGTGTTCGCGGGCTTGAGGATCGATTGAAGGCGGGTCGCGGTAACTCCGTGCCGAAGGAGAAGGTTCAGAAGATCATCGCCAAAGCGCTGTCGCGTCCGCCCGCCGGGTACTCGCATTGGTCGACGCCCCAACTTGCCAAGGTCTTCCATCTCGGGAAGACGGTGGTGCACAAGATCCTGCGCGCAAACAACGTGAAGCCTCACCTGACCCGGACGTTCAAGGTCAGCAAAGATCCACGGTTTGACGAGAAGACGACCGATGTGGTCGGTCTCTATGTCAACCCGCCGGAAAACGCGATTGTGCTGAGCGTCGACGAAAAGACGTCGGTGCAAGCCCTGGAACGAACTCAACCGATGTTGCCTCTTACGAAGGGGCAGATCGAGCGCCACACGCATGACTACAAGCGCAACGGAGTCGTCGACCTCTACGCGGCGCTCGAAGTCGCGACCGGAGTGGTGACGGGCCAATGCACCGATACCCACACCGGCTCTGACTTCCTGGCGTTCATGAAGAAGGTTGTCTCTGAGTACCCCAAGAAGGACCTGCACGTGATCGTGGATAACTCCTCGGCACACAAGACACCCGACGTGCTTGCGTGGAACGCACTCAACCCTCGGGTCACTTTTCATTTCACGCCGACCAGCGCATCGTGGCTCAATCAGGTCGAGGGATTCTTCAGCATCCTTACCCGACGATCGCTCCGACGTACGAGCTTCCCGACCCGGACAGCGCTCAAGAAACACCTCCGAGCCTTCCTGGCTAGCTGGAACACGAACCCGACGCCGTTCGTCTGGACGAAGACAGCGCACACAATCGTGCGCGACCACCGCAAGATGCTTGCCCGTATCTCGCGGGAGGAGCACTAGCTGGCCGCCTCGACGGTCTTCTTGAGGCCGGCCAGCATGACCTTCCAGTTTTTCTCTGATTCGGCCTGCGCCTGAGCGCTGTGGTTCTGGTCTTGCGCCAGCGCCACCTTCACCGAGCCGTCATCGCCCGCCAGGTCGATCGTCACCTGGTGGTAATTCTCCGGCGCGTCCGGCAGCCCCGACAGCGGGCTGAAGTGGCTGTAGCGCAGCTTGTGTTGCGGCACCACCTCCAGGATCCGGCCGTGGTCCTCGTACTTTTTACCCTGGTATTCGCCTTTCCAGACGATCGGGCTGCCGGCCTTCCATTCGGACTGAACGTCCGTGCCGAACATATAGCTCTTGATGATCGCCGGGTTGACCAGCGCGTCCCAGACCTTCTCGACGGGCGCCTTGATGGTCACGTCCGCCTTCGCCACACGATTGTCCATCTCGTCCTCCCTTTCGTTGCTCTACGGGAAAACGTGGGGATGCTGTCGGCACCGGCAACCCCCGTGCCGACCCGGGCGGGCCCGGCGGCGGCACCTTGATTTTGAGCCGCCGCCGTGGTACCGGAACGCCGCTCATCGACCGTGACGACAAAAATATGTGGCGGATCGCCGGTACAACCGGTGCCGTCGGAATCGAGATCGTCCTTGCCATTGGCATCGGCTATTTCGGAGGGAATTATCTAGACAGAAAATTCGGAACCGCACCCTGGCTCATGTACTTGGGCTTGTTCGCCGGCATCGGAGCGGCGATCAAAGGGTTGATGCGGGTGACCCGGTATTACCGCCGCAACTTCGGAGACGAGACGAAACCACCATCAGATGCCGATGCCAGCGATAAAAAAGATTGAACGCGCGAACCTCATCCTGGGCGTGGCCATCACCTGCGGCGCCGGCCTTTTGTGGGGCGCCGCCGGCATGCTGGCGGCGGGCGTGGGCGCGGCCCTGGGCTGCCTGAACTTCTGGTCCATCGCCCGGTTAGCCGGGCGCGCGGTGGCGCGCGTGCAAACCGGCGCCACCGGTGGACAGGCGGCGATGCTGGGTGTCGGGCTGGCGCTGAAGATGGCGGCGCTGTTCGTGCTGGTCTGGGCAGCGGTGCGGGTCGGGCATCTGGCCGTGTTGCCGTTCTCGCTGGGCCTGTCGGTGTTCGTGATTTCCATCTTTCTCACCAGCCTCAGCGCGCCGACGGGCGCGGCGGAAGAAGCGCCGGAGGCGCGCTAGTCCATGCAACCACACGCCACCTGGTTCGACTTTCTCCCCGGCTACGAGACGCTGAAGCAAAATCTGCAGATCTATCTCGGCCGCGAGTGGACCTGGCAGATGTTCCAGTCCACCCACTTTCAGATCGACCACATCATGGGCGCGCTGCTGGTGGTGCTGTTCCTGCTTTTCGGCGCCACTCGTTACGCCACCGCCGTCAGTGGCGCCGGCGACGCCGGCCTGGTGCCGCCGCCGCGCTTCGGCCTGCGCAACCTCTTCGAGATGCTGTCTGACACCATCTTCGGCCTGATGGTCAGCGTGATGGGCGAGAAGGAAGCCAAGCGCTATCTGCCGCTGGTCGGCTCGCTGTTCTTGTTCATTCTGTTCTCGAACCTGCTGGCGTTGATCCCCGGGTTCTTGCCGCCGACCGACACGCTGAAGACCAACCTGGCGCTGTCGGTGATGATCTTCTTGCTGACGCACATCTACGGCGTGCGCGCCCACGGCGTGAAGTACTTCAAGCACTTCCTGGGGCCGCTGTGGTGGCTGGCGCCGCTGATGCTGCCCATCGAAGTGATCAGCCACATCGCCCGTCCGGTGTCGCTGGCCATGCGTCTGCTCGGCAACATCGCCGCCGACCACGCCGTGGTGCTGTCGTTCTTCGCCGTCATTCCGTTCTTGGTTCCGGTCCCGTTCCTGGTGATGGGCGTGTTCGTCTCCGTCGTCCAGGCCGTGGTTTTTTCGCTTCTTTCGACCGTGTACATCGGTTCCGCAGTCGCTCACGAAGAGCATTGATAACCATCCATCGATCCACCATCCATTTGCAGGGAGCTTCCTCATGCGCCGCACGTCCAAGCTGTTCGCCACCCTCACCACCCTCGGCATCGTTGCCCTGACCTTGCTGGTCAGCAGCACCGCCTTTGCCCAGTCGGCTGACGCCGCTCGCATGGACCGCGACAAGTGGTTGGGGATCGCCGCCGCGCTGGCGATTGGCCTGTCCGCGCTGGGTGGCGCCATCGGCCAGGGCCGCGCCGCCGGCTCGGCCCTGGAAGGCATCGCCCGCAACCCGCAGGCGTCGGGCAAGATCTTCGTCCCGATGATCGTCGGCCTGGCCTTGATCGAGTCGCTGGTCATTTACGGCCTGCTGATCGCTTTCCAGCTGTTCGGCAAGATCGGCTGATTTGGTCAAGGCGAGCGGCAGCGCTCGCCTCGTCGGTCTCGTAGACTGACGATCAACCCATGGCTATTTCCTGCGGCATCGTCGGCTTGCCGAACGTCGGCAAGTCGACGCTGTTCAACGCGCTGTCGGCGGCTGGGGCCGCCGTGGCGAACTATCCCTTCTGCACCATCGAGCCGAACGTCGGCGTGGTGCCCGTGCCCGACCCTCGCCTGGACGCGCTGGTGGCGCTGTACCACCCGAAGTCCGTCGTCGCGGCGACGGTGAACTTCGTCGACATCGCCGGCCTGGTGCGCGGCGCTTCGAAGGGTGAGGGCCTGGGCAATCAATTTTTGGCCAACATCCGCGAGACCGACGCCATCGCCCACGTGGTGCGCTGCTTTGAAGACGACAACATCGTCCACGTCGACAGCCGCATCGATCCTCTCGCCGACGTCGGCACCATCGACACCGAGCTCTGCCTGAAAGACCTCGAGACCGTCGAGAAGCGCATCGACCGGGCGAAGAAGGCACTGAAAGGCCCGGCGCCCAAGGAAGAGAAACTGATCTTGGATCTGTGCGAGCGGGTGCGCACCGGCCTTGACGCCGGCAAGCCGGCGCGCGCGCAGGGGCTGACCGCCGACGAGCAGGCGCTGCTGCGCGAGGCCAGCCTGCTGACCTTGAAGAAGGTCTTCTATGTCGCCAACGTTTCGGAAAAACAGATCGGCAACCCCGACGCCGAGCCGCACGTGCGCGCGCTGAAGGCGCACGCCGCGACGGAGAACGCGCCGGTGGTGGTGATCTGCGCGGCGGCAGAGGCGGAGATCGCCTCGCTGGACGTCGCCGACCGACCGGCGTTCCTGGAGACGCTGGGGCTCACGGAACCGGGCCTGCACGCGGTGGCGCGCACGGCGTATCAGCTGCTGGACTTGATCACCTTCCTCACCGCCGGCGAGGACGAGTGTCGGGCCTGGACCATCAAGCGCGGCTTCAAAGCCCCGCAGGCGGCAGGAGCCATTCACACCGACTTCGAACGCGGCTTCATCAAGGCCGAGGTGATCTGGTGGGAAGACCTGATCAAGTACGGCTCGGAGGCCGCCTGCCGCGCCAACGCCAAGCTGGCCCTTGAAGGCAAGGACTACGTCGTGAAAGACGGCGACGTCATCCACTTCAAGTTCAACGTCTAGCGGCCCCGTCGCGGCGCTCGCCGAAACGCGATACTCTTCCGCGTCGAGGAGCGATAGGACACATGCAAGAGCGCATCGCAGTGATTGGTCTCGGATATGTCGGGCTGCCGGTGGCGCTGGCTTTCGCGCGCAAGTTCCCGGGGACGATCGGGTTCGACGTCAACAAGGAGAAGATCGACGAGCTCCGTCGTGGCTTCGACCGCAACCAAGAAACGCCGGAGTCGGTGCTCAAGGGTTCGGCTCTGACCATCAGCAGCGACATCGCCGACCTCAAGGCGGTGACCTTCTTCGTCGTCGCCGTGCCGACGCCGGTTGATCACAACAACGTCCCCGATCTGACGCCGGTGGTGCGCGCGTCCGAGACCGTCGCCAAGGGGCTGACCAAGGGCGCCGTCGTCGTCTTTGAATCGACCGTCTATCCCGGCGTCACCGAAGAAGTGTGCGGCCCGATCCTGGCCAAGCTGTCGGGCCTGGTGCAGGGCAAGGACTTCACGCTTGGCTATTCTCCCGAACGCATCAACCCCGGCGACAAGGAACACACGCTGGAACGCATCGTGAAGGTGGTCTCGGGCGAAGACGCCGCCACGCTGGATCGGGTGGCGAACACCTACGGTTCGATCATCGAGGCCGGCGTGCACCGCGCGTCGTCGATCAAGGTCGCCGAAGCGGCCAAGGTCATCGAGAACACGCAGCGCGATCTGAACATCGCCCTCATGAACGAGCTGGCGATCATCTTCGAACGCATGAACATCCGCACGGCCGACGTGCTGGAAGCGGCGGGCACGAAATGGAACTTCCTCAAGTTCCGTCCCGGGCTGGTGGGTGGCCACTGCATCGGCGTCGATCCGTACTACCTGACGATGAAGGCGCAGCAGCTTGGCTATCAGCCTGAAGTGATCCTGGCCGGCCGCCGCATCAACAACAACGTCGGCCCGTATCTCGCCCAGCAGCTGGTGAAGATGCTGATCAACCAGGGCTTCCCGGTGAAGGGCGCGCGGGTTGGCGTGCTGGGCCTGACCTTCAAGGAAGACTGCAACGATCTGCGCAACAGCAAGGTGCCGGACATCCTGGCCGAGCTGCGCCAGTTCGGGATCGAAGCGCTGATCCACGACAGCCGCGGCAACCCCGCCGAGGCCAAGCACGAATACGGCCTCACGCTGAGCGAGCTCGAACGTTACAAAGATCTCGACGGCCTGATCGTCGCCGTCAGCCACAAAGAGTACATCCAGCTAGGCCAGGCCAAGCTCCTCGGCATGGTGCGCGACAACGGCGTCTTCATCGACGTCAAGAGCGTGTTCGCGCCGGCGAAGATGGAACGCGGAATCCGGTATTGGAGTTTGTAAACAGATCAGCACTGCGTGATCGTGCGTGCCCGCTGGCGCTGATTCCATCGACGAAGTTGCGGTAATTTTTCTTCGCTGACGGTGCCGACACGGCATCGTCGATGAAGTGTTTCCGTGCGTGGATCGCCTGCGTGTCAGGTTGGCCGGCGCTGACGATCGCCAAGAGCGATCGCTGGCTTTACCTCTCACGCTGGAGATCTCATGCGCTTCACCAAAGCCATCGCTCTGCTCGCGCTTCTTTATCCGACAACGTTGCTAGCCAAGGGCGGCCGCCGCCACGACGAGCTTGTCGACCACGTTCTTCTGATCAGCGTCGACGGCCTGCACGCCCTGGACGTCGCTCGCTTCGTCGAGAGCCACCCGCACTCGGCGCTGGCGGCGCTCAGCGCCGGCGGCGTCACCTTCAGCAACGCCCGCACGCCGGCCAACAGCGATTCGTTCCCCGGCTTGCTGGCCCTGGTCACCGGCGGCTCGCCGATCAGCCACGGCACGTTCTATGACGTCAGCTATGACCGCACGCTGTTCGATCCCACCAACACCAGCTGCGCCGGCCAGCCCGGCAACACCGTGGTCTTCGACGAGAGCATCGACCTTTACGACGCCGCCAACGTCTCACAGAACGTCATCGATCCGGCCAAGCTGCCCCGCCGCAAGAACCAGCACGGCCAGTGCGTCCCGGTTTTTCCGCACGAGTTCATCAAGAGCAACACGCTGTTCGAGGTGGTGCGCGCCGCCGGCGGCCAGACCGCCTGGGCCGACAAGCACCCGGCCTACGATCTCGTGAACGGCCCGTCGGGCCAGGGCGTGGCTGATCTCTACACGCCGGAAATCACCAACGTGGGCGGCGCCGACGCCACCACCAGCGTCGTCTGCACCGTCAAGAATGATCAGCTGAAGGTGGCCGCCATCCTGAACCAGATCCGCGGCCGCAACCACGACGGCAGCAAGACGCCCGGCGTGCCCGCGCTGTTCGGGATGAACTTCCAGGCCGTCAGCGTCGGACAAAAGCTGACCAAGGACAACGCCGACGGTGCCTGCGCGTCGGACACCGATCCGCACATCAACGGCCAGCCCGGCGGATACAAGGACGGCAGCGGCACGCCCAGCGACGTGCTGACGTTCGGCCTTGAGCAAACGGACAAAGCGCTGCAATCGATGATCGACGCCTTCCAGCACCAGGGTCTTTATGATTCGACGCTGTTCATCGTCAGCGCCAAGCACGGCCAGTCGCCCATCAACCCGATCAAGTTGAACAAGCCGGGCCACTTCGGCGATCTGGTGGCGGGGCTGCCGGGTGCGGCCGGCGATCCGGCGGCGCAGGCCATCGTCAGCGCCGCCAATTGCGCGACGGGCGCCTGCGGCTGGGTGATGGACGACGACGTGGCGCTGATCTGGCTGGCCGATCAAACCCAGACCGACGCCGTCGCCGCGTACTTGAACACCAACGCCAAGCCGCTGTTCATCGACCAGGTGATGGCGGGCGCCGATCTGCGCCTGCGCTTCAACGACCCGCTGAAAGAAAGCCGCACGCCGGACATCATCGTTCAGCCGATCTATGGGACGATCTACACGACATCAGGCAAGAAGGTCGCCGAGCACGGCGGCTTCAGCTATGGCGACACCAACGTCGGGCTGATCGTGGCCAACCCGCACCTGCGGGGCCGCATCGTGAAGACGCCGGTGGCGACGTCGCAGGTGGCGCCGACGATTCTAGAATCGCTGGGGCTGGATCCGGACCTGCTGCAAGCCGTGCAGAACGAAGAGACGCCGGCGCTCCCGGGATTCAGCTGGTCGCGGTAAAAGCGGCGTCGCCCCCCTCACCCTTACCCTCTCCCCAAGGGGAGAGGGTATTCCGATCCCCTCCCGCACTCCGATCCCCTCTCCCTTTGGGAGAGGGCGAGGGTGAGGGCCGGCGCCTCAAAACCGGTTCGTCACCGCCAGAAATGTCATCTTGTCGTTCGTGCTGCGCAGCCGCGTGGACAGCGTGCGTACGAACGTCCACAAAAGGTCATAGGCCAGGTCGCGGTCGACGAACAGCAGGTCTTCCATGTCTTCCTTGCGGATGACGAACAGGCGGCAGGCCTCGTGTGCGCGCGCGTCGGCGCTGCGCGGGAAATCGTCGATGAGGGCCATCTCGCCGAAGTACGTGCCGGTCTTCAGCACCGCCAGCGCCTCCTCGCCCATCCCGGGCACCTGGCGGCTGATGCGCACGGCGCCGTCCAGGATCAGGTACATCTTGTCGCCCTGCGCGCCCTCCGAAAAGATGACGTCGTTGGCGGCGTAGCTTTCTTCCAGACCAAGACCGGCGATGCGCCGCAGGTAGCTCGGCTGCAGGCCTTCGAACAAGTTGATCCGCGATAGCAACTCAAGCGCCTGCTCGGGCGGAATGGTGGTGCCCACCACGGCCGCGCGCGACGGTTCGGTGGCTCGCGCCGCCGCGTCGGTCTCCGACGCTGCCGGGCCTTCGTGTTCGCGAAAGTCGAGGTCTGGATCGGGGGTGTCGCTCACGCCGGCATTATGCCGCCGTCGCGATTAATGAGCCAGGAACCGCTCGGCGTCGATGGCCGCCATGCAGCCGGTGCCGGCGGCGGTGATGGCCTGGCGGTAAACGTGATCGGCCACGTCGCCGCAGGCAAACACGCCCGGAATCTTCGTCGCCGACGATCCCGGCTGGGTCAGCAAATATCCGGCCGCGTCCATCTCCAGCGCGCCGACAAAAAGCTGCGAGTTCGGCTGGTGCCCGATGGCCACGAACACGCCGCCGACCGGCAGCACGCGCGGCTCGCCGCTGCGGGCGTCGCGCAGACGCACGCCGGTGACGCCCGGCTTGGGCAACTCGCCCAGGATCTCCTCGACGATGACGTTGGTGACAAATTCGATCTTCGGGTTGCGGCGGGCTCGGTCCAGCATGATCTTCGAGGCGCGGAATTCGTCGCGCCGGTGCAGGACCATCACCTTGGTGGCGAACCTGGTCAGGAACGTCGCCTCCTCCATCGCCGTGTCGCCGCCGCCGATCACCGCCAGCGGCCGCCCGCGGAACAACGCCCCGTCGCAGGTCGCGCACGCCGACAAGCCGTAGTTCTGGAATTTTTTCTCGGACGGGATCCCCAGCCATTTCGCCGACGCGCCGGTGGCGATGATGACCGCCTCGGCCGAGACGTCGCCGTCGGTGGCCTTGATGTGAAATGGCCGCTGGCCCAGCTCGACCGCCGTGACGTCGGCGGTGCGAACGCGCGTGCCGAAGCGTTCGGCCTGGGCCTTGAACAGCTCCATCAGCTCGGGGCCCTGCACGCCCTTGGGGAAGCCGGGATAATTTTCCACCTCGGTGGTGATCATCAACTGGCCGCCGGGGATGGTCAGCGGTTCGACGAAGGCGCCGCCGCCTTCAAACAAGATGGGTTCGAGGTTGGCGCGGGCGGCGTAGATCGCCGCCGTGTACCCGGCCGGTCCCGAACCGATGATGGCGATCTTGGCGTGCTCGACAGAGGACATTGCTGCTGTTTCCTTTTCCTATTTAGGTGCCCAAAGGGCAATCGGTTTCACCGGCGCCGCCACAATCCGCTGCGCCCGCCGCGTTTTTCTTCCAGGCGCACGGCGCGGATCTCCACGCCGCGCTCCGCGCCCTTGACCATGTCATAAATTGTCAGCGCCGCCGCCGCCGCCCCCACCATCGCCTCCATCTCGACGCCAGTGCGGTCAAAAGCCCGCACCGTCACGGCAACGCGCACGCCCGGCAGCGAGGCGTCCGGCGTCAGTTCCACGTCCGTCCCCACCACGCGCACGGGATGGCAAAGCGGAATCAGGTCCGCCGTGCGTTTGACCGCCGCGATGGCGGCGATGCGCGCCGTGCCGAGCACGTCACCTTTGTTCTTCGCGCCCGTCGCGCTTTTGATGAGCGCCAGCGTCGCTGGTTTCATCTTCACCGCCGCGCTGGCCGTCGCCGCCCGGGCGGTCTCCGGTTTTTCGCCCACGTCGACCATGCGGGCCTGGCCGCGCCCATCCACGTGCGAAAGGCGCGGGCGCGGCGGCATCTATTCGACGGTGACGCTCTTGGCCAGGTTGCGCGGCTGGTCGACGTCGTTGCCCTTGGCCAGGGCGATGGCATAGCTCATCAGCTGCAGCGGCAGCACGGTCAGAAACGGCTGCAGCAGCGCCGGCGCGTCCGGGATGCTCAGCACCCGATCGCACAGGCCGGTGATCTGATTGTCCCCGCGGGTGGCCACCGCGATGATGTGCCCGTTGCGGGCGCGCACCTCGGACAGATTCGACAGCACCTTGTCGTAGCCGGGACCTTGCGGCGCGATCACCACCACCGGCACGCCGTCGTCGATGAGCGCGATCGGCCCGTGCTTCATCTCGCCGGCGGCGTAGCCCTCGGCGTGAATGTACGAGATCTCTTTCAGCTTCAACGCGCCTTCCAGCGCGATCGGGTAGTTGGTCCCGCGGCCGAGAAAAAGGAAGTCGCGCGCCGACGCGTATTCCTTGGCCAGCGCCGCAAAATCGCCCAGCGCCTCCAGCGTGTCGGCCATCTTCACCGGGATCCCGGCCAGTTCTTCGACCAGATGCTCGGCGGCGTCAATGCCCAGGGCGCCGGTGCGCTTGCCAAAGTTGATGGCGATGAGGGCCAGCGCCGCCAGCTGGGCGGTGAAACACTTCGTCGACGCCACACCAATCTCAGGCCCGGCGTGCGTGTACAGCGCTCCGTGCGAGGCGCGCGGGATGGCGGAATCGACGACATTGGAGATCGCCAGCACGCGCGCACCGCGAATGCGCGCTTCTTTGATCGCCGCCAAGGTGTCGGCAGTCTCGCCGCTTTGGGAGATGGCGATGACCAGATCGTTGGCGCCGACCACCGGATCGCGATAGCGAAACTCGCTGGCCAGATCGACCTCGCAGGGAATGCGCGATGTCGCTTCGATCAAAAACTTGCCGACCAGGCCGGCGTGATACGACGTCCCGCAGGCCAGCAGCACCACGCGCCGCAGATCGCGCATGCCCAGCTCGAACCCTTCGAGATCAGCGTCGGCGGTGTCCAGGCGCAGCCGCGCCCGCAGCGTGTCGGCGATGGCCCGCGGCTGCTCGTGGATCTCCTTGAGCATGAAGTGCGGGTAACCGCCCTTCTCGGCCTGCGCCGCGTCCCAGGTGATGGTGCGCGCCGCGCGTTCGATCTTCTTGCCCGCCAGATCGCTGAACGTCGCGCCGGCGGTGGTGATCTCGACGATGTCGCCGTCCTCCGGAAAGATCACCCGCCGCGTGTGTTCGAGAATGGCCGGCACATCCGACGCCAAGAACGTCTCGCCGTCGCCAAGACCGATAACCATCGGCGACGCCGCCTTCGCGGCGACGATCTGTCCCGGGTGGCGATCCGACACCACCACCAGCGCGTAGGCGCCGTGCACCTGGCGCAGGGCCACGCGCAGCGCCTCGACCAGCGACGGCGCGCCGGCGATCACCGCCTCGTCGATCAGGTGGGCGACGATCTCGGTGTCGGTCTCCGACGAGAAAACCCGCCCGGTCGCTTCCAGCCGCGCGCGCAGCGACAGATAATTTTCGATGATGCCGTTGTGAACCACGGCGATGGGCCCGACCTTGTGCGGATGGGCGTTGACCTCCGATGGGCGGCCGTGCGTGGCCCAGCGCGTGTGCCCGATGCCCAGCGTTCCCGGCGGCGGTTCGTTGGCGATCAGCGCCTCCAGGGCGGCCAGCTTGCCCCGGCAGCGCACCACCTTGATGACGCCGTCGCCGCCCGCCACCGCCAGCCCGGCCGAATCGTAACCGCGGTATTCCAGCCGGCGCAGCCCCTTGATCAGCAGCGGGGTCGCCGGTCGCGGACCAACATATCCAACGATGCCGCACATGTCTCGGTTCACATGATATCAACCCGGTTCGCACGATGGCCACACTTGTTTGCACGCCGATGCCGGCGCGACTAGCATCGCCGCTTTCATGACAGTCGCAGGTTCCGACGCTGACTCGGCGGGCGCGCCGTCGCCGCCACCGCCACCTGCGCCGCCGTCCGCGCCCGCGCGGCGCCCGTCGCTGTTCGCGGGTTTTTCCCTGAGCCAGCTTTCCGATCGGCAGATGGCCTGGGGCGTGGTGCTGATGGGCTTGCTCATCTACGTGCCGCTGGCGGGCAGCTACGGCTTGTACGATCCTTGGGAAACCCACTACGGCGAAGTCGCCCGCCAGATGACCGTCCGCCACGACTACATCAGCCTGTGGTGGCCGGGCGCGCCCATCGACGCCGAGCACTTCTGGTCCAAGCCGGTGCTGTCGTTCTGGATCATGAGCCTGTCGATGCACCTCTTCGGACTGGGCGGTCACCTGCCCGCTGGCGAGCTGGCCCTGACCTCGCGGCCGGAGTGGGCGCTGCGCCTGCCGTTCTGCCTGATGGGTGTGCTGGGCATCTATGCCGTCTACCTGATCCTCTCGCGCTTCGTCAGCCGTCGGGCGGGCGTCATCGCCGCCGTGGTCACCGCCACCTCGCCGCTTTACAGCCTGGTGGCCCGACAAGCGATGACCGATATGGCCTTCGTCGGGCCGATGACGATGGCGCTGGTCCTGGGCGCGCTGGCCCTGTTCGACGACGAGGACGCCGAGCTGCCGCGCCGCCAGTGGCGACGTTTGTCGTGGCCACACAGCCGGCTGTTCTACGGCGCCGTGGCCATCTTCACCGCGTCGGCTCTGCCCCAAATTGTCGTCGATTGCATCCAGCTGCGCTGGACCGTCTCCATCGCGCGCCATTCGCTGACCTTGCCGGGCGTGCTGCTGATGCTGCCGTGGATGGTCGGCTTTGTCGCGTTCTTGTGGCTGGCGGCGCGGGCCCGATTCAAGGCGCCGCTCTATCTGTATATCGCCGCTGTGCTGTGCGGCCTGGCCATGCTGGCGAAGGGTCTGGCGGGCCTGGGTCTGCCGGTGATCATCTTCGTCGTCTACCTGGCCTTCACCAATAGCTGGCATCGACTGCGCCGCGCGCAGATCGGGTTTGCCATCGTCGTGTCGCTGATCGCCTGTGCCGTTGTGGCAGTGCCGTGGCACCAGGCGATGTTAATCCGGCACGGCCTTCCCTTCTGGGACGAGCTGTACGGCGACAACCACTGGCGCCGGTTGGTGCTGGGCCGCCACGGCGATCGCGGGTCGTTCGAGTACTTCGTTCGCGAACTGGGCTACGCCATGCTGCCCTGGATCGCCATCGCGCCGGCCGCGCTGGCGGCGGCGGTGATGCGCCCGCTGCGCGACGCGCGCAAGCAAGGAATCTTCTGGTTCGGCGCCGTGTGGTTCATCTCCGGGTACGCGCTGGTCACGCTGTCGGTGACCAAGTTCCACCACTACATCCTGCCCGCCATCCCCGGGCTGGCCATCGTCATCGGCTGTTTTCTCGACGATCTGATCCATCGTGGCGATGGGCGGACCGCCGCCGCCACCGCCGTGGTCGGCGTGCCGCTGCTGGCGCTGGTGCTGCACGATCTGGCCGGCGCGCCGAGCGGCGCCCAGCATTTCATCTGGCTGTTCTCGTACGACTACATCAACACGCCCAAGGGCCGGCCGTGGCCGCACGCCCTGGACTTTGGGCCGACGCTGGTCGGGTTCGCCGTCGTGCTGTCCGGGTTCACGCTGGCCCTGGCCTGGCGGCGGATCCAGCGCTCGGCTTTGATCGGCCTTTGTTTGACCGCCGTCGCCTTCACGTACTTTCTCCTCGACGGATACATGCGGAAGGTAACGCCGTACTGGACCCAGAAGGGCCTCATCGCGACCTACTACCGCGAACGACGATCACCCGCCGAGCACCTGCTGGCCTGGCAGATGTATTGGCGAGGCGAAAACTTTTACACCCAGAACGAAATCTTCCAAGGCCCGCGCGAAGAGCGAACCGTCTTCCTGGGCGATCGCAACGTCGAGAACTTGAAGGATTGGATCGCCAAGCACCGCGGCCACCGCGCGTTCCTGTTGGTCGAGCGCAGCCGCTGGACTCAACTGGAAGGCATCGTCCCCGTGGATGCGCGACCGACGCTGAAGGTGATCGACGAGAGCAACATGAAGTTCTTCCTGGCCCGGATCGACCTTTAAGAGTCGCCGGCGCGCACTCCGCCGAGGGGATATTTTTTACAATCAGGAGCGGCGAAACGGGCCTTCGATGGTGTGCAGCGCTGAGCAATTTTCGGGACCGGAAATCCGGTTCAGCAAAATTACTTTTTTTCTTGGGCTGTAAGCCCCGGCACTCGGTCCTACCGCCCTACATGTGCGAACGAGTGCCCAAAATCACGAAACCACACGATTTGACATATTGACAAGGCGCACCGCTACCCCGACACTGCCTGGGCCCAAACTTTCACTTCGGGGAGGTCCGCGGTGCTCAAGCTTCGCTCAATTTTCGTTACATCATTGCTCACTGGTTTAGTCGTCACGTCAAACTTCGGCTGCGGAGGCGGTGGAACAAGCACCGATGTCGCAATCGACAAACCGACGGACACCAAGACGGACGTCACGCCTGACGTCCCCAAAGACACGGGAGGCACCGGCGGCGCGACAACCGACGCCAAGGATGCTCTCGACGCGGTCGACGCTATCGACGTCCCCAAGGACACCGTCGATGCCACCGACGCCACCGATGTTCCGAAGGACGCCACCGATGCCGGTGAGGTCAGCGACGCTGGCGACGCGAAGGACGCGACCGACGCCAGCGACGCCGAGGTGACGACTCCGGTTTGCACCAGCCCTTGCACGATCGGGGCACATCAGTGCGGCACCGGCGGCGGCGTGCAAACGTGCGCGACCAATGCCAGCGGCTGCGCGGTATTCGGTGCTGAGGTTGCGTGCGGAACCCATCAGGCCTGCAGCGCCGGCGTATGCGGCTGCGTTGCACCGACTGATACGGGCTGCACCGCTGCTGGAGCGTTCTGCGGAAGCGACGGCTCTTTGAAGACCTGCGCCCTGGACGGCTCTTGCAAGTTCGTATCTGCCAGCGCAGCGTGCGCCGGCAATCAAACCTGCACGGGTACGACGCCGGGAAGCGGCGCTTGCACTTGCAACAATGCGTGCGCCCTCGGCACCGGTGTCACGACCGCCACCATCTGCTCGGCCGATAATTCATCGACCGAAACGTGCAGCAAGGACACGAATGGCTGCAACGTCATTTCGGCGGTAGTGGCTTGCCCCGGCGTGCAAACCTGCGTTGGCGCCGCGTGCGTGTGTCCGGCCGTTGCAACCACGCCTGCCGTTGGTCTGGGCTGCGCGGGTGCGAACACACCGAACGCATGCGCGGGCGACAGCGTCCTCGAGTGCTCGCAAGATCAGGCGAGCCAGTGCTACGTGTGGCACGTCAAGATCGACTGCACCCAGGCCGACTCAACCTTGACGCCTCCCCGACCAGCGGGACTGACCTGCGGCAAGGGAACCAGTGGCACCGGCGCAGCTGCTTGCCAGTGCAACGCCAACGCGACGCACACCGTGTTCGTCGATCCCGTCTCGGGGAGCGACAGCCTCAACACCTCGTTCTTCCCGACGGGCGTCTCGGATCCACCGGCTTGCCGCTTCAAGTCGTTGCGGCAGGGCTTGGGCACCGCGGGCGTAACGACGGTCCACGGGGTTCACGAAGGAGCGAACGTGACGCCAGTGGTGTTCAGCTTCGACACCACCTTCCCGCTGGTTGTTCCTGACGGCGTAACATTGATGTCAGACGACAACACCCCGGCCGACTACATCATCAGCGTGACGTCGGGTGGTATCGGCATCCAGTTGGGCAAGAACTCAATGGTGCAAGGCTTCGAGGTTCGAACTGACGGGCTAACCAATATTGCTACGTCCATCAATGGGACTGGCGCCACGCTCGACACGGTGAACATCGTGAAAGGCAGTTCAACCCCGACGACTGGCGTCAGCATCAGCGGCGCTACGCTGAATCCGACGTTGAACTCCGTTACCGTCAACGGTGCCGCCGGAGCGGGTATCGATGTGCTTGCGTCGTCGGTCACCATCACCGGGACCAGCAGCGTTAGCAACTCCGGCACCGGCATCCACATCAGCGAAGGCACTGTCGATGCCACTGGGTTCGTCGCGAACCTCAATGGCACCGGCGTGAAGGTCGAGAGCTCGACGACGGCCGTGTTCAAGGCCCACGGCGGTACTTTCTCCAACTCGACTGGCGTCGGCATCAGCGTGGCGACCGGCAAGTTCTTTGCCGACCAAGGAGCGACCATCAAGGACAACACCGGAGACGGCGTTGACGGAACCAGCGGCGCCCAGGTCGATTTGTCTGGTGCAGTCGTCACGGGCAATGCGTTCGGCGTCTTCTCCAGCGGCAACGGCTCGGTCACCATCGAGGGCGGATCGGACATCAGCAGCAATCATTCCGATGGTGTCGTTGGCGGTGACTCGACGCTGGCGATCTCCGGCGGAACGACCATCAACAAGAACGGCGGAAATGGCGTCAAGCTCAATGGAGCGACCACGACCATCTCTGGCGTGACCGTCGATGGCAACACCTTCAACGGCATCGACGTCAACTCTCCAGGTGGCGTTTCCATCGTCATTGGTAAGGCCGGATCCGGAACCTTCTTGACCAACAACACCCTCGCGGGTTTGTTGATCGAGAAGACCCTCCAGACGGTCAACCA
>DASXQB010000120.1:0-9824 GCA_036493295.1 Polyangia bacterium | reverse complement strand
CGCGCGGCTGGGGGGCACGCGCTGGCCATCGGCCTGTCGCTGATCTTGGCGTTTCCGGTCGGCGCCATCTCCCTGATGATCCCCAGCCGGATCGCCTTCATGGCCCTGACGTTCGTCGCGGTGTTCTTGCTGTCGGTGTACAACGGCCCCGCCGCCGCCATCGTCGACGAGCTGGGGCCGCCACAATACGCCGCCACCTTGCAGGCGGTGTTCATGTTCGGGATTCAGCTTTTGGGAAATTCGCCTGGACCGTCGGTGGTGGGCTGGCTGGCCGATCGATTGGGCGCCACGGCGGCCGACGGCACGGCGCAGCCGTCGGTGTCGATGGGATTGCAGGCGGCGATGCTGGCGTTCCTGCTGTCGGGCGTCCTGTTCGTCATCGTCGCGCGCCGCCAAAGACGCGCGGCCGGGAATCAGACGCGCGTGGCATAATAGCCGCCGCTTCATGTCCAGCACCGCCGCGCCTACCACCCAGGACTATTACGATCGCTTCTCCAGCATCTACGAGAAGGAACGCCACCACGGCTATCACCGCCTGATCGACGAGCTGGAGCTGGACCTGGTCCGTCGCTATGGCGCCGGCCGCGACGTCTTCGAGGCCGGCTGCGGCACGGGCCTTCTGCTGCGCGAGGCAGCGCGCGTGGCCCGGTCGGCGGTGGGCCTGGATCTGTCGCGCGGCATGCTGGGCGCCGCGCGCGGGCGCGGACTGCGCGTGGTGCAAGGATCGCTGACCGACGTACCGCTGCCGACGGCGTCGGTCGATCTGGTCTATTGCATGAAAGTGCTGGCCCACATCCCGCCCATCGAAAAAGCCCTGGCGGAACTGGGCCGACTGGTGCGTCCGAACGGGCATCTTTTACTGGAGTTTTACAACCCGTACTCGCTGCGCTATCTGGCCAAGCGCCTGGGCAAGCCGGGACACATCGCCAGCGGCACGACCGAGCGAGACGTCTTCACCCGCTACGACACCGTCGACAAAGCACGTTCGTACTTGCCGCCCGACCTGGAGGTGATCGGCCTGCGCGGCGTGCGGGTGGTGACGCCGACGTCGCGGGTGTTCGACGTGGCGCCGATGGCCCGTCTCTTCAGCTGGGCCGAACGCGCGACCTGCGACGTGCCGGGCCTGCGCAACCTGGGCGGCTTTGTCATCCTGGTGGCGCGCAAACGCTCATGAGGAAACCCGGCCGCGCATGACCACTCCGTCGGGCCACATCCTGGTCGTCGACGACGAACGGTCGATGCGCGAGTTCTTGAGCATCTACCTCAAGCGCGCTGGCTACACGATCGACGCCGCCAGCAGCGCCGCCGAGGCGCGCGCCGCCCTGGAAGCGACCGAGTTCGATCTGGTGATCACCGATCTGCAGATGCCCGACGGCACGGGTCTGGACGTGCTGGCCCAGGCGAAGACGGTTCGCCCCGGGACGCAGGTCGTCGTCGTCACAGCCTACGCCACCGCCGAGACCGCCATCGCGGCCATGAAAGCCGGCGCCTACGATTACCTGGTCAAGCCCTTCAAGCTGGACGAGGTCGGGCTGGTGGTCGAACGCGCCCTCGAGCGGCGCCTGCTGCTGCACCAGAACGTGGTGCTGCGCGACGAGATCAAGGGCCGCTACAAGCTCGATCGGCTGCTGGGAAAATCGCCGGCCATGCAGCGGGTGTTCGATCTGCTGCGCAAGATCGCGCCGGCGCGCACAAGCGTGCTGGTGGTCGGCGAATCGGGCACCGGCAAAGAGCTGGCGGCGCGCGCCCTGCACGAGCTGTCGCCGCGCGCGGATCGCCCATTTTTGCCGGTGAACTGCGGCGCCATCCCCGAGACGCTGATCGAGTCCGAGCTGTTCGGCCACGTCAAAGGTTCGTTCACCGGCGCGGCCAGCGACAAGATCGGATTGTTCGAGGCGGCCAACGGCGGCACGGTGATGCTGGACGAAGTGGCCGAGCTGCCGCTGCCCATGCAGGTGAAGCTTTTGCGCGTGTTGCAGGAACGAAAGGTCAAACCGGTGGGCGGCGTCAGCGAGCGCGAGATCGACGTGCGCGTGGTGGCGGCGACGAACCGCGATCTCGAGACAGAGGTTGAAAAAGGGACCTTCCGCCAAGATCTCTATTACCGTCTGAACGTCATCCAGGTTCGCATGCCGCCCTTGCGCGACCGGCGCGAGGACGTGCCGCTGATGGTGAATCACTTCGTGCGCAAGTTCTCCGCCGAGCACGGCCAACCGATCGGCGGCGTCGACCCGGCGGCGATGTCGGCGCTGACCGCGTACAACTTTCCCGGCAACGTACGCGAGCTCGAGAATCTGGTCGAGCGCGCGGTGACCTTGGCGGTCGACGGGCGCATCACCGCCGACGCCTTGCCCGAGCTGACCCCGCGCCGGTCGGCGGCGGTCGGCGTGCCGGAGCTGCCGGTAGTCGGTTTCGATCTGGAAAAAGAGCTGGAAACCTTCGAACGCGGGATTGTCTTGAAGGCGCTGGAGCGCACCGACGGTAACCGCACCGAGGCAGCGCGCGTCCTGGGGATCTCGTTTCGATCGATGCGCTACCGGATGTCCAAGCTGGGGCTCTCCGGCGCCGACGGCGAGCCCGGCGACGCGGCGACGGCGACCACGCCGGCAACCGGCAGCGGTGGCGGCAGTGGTAGCAAGGACGGCGAGGAGCCGCCGACGTGAGCGCGCCCGTCCTGGCCGCGCGCCCCGGTCGTCCGTCGCGTGCCCAGGTCGCCGCCGCGGTCGTCGCCGCGCTGGCCCTCGCGACGCTGACCCACGCGGCGTTGACCCGCAGCCTGGCCCTGCGCGCCACCTGGCCGCCCGAGGTCGACACGCTGTATTTGCCGGGCGCCAACGCCTTGCGCCTGGCCAGCCTGGGCCACACCGCGCTGGCCGCCGATCTGGTGGCGGCGCGAGCGAACGTCTACTTCGGGACCCAGCTGGCGACCAAGGGCGAGCAGCGCTGGCTGGAACGATACCTGACCACGGCGATCGATCTCGATCCGCGCTTTCACAGTCTTTACCGGCGCGGCGCCGCCATGCTGGTCTACAACGGAAAGACCTTCTCCGTCGACGCCGCGCTGGCGGCGAACCGCATCCTGGCGCGCGGCACGCACGAATTTCCCGACGATTGGGAGCTCTGGTTTCAGCTTGGCTTCAACCAATTCTTCGACCTGCCGTCGCTGGCCGGCGAAAACGATCCGCGGGTGGCCGAGTGGAGACAGAGCGGCGTCGAGGCGTTGCGCCGGGCGACGCTGTTCGACGGCGTGCCACCCTGGCTGCCGAATCTGGTGGCGCAGATGCTGACCCAGCGGGGCGGCACCGCGCTGGCCATCAAGCACCTGGAGCAGACCTACGCCGTGACCAGCAGCGAAGAGACGCGCGAAGAAATCCGCCGCAAGCTGCGCACGCTGCGCGCCGACACCGCCGCCGACGATCTGGCCCGCGGCGCCGCCGAGCTGCGCGACCTGGTCTCGAACGGGTATCCCTTCGCGCCAGAGGCGTTCTCCGTCGTCGCCGGCCCGCGCCGCAAACCAGGCGTCGATCTGTCCGTCTTGATCGAGAAAGCGACGTCGCGTGCCCCTGCGCCTTGATCTACCGGCGTCCGGCGTCCTGCGTCCCAACGACGCTCACGATCCGCTGCCGTATTACTACCACCCGTGGGTGGGTTGGCTTTACCGCCACCGCCTGCAGATGGGCCTTTCCCTGCTGCCGGCGGGCGGGCGCCGGGTGCTGGAGATCGGCGTGGGCAGCGGCGTGCTGGTGTCGACGCTGACCAGGCGGTACGCGGAATACACCGGCACCGATCTGACGCTGGCGGCGGGCCTGGAAGCGCAGGTGGCGGCCGGATGCACGGCGGTTTTTCGGCGCGCCGATCTTCTGCGTGACGACGATCTGCCCGCCGATCACTTCGACGCCATCGTCTGCTTCTCGGTGCTGGAGCACATCGCCGACTCCGACGGCGCCGCCCGTGGCCTCTGCCGCGCGCTGGCCCCGGGCGGCACGCTGGTCACCGGCTATCCGATGGTCAGCCGTCTGATGACCCGCGCCTTCGAAGCGATCGGGTTTCACGGCATCGACGACCACCACGTCAGCCCGCCGGCGCGCATCGCCGCCGCCCTGGCACGCGCGCTGACGCCTGTGGCGCGGGTGGCCTTTCCACCGCTGGCGCCGATCCCCGCCGCGCTTTATCAGTGCAGCGCGTGGACCAAGCCGGCGTCGTAACCTTAAGGGTGCGTCTTGTAGTAGGTGGCGTATAGAGAAGCCACGCCGGTGGCGCCAGCCGGAGTGAAATCCGTGCTGTGCATGTCCCACCAGGCGCACGATCCGAGCTCGATCTTCGGCCCCACCGTCACGTCACCGGCGGATTGATCAACGACGTTTTGAATGGCCTGGTCGACGTATGACGGCACCACGCTGTTCGGATCGTCGCCGGTGCACAGCTTGTTCATCGGGCTGCGCGGGTCGGTCAAAAGCTCGATGCGTTTGACGCCGGCAAACTTCGCCTTGATGGTGGCCACAGCCTGGGTCGTGCTGTCCTGGAATTGCTTCAGCGTGGTCAGCGTCGTGCTGAACACCACCAGCAGCACGCGATCGGGATTCTTCGAACGGCTGATGCACGGTGACGTTGCCGCCGTCATCCAGAAAGGGCTGTTCGGGTCGGCCCAATCGTCCACGAAAGCGTGCAGACCCGGCACGACCTGCCAGTCGTCGCCGTTCACCGCCGCTTCGAATTCCGGCCACCAGGCGCCGATGTTGGACGGACCCAGCAGGTCATTGCAGGTGTAAGGCGCGGCCGGAACGTCGGTGCCGCCGTCGTTGATCATCGGCACGTCGACGGGGGCAGTGTCCCGGGCGACGTCGACAGCGGCATCCATCCCCATGCCTCCACCGCTGCCGCCCAGGTCGCCGCCGCTGCCGCCAGTGGCGGTCACCGCACCGCCAGTGCCGTCCAACATGCCGCCGGTGCCGTCAGCGTCGAGAGCCGCCGCGCCACCGGTGCCGGTGGGATCAGGCAAACCAGAGTCGAGCCCGGGAATCAACCCTGGCCCGTGCTCGGCGCCGCAGCCAAGCGCGAGGAACGCGGCGGCCGACAGCAAAGTACGCGTGTGCTGAAATTTCATCTCGAAGCGCCATCAATCCGAGAAAATTGAGCCGCACCTTATCACGCCCGGCGAAAGATGGCGGCGATCAGGATCAACCGACGAAACAGACGCGTCGCGTTTTGGTCACTGTTTTTCCAGTACGATCAGCAAACGAAAACCGATCAACCCGAAAACCCATTGTGGCAAAAACCGTTCGACCGCAAACAAACGGCGCCACAGTGGCGCCGGCAACAAAGGACCGCGCGAAAATCCCCCCGAGGCCGGATAACTAAGGCCCGCCAGGCGTTCGACAGTGCGGATCGCCAGGGTCGGGAACCTTTGGCCGAAGCGTCGCCGTCCCCCTTGCAGGCCGAAGATCAGCCAGGGAATGGCCTGATTCGAATCGAAGGGATCTTTGTCGTCGGCGTCTGGGATCGTTCCCATAGCGAAGGGATCGACGAACAGGCGCAGCGGTTCCTCGTGCAGGAACTTGTAGACCGGGAACGACAGCGGACTGACCCCCGGCTCGCACATCACCACCCGCCCGCCCGGACGCAGGACCCGGATCGCCTCGGCGAAGAATCCGGCCGGTGACGGCAGGTGGTGGAGCACGTCGAACAGGACCAGGGCGCCCAGGCTGCCGTCGGCGAACGGCAAGGCGTCGGCGGCGATCTCCCGATCGTGCCAGGGCGCGGCCACCAGATCCGACAGCGACAGCTCTGGGATGAACTGCCGGGCAAAACCGGGGCCCGAGCCCAGCTCCCACCACGGCCCTTCGGCCGGCGGCGGCAGGTGGCGGCGAATGCGTCCGTACCACTCGCCGTAAAGAATTTGTAAAGTCGGGTTCTCCGCCCAGGCGCGGCGGTGCTGATCGAAACGTTCCAGAGTGTCGGCGCGCTGGGCGGGCGTCAGCATCGCCGTCAGACGAAGCGGATCTTGCGCGCCGCCACCGCCGACATGCGCAACAGCAGCCAGCCGTGCTTCCAGCGGGCGATGTTGGTCTCACCATAGGTGCGGTCGCGATAGCGCACCGGGATCTCGGCGATCTTCAAATTCAACCGGGCGGCGCCGAAGATGAGGTCAAAGTCTCCGAACGGATCAAAGTCGCCGAAGTAGTGCCGGGCGGCGGCCAGGCGCTGGTAGTCCGACCGCCACAACACTTTGGTCCCGCAAAGGGTGTCCCGGATCGGTTGCTGCAACAGATACGAGAAAAGCTGGGAGAAGGCGACATTGCCCAGCTTGTTGAAGAAGCGCATGGCGCCCTTCTCCATCGGATAGACCAGGCGCGTGCCCTGCACAAAATCGGCGTGGCCGCGAGTGGCCACCTCGTAGAAACCCGGCAGATCCTCGGGCGGAACGGTGAGATCAGCGTCCAGGATCATCAGCAGATCGCCGGTGGCCTGGGCGAACCCCAGGCGCACGGCATCGCCCTTCCCTTTGCCGGTCTGCTGAAACGCACGCAGCGTCAGCGGTCCTTGATAGCGGCGGATGCAGTCCTGGATGGTCTCCCAGGTGCCGTCGGACGAACCGCCTTCGACGAAGATAAGCTCGGTCGACGGGCCCATCACCGGCGTGCGGTCGATGGCCGCCTGCACGTTGCCGGCTTCGTTGCGCGTCGGCACCACCACGCTGACGCTGGCCCCGATGCGCTGGCGCTGGCGGATAGCGGCGGCGTCGCGCCCGCTATCGCGTTCGCGTTCGCGTTCGCGCAGAACATAGATCCGATACAGCGACAGATGCTGCATCCCGGGCATGCGCACGAGATAGCGGTTGACGATCGACGAGACGCCCGCCAGCTCCAGCGGCAACAGCAGGCGATCTTCAAAGCGCACCACCTCGAGGCCGCTGATGTCGAACAGATTGCGAAAGTCGCTGTCCGACAGCCAGTTGGCGGTGGGCGCCGGCTGCTTCCAGCCCGCCACCTCGGCCAGACGCGTGGGCAGCTCCCACAGATAATTGAAGCAGGTGAGGTAAATGCGGCCGCCTTCACGGAGGCGGCTTTTGCACCCGGCCAGCAGCGCCTTGATGTCGAGGACGCTGTGGCACAGGCGATCGCAGACCACCGCGTCCCAGCCCGGCGCGCCGGCGGCGGGCGCGCGGGTGGCGTCGTCGACGGCGAAGGACAGCGCGGGATACCGCACGCGCGCCTGGTCGACGGTCTCGGACAAGAAGTCCACGCCGTGGCGTTCCGCCTGCGGCAGCGCCGCCAGCAGGTCACCGCGGCCGCAGCCCACCTCCAGCACGGCGGCGTCAGCGGGAATCAGACGGGCCAGCGCCGCCGCCAGATCGCGGTTCATGAAGTCGCGCGCCGCCGGATGGGCGATGTCGTCGGGCCGCCCGCGAAAATAAGCGCGCCACTCGGCGTCCAGCGCATCAGCACGCGACGGCGGCGCAGCCGACACAACCGGCGCGGCCGGCACAACCGGCACAACCGGCGCAGCCGGCAAGCGACCGGCAGCACTCCCCTCGCCACGCCCGGCCGGCGTGGCCTCGACCTTCGACGACATCAGCAGGCCTCTCTAGAAATCGGCTTCTTTGGTCAGCGTGTAGACCTGCTTGAACTTCTCGCCCGATCGCACCGTGATGGATTCCGTGCGATCGATCTGCAAGTCAGGTCGCTTGAACCCCAGCCGGTGCCGGCCGCAGGGAACCTTCAGATCGGCGATCGGGGTGTGCTTGGTGGTGTTCTTGCCGTCGATCCAGACCTCCGACCACGGACGCGAGCCGACGGTGATGACGCAGTCGCCACCCTCGCCGTAGATGCCCTTGGGGCTGCTGCTCGGCGTGCTGTCGTCGTCGCTGGTGTCGCGGCGGGGGCGGCGCGTGACAGCAGACGCCGCCACCGGGGCGACCGCCCGCGACGAGCCGGTGGACGCCGTCGTCGACGGCCGACTGCTAGAACCGCTGGCGCTCGCCGTGCTAGCGCCCATCTCGGACGGTGCGGTCGACGCCGGCTTGCTGGTAGGGGGTGGCGGCGGCTTCACCGCCACCGTCGGACGCGGCGGCGGTGGTGGCGGCGTTTCGATCGGCGCGGGCGCGGGCGCCGCGACCACTGGCGTCGGCTCGGGTTTCGGCGCGGGCGGCGGCGACGGCTTGCTGGGCTCGCGCTCGGCGCCACCGCCACCGACTTGCACCAGGGTGGCGTGCACCTTGCGGATTGATCCTGGTTCGATCTCGATGTCCTGCTTCCAGGGCTTAAAGCGGCTCTCGCCCTTGATCTCGATGACGTGGTGGCCGGGTGGAATGCGGTAAGCGCGGAAGTCGGTGCGCGCCGGTCCGTTGGCGCCGTTGATCACCGCACCGTCCAGCCAGACCATGCCGCCGGGCGGATCGCTGGTCAGTTCGAACCCGGTGTCGGGCGACGGCTCCAGGGCGATGTTCAACGCCACCGGCTGGCCGGCCTTCACTTCGATGTTCTGATCGCTGCGCACGTACCCGTCGTGGGTGACGGACAAGGTGTACTGACCCAGCGGTTTTTCGATCGTCACCGGCGAATGATCGGCGACCTTGACGTTGTCGATGAGCACGGTGGCGTCGGAAGGCACCGTGGCGATCTGCACCTGCCCCGGCTTGTTGCTGCTGTAGTACCAGTAGGCGACCGTCCCGCCGATGACCAGCAGAGCCAGGAAAACCATCGCCGCATATTTCCCGCCGCGCGCCATCCGCTCCGGGCCGCCGGTCAGGAACGATCCGCTGCCGAACGGCGCCGGGTTCTCGAACGAGAAGGCCGGGTGCGACGACGACGATCCGGAGGCCATCGGCGCGGGGGCGGCCGGCTCGGCGGAGGAACCGTGCGACGAGGCCGGCATCGACGGCTGCGTCTTCGGGCGCATAGCCGCGCCGTGTCCCGGCGGCGGTAACCCACCACCGTCGGCAGGCGGGCGAGACAGCGGCGACGGCAGTCCGGGTGCCGGCATGCCCATCAGCGTCTGTCGCGGCGAAGCCGGGGAGCGCACCGGCCGCGGCGCCGGTACCGGTCCCGAACCGGATCCCCCAGGACCTGGCACCCCGCGACCACTGCCCGTCGACGGTCCAGGACCAGAACCGCTGCCGTGGCCCGACGTTGGCTTGGCCAGAAGGCGCGGCTTCGGCGTGGCGACCAGATCGGGCGCGGTGGCGGCGCGCAGAATATCCGGCGCTGGTTGATTGGCGACGGTACGGTCGTCGTCCTCGTAAAAGAGGTCTTCCGTTTCCAGCGTCTTGATCTCGTCGCTGGGTTCCTTGTCGAAGATCTGGGTGTCCAGCTCTTCGTCATCCCATCCCATCGGTGAATCGGGCACGCTCTTCTTCACCTTTTTGGCGCCGTTGCCGGAAGCGGCGCCCAGGAAGTTATCGTCCGCGTCCTTGCGGCTGGACGGGGCGGCGATTTGACGAAACTGTTCGATCTTCGCGTTGTCGTCTTCGATCTCGGTGGCGAACATCTTCTTCATCCACGCCGCCAGATCCTTGCGCGAATAAAGCTCGCCCACTGTATATAAAAACGCCTGCAGGTCGTCGTGCAGGTCGATGGCGTTCTGATAGCGATCCTCCGGATCCTTGGCCAGCGCCTTCAGCGAGATGCGCTCCAGTTCGCCGGGGATGTTCCGGTTGTAAGACGAAGGCGGCAGGATCTCGACGTTGCGGACTTTTTCCAAAGTGGAAAAATCGCTTTCGCCGACGAACAGCCGTTCGCCGGTCAGCATCTCGTAAAGGACGATGCCGACCGAGAAGATGTCGCTGCGCCGGTCGATGGGCAGCCCGCGGACCTGCTCGGGTGACA
>DASXQB010000119.1:0-5675 GCA_036493295.1 Polyangia bacterium | reverse complement strand
TATCAGTTTGCGGCCGCGCAGACGTTCTCGGCGCTGGTGTTCCAGGGCGGCAAGCAGTTCGGCGACGGCGGCTGGTTCACCACCCTCATGGTGCAGGCGCGGCAGGCCGGCATCTGGAAGGACGTCACCGGCGCGATCTTCACCCCCGCCTACGCCGGCAATGACGGCATCAACTTCGAGACCTACCAGATCATTTTCCCGGCAGTCACCGCCGACGCCATCCGCATCGATGGCGCGCCCGGTGGCACCGCACGCTTTGTCTCCGTCGGAGAATTGCGCGCCTACGTCGTGGCAAGCGGCACGGGTGGCGGCGGGACGGGCGGCGTCAGTGGCGGGACGGGCGGCGTCAGTGGCGGGACGGGTGGAATGGGTGGAACCACGCCTCCGATTCCGCCGGTGGCCAGCGCGTTGGCGCCGGTCCAGGTAGCCAGCGGCGCGGTCGTCACCCTCGACGGTTCGGCGTCAAACGCGCCCAGCGGCAATCCGCTGACCTACGCCTGGACGCAGACCGCCGGCCCGACGGTAACCTTGAGCAGCACCACCGCCGTGGCGCCCACCTTCACCGCGCCACCGGCCACCGCTCCGGCTAGCCTGACGTTCAGTCTGATCGTCAGCGACGGCACGTCGACCAGCGTGGCGGCGACCGCCACGGTTGTCGTACTGGGCGCTGACATCACTGCCAGCGCGACGGCGATCGCGTTCGTCACCGCGCCGGCCGGCGGCAGCAACCACGTCCTGGGCGTCATCCAGGACGGAGTGTTCCCGCCGTTGAACTCGACCGATCTCACGCAAAACTACGATACGTGGACCGGCGGCTCGCCGCGCTCCGAGGATTGGATCGGCTACCAGTTCGGGTCGTCGCAGACCTTCTCGGCGCTGCTGTTCCAAAATGGCGTGCTGTTCAGCGACGGCGGTTGGTTCTCGTCGATCAAGATTCAGGTGCGCCAGTCGGGCGTATGGGTGGATGTCGCTGGTGCGGCCTTTACGCCCGCCTATGCCGGCAACGACGGCGTCAGCGATCGCATCTACCGCATCGTCTTTCCGGCCGTCACCGGCGACGCCATCCGTGTCGACGGCGCGCCCGGCGGCGCGTCGACCTTTATTTCGGTGGCCGAGCTCCGCGTCTATGGCGCGGCGGCTGCCGGCGGAGGAAGCGGCGGCACTGGAGGCACGGGCGGCACGACGCCACCACCGCCGCCCCCGCCTTCGCCGCCGGTCGCTGTGGCCACCGCGCCCGCCACGGCCGCGGGCGCCGCGACGGTGACGCTGGATGGATCCGGTTCGACCGCGTCCGCGGGCAAGACGTTGACCTACGCCTGGACGCAAACGGCCGGGCCGACGGTCACGCTCAGCAGCGCCAGCGCGGTGAAGCCGACGTTTACCGCGCCGACGGTCAGCACGGCCACCAACCTGACCTTCAGCTTGATCGTCAACGATGGGACGCTTTCCAGCGCGGCGGCGACGGTGACCGTGCAGGTGTCGGCCACCGTTACGGGCAGCGCCGACATCACGGCCAGCGGGCAGATCATCGCGCTCATCACCAAGCCCACCGGCGGTGGCAATCACAACCTCGAGGTCATTCGCGACGGCGTCTTCCCGTCGCTGAACTCGACCAACAACAACCAGCAGTACGACACGTACACCGGCGACACGGCTCGCAAGGAAGACTGGATCGGTTATCAGTTCTCGAGCGCGCAGACGTTTGCCTCGATCACCTTCCAGGGCGGCGTCATGTTCTTCGACGGCGGTTGGTTCACGTCATGGAAGCTGCAAGTGCGGCAGAACGGCGTCTGGGTGACGGTCCCCAGCGTCGCCAGCAGCCCCGCGTACGCCGGCAACGACGGCGTCAGCTACCGCACCTACCAGATGTCGTTCCCGCCCATCACCGGCGACGGCATCCGCATCGACGGCGTGCCCGGCGGGCGCTCGCGCTTTATCTCGGTCGGTGAGATGCGCGTCTTCCGCGCGCAGTAGCGGCGGCGGCCACCGGCGCGGCGACGCTATTTCTTTTTCTTGTTGTTGTTCTGAACCGGGGCCGGGGCGGGACGGCCAGGGCCAGGCACCGCCGAACTGGGGGCCGGGCGCGGTGCCGGGCGCGCGCCCATTGCCGAACCGGCGGCGCCGCCCATCGCACCCGGCGTGCCGAAGTGCGAAGCGCCGCTGGCCGGCGCCGGCGCTCCGCGATAGGGCACGGCTCCGGTCGCGTTGGGCTGGGCTCGCCAGGCGTTGCCGGTGTTGGCCGGCGCGGGCGTCGGCGCCGGATTCGCGCCGCCGTGCCAGCCGTTCGCGCCAGTCGGTGCGGGTGCGGGCGCGCTGGCGGGCGCCGGGTTGGCGCGCCAGCCGTTCGCCGGGGCCGTTGCCGGCGTGCTGGCCGCCGGCGCGGGCGCGCCACCGCGCCAACCGGTGGCTGGTGCCGCCGCGGGGGTTGGTGCCGGTGTCGACGAGCCGCGCCAGGCATTGTTCGCCGCCGGTGCCGGCGCGGTTGCGGGACCGCCGCGCCAACCGCCGTTCGCCGGTGCGGGCGTCGTCGCCGGCGGGCCGCCGCGCCAGGCGCCGTTGTTCGCGGCCGGCGCCGGACTGCCGCGCCGGCCGCCGCTGTTCGCCGGCGGCGTCGACGGGACGCCTCGCCAGTTGGACTCGGGCGGCCGCCCGCGCATGCCGCCGTAGGAATAGTCGTGGTAGCCGCGGTGATCGTCCCAGTAGCTGCGGTGATAAACCCAGCGACCATCCACCATCACATAGCGAGGCTGAACGTAGACGTACCCGGCGCGCGGCGGCGACCAAAAACCGTTGATCCAGTACCAGTCGGCTCCGTTCCAATCCCAGTAACCGTCGACCCATGAATAGTCCCACGATGGTTGCGGCGGCCGGTATTCAACGATCGGCGCCGGCGGCGCCACCGTCGGATACGCAGTGGTGTATTCGGGCGGCGGCGGGGGCGGGGCCTGCTCGACGACGGGCGGTGGGGGCGGGGGAACGTCGGCCACCACCACGGGCCGCGCGCGAACCACACAGCCGGAAGCCAGCGTTGCCACCACGGGAACAGCCAGCCAGAGGGGACGGTGCATGAGGGAACTCCTTTGGTTCTTCGACGAAGAACGGTACCCACGAATTCAAAGGCGAGCAAGGAACCGTCCTTCCCGCGGACGCGCCGCTTCTTGACCCGCACGCCGGGCGCGTCTAAACAACCGAGACACATGGAGACCGTCTTTTCGGGCATTCAGCCGTCGGGCGAGCTGCACCTGGGAAACTATCTCGGCGCCGTACGCACCTGGGTCGACCTGCAGAGCCGGTTTCGTTGTTACTACGCCATCGTCGACTACCACGCCATCACCCAGCCCTACGAACCGGGCGAGATGCAGCGCCGCGTCCGCGAGATGGCCATCGATCTACTGGCCTGTGGGATCGATCCCGATCGCGCCACGCTGTTCGTGCAGTCAGCCGTCCCCGAGCACACCGAGCTGGCGTGGGCGCTGGCCGCCGTCACGCCGCACGGCGAGCTGGGCCGCATGACCCAGTTCAAGGACAAATCAGAACATCACCCCGACAACATCAACGCCGGCATCTTCATGTACCCGGTGCTGCAGGCGGCGGACATCCTGCTTTATCGCGCCACCCGCGTCCCCGTCGGCGAAGATCAGCGCCAGCACCTGGAGCTGGCGCGCGAGATCGTCCGCCGGTTCAACGCTCGTTTTGGCGACACCTTCGCCGAGCCGCAGGCGCTGTTCTCCACGACGCCGAAGATCCTGGGCCTGGACGGTCAGGCGAAGATGTCGAAGAGCCTGGGCAACACCATCAGCCTGCGCGAAGCCGACGCGCAGATCTGGGACAAGCTGCGCACGGCGGCCACCGATCCGGCGCGCGTGCGACGGACGGACCCCGGCGATCCCGACAAGTGCAACGTCTTCACGCTGCACAAATTCTTCTCCGATGCGGCTCAACAAGAGACGGTGCGGGTCGGCTGCACCAGCGCCGGAATCGGCTGCATCGATTGCAAGAAGCTGCTCTTCGCCGGGATCAAGGACGACCTCGGTCGCATCCAGGCGCGCGCCGCCGAGCTGCGCGCCAAGCCCGGCCACGTCGACGAGATCCTGGCCGCAGGCGCCGCCCGCGCGCGCCTGCTGGCCAAGGACACCATCGCCGTGGTCCGCGATCGCCTGGGCCTGGGCGCGCCCCCCGCGTGAGAGCGCTGGCCGCGGCCGTCGCGCTGGCCGTCTTCGCGGGCGGCGCCGCCTGTTCCTCGCGCGACGAAGGCAGCTCGCCCGAGTCGGCGGTACAGGCGCTGATCGCCTCGGCGCGGGCCGGCGATCGCCTGGCGGTTTATCAGCGGCTGGGTCCGCGCACCCGCAGCCGCATCGAAGAACAGCTGGCCAGCGCTGGCAAGACCGGCGGCACACGGATGCTGCGCCCCGAAGACCTGGTCACCGTCGGCTGGGTTCCACCCGCCTGGGAGGCCGCCGGCACCCGCCTTTCCCGTCGAGAAAACGACGAAGCCGAGGTCGAGGTCTACTCCGCCACCGGCGACCGCCAGACCGTCCACGTCGTGCGCGAAGGCAAGACCTGGCACGTCGAGTTGCCGCTGCGCTAGCCCGGAAGGCTTGCTGCCTAGGCGAGGGCTTGCGTACGATGCTGCTGAGTGAGGCCAGACGGCGGCTCTCATCATTGGTCACTTCTTCAAGCACGTTTTGAAAAGTGAACCCGTTACGCGCGGGGCGAGGGGTGCAATTCGATTGAACCGCTGCGGTCGCGCGTTTGCGCCCCTCTGACGAGGAGCGCTCTTTGACGGATCCAAAATAGGGCGCTCCGCCAGGAGCGCAAACGCGCGAAAGCCGCTCTCCAATTGGGTTGCTCCTTCGCACCGCGCGTGACGGGATCACCTTGCGAGAAGAGACCGATCATGAGAGGTGGCGCGGATGATTTGGCACGGGCCTCGCAGCATCGCGGCGCGTGGAGCTGATCTTCGATCGCGGCACGCTTCTGCTCAAGGACCTTCCCGAGGACGCGGAAGGAACTGAGTTTCCAGGCGTTCTCTGGGACGCTCGCGTTGGCGCTCATCGGGCACCTGCGCGCCTCGCATACTCGCTGGCGGCGGCATTCCGACGGCGCGGCATCGCCGTGTCGAACGCACCCTGTCCGGGATTGGAGCCACCGTCCGGATTTCGCGCGGTTGAACTGCGTCAGTACCAGGAGGCCAGTCTGTCGGCGTGGCGCCGCGCTGGACGACGCGGGGTGGTGGTGTTGCCGACGGGCGCCGGCAAGACACATGTTGCGCTGGCAGCGATGGCGGGCACCAGGACCTCGTGCCTGTGTCTGGTGCCGACCTGTGCCCTCCTCCAACAATGGACGAACGCGCTCAAGAATGTGTACGACGGCCCGATTGGCCGGTTTGGGGATGGGCAGCGGGTGCTTGCTCCCGTCACCGTGGCAACCTTTGCCAGCGCATACAGGCACATGTCGATGCTGGGCGATCGCTTCGGACTACTGGTGGTCGACGAAGCCCATCATTTCGGCCACGGTGTTTTCGACGAGGCGTTGGAGATGTCGATCGCGCCGCTGCGGCTGGGATTGACGGCGACACCCACGTCTCCTGGACCCGCTGCAACGCGGTTGAGCACACTGCTGGGGCCGACGGTGTTCGAGCTGTGTCTTCCCGATCTGGCGGGTGGGTTCCTGGC
>DASXQB010000118.1:0-14245 GCA_036493295.1 Polyangia bacterium | reverse complement strand
AATTGGCCATGACACCCTAGGACAATGAACACTGCACGCACAATCAAACGGTACGCGAATCGGAAGCTCTACGACACGCGCGACAGCCGCTATGTGACTCTCGATCACATCGCTGCGATGGTGCGTGCGGGAGACGACGTTCGCGTTGTCGACAACACGACCCGATCGGATCTGACGACGGCGACGCTCGCCCAGATCATCTTCGAGGAGGAGAAGAAGACGCCACGGCTGTCCGTGGCCGGCCTCCGGAAGATCATCCAGGGCGGCATGCAAGCGCTGCCGGTCGCCTGATCCACCAGTCGGTTGTTAGACGATCCCTTGGTGTTGGACCGCTGCGGCGCAGCCGTCAGGCCGCGCCGCAGCGCCTAGCACCACCCACAAGTCGACGCCGCGATCCGTCGGCCGCCCGGGTCAAAAATCGAACCCGGCCGAGAGCGAGAAGCTTTGCTGCGTCTGGCTCTGGTCCTGCGCGCCGTTTGGTCGCGACTCGTCAGTGCTGTGACCGGCGGGAATGACCTCGTAGGCCGCGGCAAGGAACAGCACGGCCAGCTTCATCTTGAAGCCGCCCGAGATTCGCTGCCGCATGATCACGTCCTGACGCGGGAAGGTAAAGTTCGCGTTCAGATCGTCCCAGGTCCCGGCCTGTTTGGCCGGGCAGCTGGGCGGCAGCGTCGCTCCCATCGCGGAGGCGTGCAAGACAAAGGCGTCGCAGGACGGGGTGGCGTCGATGACGCCGCTGCGGGCGTCGATGAATAGCATGTTCCAACCCAGGAACGGCTCGAAGCGCGCCGTCCCTCCAACGCTGAACGCCTTCGAGATGATGACGTCGACGCTGGATACGGTCATGTCCACCTGGTCGGTGCCGACCAACTGCGAGACCGCTCCGCGCACCGCCACCGACGGAAGGGCCCAGCCATGGAACCCTTCCTGCAACCCAACCTTGACGTACCCCTGCAGGGCGAAAAGGCTCGAGCCGAGAACGTTGACGAAGCCGCCACCCAGCTCCAGCGCCGGCACCGGCAGCCACAAACCTTTGCGAGCGAAGCCACCGACGGTGGTGAGATAGCTGTCGGGGCGTGACGCCGTTCGATTGCCGGGGTTCACCGCGGCCACGCCGTCCCAGTAGTCGCGGCTGGCGCTGATCTGGGTAACGCCCAGCTCGGCAGAAAACTGGAAGCCTGCGAAGCCCAGCGTGTCGGCGGGCGTGACCAGCCGGGGCGCCACCACCACGCCCAGTTCGGACATCAGGCTGCGAAAGCGTGACTGGGCGTCGCTGTCGACGATCACGCCGCGCGTGGCGCCGGTGGTGGGATCGCGATCGATCCACTTGCATTCCTGTACCGGTCCGCCCAGGACGCCGGCGGCCGGCGTGTGCAGCGGACAGAGATTCAAAAGCTGCAGATCATTGCGACCGGCCAGCGCCGGTCGTGCCACGGCCGCCGCCAACAGCGAAAAGGCCAACGCAAACACCGCCGGCGCGATCGGCTTCGGCAGCGCGCGCGGATACGCCATTGCCAGGTACGGTACGGTCCCCCGTCGAACAGTGTCAAGGACGGCGCTGGTGAATGAAGGGACACGCTGCTAGCTTCCGCCCAAACAATGTTTCGCTGGGTGGCTCGCGGTCTGCTGCTGGCGCTGGCGGCCTGGGCGGGCGCCGGCGCTATTTTCCGCCCCGCGCACGTCACGGCGTTCTTGTCGGCCGCGGTGGCCGCGCTGCTGGTGCTGGGCCTCGGTGAGCTGTTCGCGCTGGGCCTCGAACGCTTCGTGGGCCTTCGTTATCTGCACCGCGCGCGATCGACGCGCGCCGCTCAGATCGGGCTTTTCATCTCCCTGGCGCTGGCGGCCGTCGGTTGGGCGGCGTTCTTCGCGGCGCGCGGGCACAGCCGCGCCCTGGAAACCGCCGCGGTGATCGCCGTGCTGGTGGCCGGGCTGGGCGCGGTCACGGCGATGTTGCTACGGCTTTTCTCGGTGTTCACCACCGTCTCGACGATGGGTGTGGTGTTGGGCGTGGCGTCGTTGATCGTGGTCATGGCCGTGACCAGCGGCTTCGAGCGCGAGTTCCAGGACAAGGTGCTGGCCCTCAACGCCCACCTCATCGTCATTCCTTACGGCACCGTCGACATCGATTCGCCGGAGGCCGATCGTATCCAGGAAAAACTGCGCGGCATTCCGGGCGTGGTGCGGATGGCGAAGTTTCTTTTCTCGGCCGGCGAGGTGATGGTCGGCCGAGTGGGAGCCAACCTGAAAGGCATCGACCTGCAACAGGGCGCCGATGATCTGCGGCGGTCTTTGGTGGAGGGATCGATCGAAGCGCTGGAAGCGCCGGCCCGTTGCGCCGCCCCGGCGGGCAGCACGAAGGCACCGTCGGAAACCGTCGGCCGGATCATCCTGGGCGTGGAGCTCGCGCACCGGCTGCGGTTCAAGGTCGGTGACTGCGTTCCGATCATGGTGCCGTTCAGCAATCAGGAAGGGATGGCCCCGCCGTCGTTCCGGTTCAAAGTCGTGGGCCTGTTCCGCATGGGCTTCAACGACTACGACACGCGGCTGGCTTATGTCAGCCTGCAGGACGCCCGCATGATCGCCAGCGCCCGCGGCTCGGTGTTCGGCGTCGAGCTGCGCTTCGCCGATCCCCGCCAGGCGTTGACCATCGGCAAGGAAATCAAACAGCGCCTCGACGCGCCTTACCGGGTGATCGACTGGAAAGAATTGAACCACAACCTGTTCATGGCGCTGACCATGCAGAAGGTGATCATCTCGCTGCTGTTGGTGCTGATCATCATCGTGGCGGCTTTCAATATCATTGCTTCGCTGACGATGATCGTTCTGTCCAAGGTGCGCGAGATCGCCATCTTGAAATCGATGGGTGCACCGTCAGCGATGGTGGCGCGGGTGTTCCTGGTCGGCGGCGTCACCGTGGGCGGCATCGGCACCGGGTTCGGAATCTTGTACGGCCTGCTGGTTTGCCTGGTGGCGCGCCTTTACGGCTATCCGCTGGACCCGAAGGTTTATTTGATCGGCGAATTGCCGGTGCAGATCGCCGGCAGCGAGATCGCGCTCGTGGCGGCGGCGACGTTGCTCATCTGTTTTCTCGCCACGCTGTATCCGTCATGGCGCGCCAGCCGGATGAGCGCCGTCGACGGCCTCAGATACACGTAAGAGCGGAAGGCTAACGCTGGCCGAGCGTGGGAGCGGCGGACGGCTGCGTGTTGTTGCCTTGCAGGACGCTGCCCTTGGGGGCGCCGCCGGCTTCGTATTTGGACGGGCACTTGGCCATGATGCCGTCGGGAACGACGTCCAGCTTGTCGTCGGCGGTCAGCGTGCCTTTGGCCACCACCTCGGCGCTGGACTTGAACGTGTCGGGAACCAGGCCGGTGTAAAAGGCGTTGATGACGGCGTGGCCGCGCGGCTCGCGGCTTTCGATCTTGAAGCGGTACTGCAGCGTGCCCTTGGCCTGTTCGATCGAGCCATCGACCACGTTGCCATGCACCTGCAAGCGCTTGCCGCGCCAGGTGTTGGTGTTGGCCATGACCTCGTCGACGTGCTTGTAGTACTCGGCGCCCTCTTTCATCGAGGACTTGAGCATGAAACCCACGGCGCCGGTGACCACCACGACGGACGCGACGATCTTCCAGGCCGAGCCGCGTCCAATTGGAGCCATCGTGCTTGCGCTCATCGAGCAATCCTAGCCTTACGGGCGCTGGTTTCAAGCGCGGCGAGCAAGGCGCGGCGATTGTCCGGGCGATCGTCCCAAAGCGGCGATCTTGTGGAAATAACGACAGAACATCTCCATCCCGCCCGACGCTTGGCCCCAGTCGTAGTTTTCGTTGATGGCGTGATAGCCGTGCTCGGGCAAAGAAAGGCCCAAGAAAAGTACCGGCGCGCGCAGCAGGCGCTGCATGGTCAGCACCGCGCCAATTGACCCGCCTTCGCGGGTGAAGCCCGGCTCCTTGCCGAAGGTCTCGCGCATGGCCGCCGCCGCCGCTTCGTTGTAGGGACCGCCCAGCGGTGCCAGGTAAGGCGCCAGCGACGCTTCGTGGGTGACGACCGCATCGGGGCAGCGCTTCTTGATGAAGGCTTTGATCAGCTTGAACACCTTGTCCGGTTTCTGATCGGGTACAAGACGCGTCGACAGCTTGGCCTCCGCGCGATGGGGAACGATGGTCTTGATGCCTGGGCCGCTGTATCCGCCCACGATGCCGTGCACCTCGAACGTCGGCAGGGCCATGATCGCTTCCATCAACTGCTGGTCGGTTTTTCCTGGGCGCAGACTGAGCAACTCGTGCGCGGCCTTGAACCGTCTGGCGGAGAAACCAGCCCGGCCGAAGCCCTGCTTTTCGGCGGCGGTCAGCTTGCGAACGTCGTCGTAGAAGCCGGGGATCTTCACCCGCCCGCTGCTGGCGTCGTAGCAAGCGGCGAGCAGCGCCGCCAGCTCGCCGATGGGGTTGCGCGCGGCGCCGCCGGTGGTGCCGGAATGAACGTCCTTCTTGCCGGTGGTCAGCGAAACCGAAAAACCCATCAATCCGCGCAGGCCGTACGGGATGGCCGGCTTGCCGGCGGCGATCCAGATGGTGTCGGAGACCACCACCGAATCGCTGGCGAACGGCGCGCGTCCCGTGGCCGCGTCGCCGGCGATGGCCGCACCCAGGCCGCGTTCAAAGTTGGGGCTGCCGATCTCTTCTTCCAGCTCCCAGAGGAATTGGATGTTGGCGCGCACATCGCTGTCCAAGGCCAGCTTGGCGCCGTAAAGCGCGGTCAGCGCCGGTCCTTTGTCGTCGGTGGCGCCGCGCCCGATCCAGCGATCGCCTTCGCGGGTGAAAGAAAACGGCGGCGTCTTCCATTCCGACGGATCGGCCGGCTGCACGTCCAGGTGGTTGTAGACGGTCACGGTCGGAAACGACGGATCGCGCTCGATGCGCCCGATGACCAGCGGGTTGCCGCCGGTCTCGACCCGATCGACGCGGGCGCCGATGTCGCGCAGATACGTCTCCGCCAGCGCGGCGCACGCGTCGACCGCCGGGCGCTGCGACGGATCCATGCTGACGGTGGGCAGTTCCACCAGCGCCGCCAGCTGTTCTTCGAAGGGGGCCCGCAGCGAAGGGATGCGGGCGCGCATTTCGGAACCCAGTGAGTCGTTCACCCGCCGATCTGTATCATCGCCTTGCGCGGGCCTCCAAGACCCAGCAGACCGAAGGTGTGCCCGTCGCGCTTGACCGCCACGGCGGCACGAATGGCGGCCGTCACCGCATCGGGACCGCCGGCCTGCAGGAGGCTGCGCAGATCGACGGCGTCGTCGTGGGCGAGGCAGGTGTGCAGCGCGCCCGAGGCCGACAAGCGCACGCGGTTGCAGCGATCGCAAAAGTGCTCGGTCATCGGAGAGATGATTCCCAGGCGCCGCGGGTGATCGCCGCCGGCGTCCGCACCGCCCTGCAAGCGCCAGTATCGCGCCGGGCCGGCGCCACGCACGGCGCCGCTCTCGTCGGGGATAAGGCTGGTGCCGGGAAAATTCGCGCCGATGCAGGCGCGGATCTCCGCCGCGGACAACAACTCGCCGGGAATGTACGTGCGGCCGGCGGCCATCGGCATCTGTTCGATGAAGCGGGGAACCAGGTCGCGTTGCCAGGCGAAGGCGCACAAGGCTCCCAGCTCGTCGTCGTTGAAGCCTTTGACGGCGACAGCGTTGATCTTGATCGATGCGAAGCCGGCGGCGCGCGCCGCCTCGATGCCGCCGAGGACGCGCGAAAGGTCACCGCGCCCGGTGATGTGGTGAAAGCGCGCGGCGTCCAGCGTGTCCAGGCTGATGTTCAAGCGATCGACGCCGGCTCGTTTGAGATCGACCGCCAGCTCGGCGAGAAGATGACCGTTCGTCGACAAGGCAAGCTCGTCGATGCCGGAAATGGCGCGGATCATCTGCACCAGCGCCACCAGATCGCGACGCACCGTCGGCTCGCCGCCGGTCAGGCGCACGCGGCGGACCCCCAGCGCAGCGAAGCAGCGCAAAAGAGCGCACAACTCTTCGAACGACAAGATCTCGACGCGCGCAAAGTGGTCGACGCCGTCGTCGGGCATGCAATAGGTGCAGCGATAGTTGCAGCGATCGGTGACGGAAACGCGCAGGTAGTCGATCACGCGCCGCTGCCGATCGACCAGCGGCGCCAACGACGACGATGACGATGCGCCGTCAGCCATGGTGGTGGTGCCCTTGCGGGCGCGGCCCGGGTTCGCGTCCGCGCCGCAGTTGGCCCACCACGTGGGGCAGTTCGGGAATGATCAGCCGGGCCATCGCCAGCCGCACGCCCGCCGGCGAACCGGGCATGGCGAACACGGCGATGCCGCCCGCGCTGCCGGCGAAGGCGCGCGAGAGCATGGCAGCAGCGCCAATCTCGGCGAAGGACAGCATGCGAAACAGCTCGCCGAAACCGGGCAGCGTCTTTTCCAGCAACGGCGCCAGCGCCTCGATCGTGCTGTCGCGCCCGCTGAGGCCGGTGCCGCCGGTGAGCAGGACGGCGTCTGTGTTGCCGCTTTCGATCAACGCCGCCACCGCGGCTCGAATGGTCGCCGGCTCCTCGCGCAGCACCTGCCGGCCGGCGATGCGAAAGCCGGCCTCTTCGGCCAGCGCCTGCACCAAGGCGCCGCCTTCATCATTGTCCAACGTGCGGCTGTCGGAGGCGGTGATCACGGCGACGCGCAGATCGCTTTTCGCCGGTGCGTAACCTTTGTGCTGTTCGACCGACACGGCTGGTGCCGCCGTCCCTAGATCACAAGGACGCCAGCGAGCAAGAGGCACACACCGAGGACCAAAAAACGCACGGGCGTCCCGCTCCAGCCGCGGCTGAAAAGGTGGCCAGCAACACGGGTCACCAAGATCCCAGAAACCACCGGCAGCAACATGAAGGCGGCATGACCAGCGCCGCCGAACATGCTCCAGCGCGGGGCGTGCGACAAATTCCAGGCCTTCAGAACAACCGCTAACCCCAGCAACCAGCCGAGACCGAAGGACGCGGTTACCACCGACAAGAACGTCCACGAGCTGCGGCGCACCCGACCCGTCACGAACCCAGCATGGCCTTGGGGTCGCGTTGACGCAAGTCGCGTCGCATGGCAAAAGTCGGCCATGTCCGTCTTCAACACTGTCAAAGACGCCTTCGTCGGCCAGGCCATGCGGTTGATCAGCGACCCGCGTCTGTCCCGGATGATAGGAAATCCCAAAGTCGTCAACGCCGCCATGAAGGCCATGAACCTGGGCGGCAGTGTCAAGGCCGAGGTGGACAAGGCGACGCGTTTTGCAGCAGGGGTGTTCGGTTTTGCGACACAGGAAGAGGTCAGCGCTTTGCGCTCGACCGTGCAGACGCTGGAGGACACGATCGCCATCATGCAGGCAAAATCAGCCCATAATGGGACAGGTGACGGTCCTTAGCGGTTCGGGCACGCGGAACGCGACCTAACCGGTCCGCTGGTTGCAGGGTCAAGACGAAGGAGCCGACAATGCAGGCGCCGACGACGATTCTCCAGCCTTCCGCAATGCCCCCATCAGACGAGGCCACTGAAGAGGTCCTGGTTCAGCAAGCCCAGCGCGGCGAACGCGCTGCCTTGGCTGAGCTTGTGCGCCGCTATCAAAAGCCGGTGTATGCGCTGTGCCTGCGTTACGTCCACGACCACGACGAGGCGGCGGACCTTCTGCAGCGCACGTTCGTCCGGGTGATGACCAAGCTCGGCGATCTGCGCAGCACCGACCTGTTTCGCAGCTGGGTATTTCGCATCGCCGCCAACCTGGCGTTGAACCACATCCGCGATCACGCGCGCTTTGTCTCGGAAGAAGCCAGCGCCGCCGGCCCGGCCAGCCCGCCCGTGCGGCCCATCGGCGCCGATCGCCTGGAGGCCGGGCAGCTGGCGCAAGCGCTGCGGTCCATCGTCGACGATCTGCCGACCAAGCAGCGCATGACGCTGGAGCTACGGATCTACGAAGACATGTCCTTTCGAGAGATCGGGGAGGCGCTGGGCACCAGCGAAGGTGCGGCGAAGGTGAATTTTCACTATGCCATTCGCGCCTTGCGCAGCCGCATCGGGGCAGTGGACGAGCTGGTTGGCTCGAAGGAGCGGGGGCGATGAGCACGAACCGTCCGGATATCTGTCTCGCGATTGAAGATCGCTTGCTGGAAGGCGAGCGGCTGACCGGGCATCCAGAGCTGGTCGATCACGCCGGCTCGTGCCTGGATTGTTTTCGCACGCTGACGGAGCTGCGCGAGCTGCCCCGCATCGCCGAGGTGATGCTCGCCGGCGCCGGCGAGCTGGCGCGGCAGAACGATCCGGGGCCCGCGTTCTGGAAGGCCGGGCCGGATCGCATCGCCGACGAGGTGCTGGGCTCGCGCTGCAAGGCACGGCCGGCCGCGAGGCGGTGGTGGGCACCGGCCGCGTTGATGAGCACGGGTCTGGCGGCCGCCGCGACGTTGGTGCTGGCGGTGTCCTATCGTCCGCCGACAAGTCCATCGGTGGCGACCACGAAGAAGACCGAGGCGGTGGCGGCCCCCCTGGCGGCGGCGGCCGAGTCCGACGATAATCTGCCGGTGAGCGATCTGACCGGCCTCAGCGGCCCCGAGCTGCGGGCGTTAAACCAACGCCTTAGCCAGGAAGAATCAGGAGCGGTGCGCGCCTTGACCGATTCAGCCCCCGAGCTGGTCGCCGACGAAGACGGCGAAGGCACGGCGATGGCGCGGCTGTCCAGCTTGAACGGTCCGCAGTTGCAACGTCTGACGCGTTCGCTGGGCCTGGAGTTGGAATGATCGGAACCGCCCTCGCCGGCCACGCTGGGCGGCTGGCGGCGCTGGCTACCATGTTGGTTGCAATGCCCGCGGTGGCCGCTGACTCGGCTCCGCCGGCGGCCGGCGCATCGGCGGACAGTCGGACGCCCGACCAACTGCGCCGCGAGGTCATCGACCGCATGCGCGCCCTTCGCGCCTGGAAGATCGTCGACGAATTGAAGCTGGATCAGGCGACGTCGGCGCGCCTGTTTCCGATCCTGTCCAAGTACGACGATCGCGAAGTGGTCCTGATGAAGGAACGGCACGAGCTGATTCGAGATCTGCGCGCCGAGAGCGAATCGTCCAGCCCCAACAACAGCAAGCTCACCGCTGCCATCGATCGGCTGATCGCCTTACGCGCCAAGCAGCAGTCGCTGCAGGACGAAAAATTCCGTGAGCTGCGCAAGGTGCTGACCCCCGCCCAGCAGGCCAAGCTGGTGCTGCTGCTGCCGCGCATCGAACGCGGGTTCATCCATCACATCCGCGAGGTCTCGGAAGAGCAACGACGGATGGGCGACGGCCACGACCGCCGGCGGCCGGGGCCGCCCGACGACGACGATCTGGACTTTTAGGGCCTCCGACGCCGCCCGAGTGGCGCGCATCGGCATTCGTTTTCGGTGGTGGGCAATCGCACAATCCGGCGGGAGGAAGCCCGCCTGATGTGTTATGGGAAGGGGTCCAGGCCGCCCCGTGAAGTGGTTTATTGCCCACCTGTCCGTGATGACGCCCGTGGGGGCGTACCTTTGGCTGACCGGGATCTTGCTGCTGTGCGGGCTGGGCCTGCCCATCCCGGAAGACATCTCGCTGATCGCCGCCGGGTACTTTTCGTTCAAGGGCGTCTTGCAGGTCCACAAGGCGGCGGTGATCTGCCTGGGGGCGGTGCTGGCCGGCGACTCGCTGGCATTCTTCATGGGGCACTATTTCGGGCGGCGCGTGCTGGCCAGTCGGTTCGCCAAGCAATACTTCACGCCCAAACGCCAGCTACGCGTTCGCGCCTACTTTCGCAAGTTCGGCAGCAAGGTGGTGCTGGTCGGGCGGTTCACACCGGGGCTGCGCTTCACCATCTTTTTCACCGCCGGGACGCTGCATCTGCGCCCGTCGGTGTTTCTGATCTACGATTTTTCGGCGGCGGTGTTTTCGGTGCCGGTGCTGGTCTATTCGGCGTGGTTGTTCGGCAGCCAGATTGACTATGTCGTCAAGTACGCTCGCCGTACCGAACACGGCATCTTGATCGCCGTGCTGCTGGCGGCGGCGATCATCGGCATCAAAGCTTGGCGCCGCCACAAACGCCGCGTCGCCCTCGCCGAGGCCGCCAAGGCGTCTTAGCACCAGCCGGCGCGCTAGCGGTGTTCGGGCGGATGGCCGGCCGTCGATGCCGACGCCAGTTGCCGCAGCTGCGTCTCCAGTTGTCGGCGCACGTTGGCGTCGTCTTCGCGGGTCAGGCGATCGCGCAGCGGTTGTTCGGCGGCGTGATTGCGCGACAGCCCCAGGCCCACCGCCGCGTCCAGGCGCACGTCGGGATCGACGTGCTCCAGCAGGGGCGCCAAGGTGTCCACCACGCGCGGACCGGACTGCCAGCCCAGCGCCACGGCGGCCTTTCGCAACAACAATCGATCGCCGGCGTCGCTGCTGGGCAGTTTTCGAATGATGAGATTCTCCAGAAAATCGTGCGCCGCCGCCGAGCGCACCCAGCCCAGCGAAGTCACCGCGCGTCCGCGCACCACCGGCGCCACCGCCCGATCGTCGACGATGGCGAACAGGATCTGCGTCTCGCCGCGGGTCAAGGCGTGGGCCGCGTCGGCGGACAGCCCAGCGCCGGATTGCTGGAGCTTCTGTTCGATCGCTGGGCGGTCACTCTCGGCGTGCGCAGCCGCGCCACCGAAGACGAAGACAGAAGCGACAGCGACGGCGGAAATCATCCGCTGCCTGGGCGACGCCCGACCATCAAGCGCGCGCATGGCCAGCAGGATACCAGGCGAGCGGCCTGCCGGCCTCGAATGCGCGTGGGTTCACGAAGGGCAGGCCCAAACCGTCGAAGCCATTCCGCCGGCAGATGGCCCGACGCTCAGGCAAGCGCAAGTCTGAACGGAACTCGGGTACGCCCCCACGCAAAAAGGCAGCGTCGCCACGCATCCGACTGGAAATATCTTGTCGAAGTCTGGACCTCCGTCGGTGCCCGAAAACGGTGCGCCCTTGCATCCTGCCGAGCCGGAGGCGGCCGGCTGGCACGAATAGACGGTCTTGGAAGGATGGTCGCAACTCTGTCCGCAGCCGGTGCAAAACGAGATGGCCGCAACCAATGCTAACCGCATCAACAGGAGGCGCGGTGGTCGCACGTACGCGCGGGCGTCATCCGTCCGCGTTCGACGGTTGCGCATCCGCCGAAGCCCGGCCCTCACGGCTTCGGCTGTGGGTCGAACGAAAAGTAAATGCTCGATCCCTTGCTCGATCCGATCGCGTAGCCGAAACCGGCACCCACGATCGCGCCGACCAGGCCGAGGACAACCCCGGGGACGGCGCAGGAGATTCCGCCGCAGAAGTCGCCTCCATCCGAGGCGCGGGCGATCTCGGCCTCTTTGATCGCCACCAACACCGTGGTCACCACGAACACGGTAACTCCCAGGATGCCGGCGCCGATGGCCGCCGAGCGGCTCCGGCCGCCGGTCACCGCGACGCCTTTGACCTCGGACAAGGGAATGGTCGTGGGGGGGCCGATCTCGCTCTCGACCGTGATGGATTGTGCGTCCACGGACGCCAGGCGGGCGAAGTCGATGGAACTGCGACTGTCTGCGCATAGCCCAGTGGCGCAAGCGTTGACGGGCTGGACATAGTGGACGGTGAGCCCGCCGGTCGCTTTGGAGGCCTCGTCGATGCGCGCCAGCTCGGCGGGCGAGGGAGGTCGCGAGACGCTTTCGACGGTACCGCAACCAAGCGTCGCCACGACCAGGGCGAGCGCGCATAGTTTTCGATGGACCGGTCTCGCAGGTACGTCGGTCATCGCGTGTGACCCGATTCTACTCGCGGCGGATGATTGTCGCCTGTCACCCGTCGACGCAGGCCTGTTCCGGTATCGATCCATTGAAGCATTTCGGCTTCTCGCTTTCGGACGGATCCGTCATCCCGTGTATATAATCGCCGCGCTTGGCTTACACCCACGGAGGATGTCTATGAAGCGCGCGCTGGTGGCTGCGACGGTCGGGGCTGGTCTGTCTCTTTGTTTCGGGCTGGCCCAGGCGCAGATGGCGCCGATCCCCACGCCGCCACCGCCGCCACCCGCGCCGCCGCCGGGCGCGCCGCCGCCGGCGATGCCGCCGCCCGAGATCTCGGGGCCGACCATGCCGCAGCCTTCGGTGTCGCCAGCGCCGGGCGGCGATCCGATGAGGGTGCAGCCGACGTCCGAAGCGGCCAGCCCAACGCTGAAGCGCGATCTGACCGCCGCCCGGGTGAGCGATGTCTCGTACGGCGTGGCGATGCGTTTTCGCTGGGTGTCGGTGCCGGCGTGGATGCTGAATGTGTTCACCAAGAAAAACGTCCCGCTGGGCTTCACGGCGCTGCCCGGCGCATGGGCCATCGAAGGTTTTCGGCGCAAGCAAAACTTCGACATCGCGGTGTCAGTTGGCTATCAGGCGATGTCGCCGCCCGACGGAAACTGGCTGGGCACGGGCAAGGACCCGGCGGTGGACACCGACTTCGTCCAGTTCCGCAACCTCGGCATGGTGAACGCGGACATCTCATTCGTCTGGCACGCCATGTTCACCGACTGGATCGGCATGCACTATGGCGCGGGCCTGGGCGTGGGATTCGTGACCGGAAATATCTTGCGCACCAGCGACTCGGCCGCGTGCACCGATGCGAACCTGGGCGATCTCACCAAGTGCCACCCGGTGAACATCCAGTGCACGCCCACCAGCTGCCCGGAGGCAGCGCTGGCCGCGACGTCGAGGAACCCTCCCGACACCGCCGATCATCCCAGCCGCTTCACCGATCCCGACGTGCCGTCGGTCATTCCGATCATCAACGCCGTCGTCGGCGTCGACTTTCGTGTGCCGAGCCTCCGCGGCTGGGAGGCAAAGATCGAAGGCGGATTTTACGACGCTCTCTTCCTGGGCGGCGGCGTCGGGTACACGTTCTAGCGGCCGCGCGCCTCCGGCGCCTTCGCGGCCGCGACCGGTCGTGGTAAGTGTCCGTTCGCAAGGAGCAGGACGCTATGACCACCAAGCATCGATGGACTTTTTTCCGCGCCGGCGATTTTGATCAGGTCAAGCTGGAGACCGCCGAAGATCTGGGGCACATCCAGAACCTGGATCAGAAGCTGTGGGTGGCCCTGGCCTGTCCGACGGTGGGGCTGGAGATCGACGCTCGCACGCTGGCCCTCATCGACATCGACAAGGATGGTCGCATCCGCGCGCCCGAGCTGATCGGCGCCGTCGGTTTTGCCCTGGCGAACCTGAAAAACCCCGACGATCTTTTCAAAAGTGCACCGGCGCTGCCGCTTGGGGCGATCAATGACAAAAGCGCCGATGGTGCCGTGCTGCTGGCCTCGGCGCGCCAGATTTTGACCAACCTGGGAAAGACCGACGCCAGCGAAATCACCGCCGAGGACGTAGCCGATCCGACCAAGATCTTCGCGAACACGCCTTTCAACGGCGACGGCGTGATCACCGAGCTCAGCGCCAGCGAAGAAACCGGCAAGGCGGCCATCCGCGACATCATCGCGTGTCTCGGCGGCGATCCGGATCGGGCCGGGCCGCTGGGCGTCACGCAAGAAAAGATCGACGCTTTCTTTGAAGAGGTGCAGCAGCACGGCGCCTGGATCGCGCAGGCGGCGGCCGATTCGACCAACATCTGGCCGCTGGGACCGACCGGCACGGCAGCGGCGGCGGCGGCGGTGAAAGCGATCAAGGCCAAGGTGGACGATTACTTTGGCCGCTGTCGGCTGGCGGCGTTCGATCCGCGGGCCATCCCGATCTTGAACCGCAAGGAAGAAGAGTACCTGGCGGTGGCGGCGGCCGATCTCAGCATCACGGCCGACGAGGTGGCGTCATTCCCCCTGACGGCGATCGTCGCCGGACAGCCGCTGGCGCTGGAAGGTGGCGTGAACCCGGCGCACGCGGCCGCGCTGGGCACGTTACGCCGCGACGCCCTGGCGCCTCTCATTGGCGACCGCGCACAGATCAGCGAAAGCGACTGGGCGACGCTGCAAAACAAGGTGGCGGCGTACCAAGCCTGGCAGGACGCGCGCCCGACGCTGCGGGTGAACCTGCTGGGTGACGAACGGCTGGTGGCGCTGGCGGCGTCCGGCATCCGCGAATCGCTGGGCAACCTGATGGCGCAAGACAAGGCGCTGGAAAAAGAAGCCACCGGCCTGGAGAACGTCGAACGGCTGGTGCGGTATCACCGCGATCTGGTCTTGCTGTGCACGAACTTCGTCAATTTCCGCGATTTTTACG
>DASXQB010000117.1:0-1922 GCA_036493295.1 Polyangia bacterium | reverse complement strand
CGAACCGGGAGTGCCGGCGCGATAGGTATCGCAGACATTCTTGCCCACGCTTGCCGCCGCCCGGAGGGCGCCGGGCGTGTTGGCCACCGTATTGCTGTTCAGCGCGTAGCCAATGCCGCCCGCCGTCACGTTGGCCAGGGCGCAGGGCGAGGTGCGGTTGTCGATGGTGCCGCCCAGCGGGATCAGGTCCTGGCCAAGATACGACCGGGTCTGCGACATCTGATAGCCGTTATAGGTGTACTGGTAGGCCAGATAGGCGTTGCCCGAACCCCAGCTGTGGCCCGCCATGGCGCCCAGATTGTACTGGGAATAGCCGCCGTCGGCGGTCCCGAAGGAACCCTGGGTCTCGAAGCCTTCATAGCTCTTGCGGGTGATGACGTTGATGGTGCCGGTCACCGCGTCCGAGCCGTAGAGCGAGGAACCGCCATCGGCCACGACGTCGACGCGCTGGATCACCATCGAGGGGATCTCGGACAGGTCCGACGTGGTGTTGAGGCTGCCGACGCCCACCATGTTGTGGCCGTTGACCAGAAGCAGGGTGATGCTCGCGCCGCCGCTGACGTTCAGGTTGCGGATGCGAGGAACAACGCCACGGCTGGTGCCGACGTCGTTGGTGCCCGATACCGGCACGGTGTTGAAGATGTTCGAGACCTGCGGCACCGTTTGCAGGATGCGGTCCATCGTGACCTGGCCGCTGGCGGCGATGTCGCCCGCATCAACGGTGACGGCGGAGGTGCCGACCGGGTTGATGCCCTTGATCAGCGTGCCGGTGACCGTGACGGCCTCGACACTGGGGGCCGCGCCCTGGCCTTGCGCGTAAGCGGCCGGCGCCATGGCCAATGCACCCAGCGACGCGCCGAGCATGAATCGGGTTGCCGCACGCGTGGACGGCTTGATGCTGAAAAACATTTGGATCATTCCCCTCTAGTTGCGGCGTCCTTGTTCCGGACCGTCCGCGCGCCGAATCTCAATATGTGCAATTCATTATCAAAGATTTGAGAACGGCTTCGCGCTCAAGTCAATGACGATCCCGCCTGCTGCGCGTTGGACGCGACCAAACGTGCCTTTCGCGCCATACCGGAGCCTCACAATGTGAGAGACGGAACGGCAGGCGTTAACGGTTCAAACCGAAATCCGGTCGAGCTTGAACGGTGCCGTGCTGTTGCCCAGCTTGTCGGTCGGCACGCCCAGCTTGTCCAGAATGGTCAGGTGCATATTGGCGATCGGCGTATCGACGCCCGACGCCGTGATCATGCGGCCCGTCGCCAGCCGCCCGCCCGAACCGCCGCACAGCACGATCGGCAGGTTGCGCTGGCTGTGGACGGTGGGATTGGAGAGCGTGCTGCCGAACAGGATGATGGAATTGTCCAGCATCGAGCCACCCGGCTCCTTGATGGCTTCCAGCTTATCCAGATAGTAGGCTAGTAGCTCGGACTGCAGCATGTTGATCTTGTGCAGGGCGTCGAGCTTTTCCTTCTCGTAATTGTGATGCGAGGCCTCGTGATGCTGCAGGCCGACGCCGATTTCCGGGAAAGTCAGCAGCGAGGATTCGCCGTTGAACATGAAGTTGTTCACCCGGGTCAGGTCGGCCTGGAAAGCCAGCGCTTGCAGATCGAACATCAGCTTGACGTGGTCGCTCCACGTGTCGGGGATGCCGGCGGGGCGGTCCACCGCCGGCAGGTCCGGCAGCTTCTTGCTGGAGGCGATCTGGATGCGGCGCTCAACGTCGCGCAGCGAGGTCAGGTACTGATCCAGCTTCTGGCGGTCCGACGGGCCCAGCCGCGTCTTCAGGGCCGCGATCTGCTGCGTCACCCCGTCCAGAGTGCTGCGGTCCTGGGCATCGCGCTTGGAGGCGGCGGCGGCGTCGATCTTGCCGCCATCGCCGAACAGACGCTCGAAAACGAGGCGGGGATTGTTTTCCA
>DASXQB010000116.1:0-15678 GCA_036493295.1 Polyangia bacterium | reverse complement strand
ATCGGCCACGTTCGCGATGTTGGGGGCGCATCTGATTCCGCCGTCCGCGAAGCAGTTGCCGTTCGAATTCAAGCCCACCTGCTGCAGACCCACCTTGATGGCGCCGTCTGTGCCGGGGACGGTGAAGGCCCCCCCGGAAAGCGGCGGCATCGATCCGCATCCGGTGCCACCGTAGAAGACGGGGTAGGGCGTCCCTGGTTGATAGTTTGCGGGCAGCTGGATGGTGAAGTCGCGGTTGAGAAAGTTTTCGCCATTGCCCGTCATCTGAAAGTCGCGGCCACCCGTGGCAAAGGGCGGCGCGATGCAGTTTGAAGGGCAGTTGGGCACCGTGCAGTTGGCGCAGGCGGGGATTGAAATCCTGTGGTTCGTGAACGCGTTCGACGAGGCGCCCATCGGAGGCATGCCGCAACCCGCGCTCTTCGTGCCGGTGCGGCCCTTGGGCGGATAGTTGCCGGGGCCAGTCTCGCCGCCAGCCGCGTCGGTGTCGCTGCCCCCCGCGCCGCCGCTGCCCGCTGCGCCACCGGTGCCTGCGCTCGGTGCGTCCGAGCCGGCGGCGTCACTTGAATTTGCGCCGCCCGTGCCGGCTCCGCTGCCTCCCGAGCCACCGAGACCGCCGACGCCACCTCCTGTGCCCGGGCTTCCCCCCGATTGACCGTTCCTCCCTGCGTCTTCGATCGACGCGCTGTTGGAACAAGCGGCGACCGCCAGGCAGATCAAAGCTCCGGAATTCAGGAAAAAGTACCTCACGACGAGCTAGACGCCCGAGGGACTTCTGGCAGGCAGCCCGTCAGGGACGGATGGCCACCACCTGCTTGCTGCTGTGGTGGTACAGGACGCCGCCGGCGAAGCTGGGAGCGGCCAGGCTCCAGGTCTGGCCCAGCGGTCCCAGATCGCCGTAGCCGAGAATGGCGGTCTCGTCGAGGACCTTGGCGTTGGCGTCGATGACGTAGGTGATCCCCAGCGTGGTTCCGAAGTAGAGCTTGCTGCCGATCATGACGGGGCTGGCATAGAACGCCGGGATCGACCAGCCGTCGGTGTGCGAGCGCGCGGCGTCGTCGGCGACGTCGTTGCCCTTGGCGTCCATCGCCGTGGTCATGATGTCCTTGCCATAGATCAGCGTCTCGGGCGCGTTGGCAGCGCGCTGCACGCCCACCGGCACCTCCAGGTACTCGACCTTGCCGGTTTCGACGTTCACACGGCCCACGCAATGCGGAGGTCCCGTGTGCGTGCCCCAGCGGTCGTTGTTGTTGGTTACAGACAAGAACCACACATAACCGTTGGCGACGACGTTCGAGTGCCAGTCGGGCACGACGTGCATGGTCGCAAAGTTGTATTCCCAGTCGGGCATCGTGTTGACGTTGACGCCTGACAAGGTCTCGTACTTGCTCATCGCCGCGTTCCAGCGCCTGATATCGACCAGCTTTGACAGTGACCAGCCATGCACGGGTTTGCCGGTCATGACGTCCAGGACGGTCAGGATTTCGTTCTGCGGCTCGGTAAACCAGTAGGCGTATTTTTCGTCCCAGCTCATGTTGTAAAGCGCGGTGCCCGAGCCGCCGCTGCACATCCCCGGCGTGGTAGCGCTGCCGCCCGTGCACACGGGCGGCCCACCCGAGACGTATTGCCACAGTGACTTGCCCATGCTGCCGGGGGCCAGGCTGGTCATGGTCAGGCCGACCGGCCGCTCAGGGACGCCGTGAGGGCCGCCGCGCCCGTGCACGACCGCGGGCATGCCGTTCGGGAGCTTGCCCATCACCGCGGAGTTGAAGAACGTCGACGCGTCGTCGGCGACCCAGGTCGTCTTGCCGGTCATCTTGTCGATACCGTGCAGATAGTTCCAGCCGGCGTTCTTCGTCGGCGGATCACCCATCCCCTTGCCCAGCGGCGAGGCGATCACCACGTCGGTGCCGATCATGAACGGCTCGTGCTGGCGGTTGGACGGATAGAGCGGATCCTGGCCGGCGAAGTCGCCCTCCCAGATCGGCGCCAGGAATCCCTGCGCGTCGGGGGTGCCGGTGACGTCCCAGCAGCCCATGTGGCCGGTCGAGGCGAAGAACCAGACGTACTTGCCTTCCGCGATCGGCGTCCACGACGTCGCGTCGCTGTACTGGTAAGCCATGCCGCTGGGCTCGCCGTTGCCGGTGAGAGGTTTGGTCCGCCACTTGATGGCGCCGGTCTTGCGATCGATGGCGTAGCCTTCGACCGATAGGCTGGTCTTGCTGCCAGTGAAGGGCAGGAACGTGGTCAGAAACAACAGATCGCCGGAGACAGCGATGCCGCCCTGGCCTTCGTTGTCCAGGTTCGTCTGCCAGAGAATGTTCTTGTTGGTGGCCACACTCCACGTCGTCGGCGCGCCGTCCACGTTCACGCGGAATGTGCCGTCGGGGCCGCCCGCCTGCGGCCAGGTGTCCAACGTCGTCGCACTGCCGCCCGCACCGCCACCGTCGGACGAAGTGCTGCCGCCAGCGCCGCCGTTGCTGGAACCGCCGCTGTCGCCGGGCGCGCCGCCACCAGAGGTTCCGCCCGCACCAGCGCCGAGCGCCCCTCCGGCACCGCCGGCCGTCGCGCCGCCGGATCCGCCGCTGCCGGCGGAACTTCCGCCGCTTCCCGTCGGCGACTGGGTTCCGGGCGTCGAACTGCAGCGCGTGCCGGCAATCAACGCCCCCGCGATTAACAACGGCAGGAATCGCGACGCGTTCTTTCGGGGAGAGATCGGGACCATCATTGTTCTCTCTCTTTCAAGCGGCGCATCTGTTGTTGCGCCAGTTTCGAATGTCAGGCGGCAATTCCCGCCAATGCCGCGGTGTCTTTCAGAGCATTTTCACCGAAAGTCGGAACATTCACGCCCATCGCATTGGCGACCGAGATCAGAACCTTGGTCGGGCTGGTCGCCGGCAGTTGCAGATAGCGGCCCATCTGGAAATAACCGCCGGTGCCGCCCAACAGTATATTGGGCAGCGCAAAGTTCGAGTGGGCATTTCCGTCGCCATGACGGTTGAACCAATAAATGGTGGTGTTGTCCAACAAGGTTCCCGATCCGTACGGAATCGCCGCGAGCTTTTGCATCAGCCCGGCGACCTGGCCGGCAATCCAGTTGTTCATCTTTTGATACTTGTCCAGCGCCGTCGCGTTGCCGCCGTTGTGCGAGACCAAATGCAAGGGATCGGTGAAACCCAGCCACGGCATGCGCAATCCACCTGCGTCGCCGCCGCCCGGATATCCGAACGTCACCGACGCGACCTTGCTCAGATTGCAGGTGAAGGCGGCGGTGATCATGTCCATGAAGAATGGCGACAGAAGCTGCGTGTCGGCGCCGGTCCGCACCGAATCAGCGTCGGCCGGCACGTTCCCCTTCGACGGCTGCGTGCACATCGCCATCTGACTGGCTTGTGACATCAGCAGTTTCGTCTTGCGATCCTCGTAGGTTCGCAACGCGGACAGGTGCCCATCCAGCGTCTGGCGATCGGCGGCGCTGACCACCGTGCGCAGGGTGCCGAAACGAGCGTGCAGGAAATCGCTGACCGCGCTTTGTTTTTGTAGATCCAAAGTCGCCTGGGTGGCGGCGCCGCCGGGAGCCGTGCTGACCGCTCCGCCAAAGATGCGGGTCCAGGCTTCATCCGCCGAAGCCATGCGTTTGAGCGATGTGCCGTCCTGAGCAAAGTTGATGTCCGACGGCGTATCGCCCCCGATGGGGTGAAGGCCGAAATTCAACGACGAAAAAAGACTGTCACCCTGCACCGCTGTCGCGATCACCTGATCGATCGATGGTCCGTTGATGGTGTTGTTGGCTGTGGTCTGATCGGGTTTGTACGGCAGCCCAAAGTTGGGATCAGTGGCACTGCAAAACGCACCAACTGTGGCGCATCCGGTGCCGACCCGCGCCGCCAGCGTCACCGGCGCCTGGTGCTGCGGGGTGGGCCCGGCATAGGCAAGGCCGGTCCCGCCCTTGGGCGTGGTGCCGGTCATCTGCGGGCCCAGGATCAACAGCTTGTCCTTGAACGCTTCGAACGGCGCCAGGATCGGGCTCAGCTGAAAACTGGTCTCGGTTCCCGTGGGCCAGAACGCCTGCTGGTTCACGCCGTCCGGCGTGTAGCAGAAGACGACGAACTTCGACGTCTTGGCGGCACTCTGCGCCCGGCCGGCGCGTTCGAACAGCTCGAGAAACGGCAGGGCCAGCGCCGCGCCGCCGATCGAAGAAAGCAGATCGCGGCGTTTGATCCGACGATACTTGAGAACCCTCATGGCGCCACTCCTTCCGCCAAACGCATCCGAAAGGCATCGCTGCTGGCCACGGCGGTGACCAGCTGCTTGAGATCGCCCGACGCAGCGAAAGTCTTTCCCAGGTCGTCGACCGAACATTGATCGGTGGCGACGACCGAACGCGACAGCGCGTATTGCAAATATTGCCGGGAAAAACAGCTCCGGACGTCGTGGCTGCCGGCGATCTTGGTCAAAAAGGCCTCGCCGTTGGCGAACGGCCCTCCGACGTCGCTGGCGCCCAGGATGACGCCCGAAGTGTCGACCGCCTTGCCACTGTCGACCGTCCGGAAGCGCCCGACCTGGTCGAAATTCTCCAAGGCGAAACCGGGCGGGTCGATGTTGTTGTGGCAGGCGCTGCAGAACGCGTTCTGCGTGTGCTGGTCCAGACGATCGCGCGTCGACAGTCCCGGCATGATCGGGGGCAACGGCGGAATGGTGACGCCCACCGGTGGCGCGGGCACGTCCTGACAAAGCAACGTCCCCAGCACGAACAGCCCCCGCGCGATGGGGTTGCTGGAGTCCGGCCGACTCATCAAGGCCATCAAGCCGGGATGGGTGGTGATGCCGTGCCGCCCCTCACCGTCCATCGCCACTGGCGCAAATCCGTCGCCGGTACCCGGCCGATTATAAAACGTGCGCAAAGTGGCATTGAGGGGATAGGTGTCGCCGGAAAACAGATCCGAAAGGTTGGGCGACGGTGACGAATAGATCTGCGTGGCGCTCATCAACAGCGACGTCGACAGCGACGTCACCACGTCGCCGGTGAAGGCCTGATCATCGCGCGCCACCTCGGCGAAACCATCCAGATGCAGCCACTGTGAATAGAAACCGGAAACCCCGCGCAGAAATCTCTGGTCACCAACCATGCGGGTGAACTGCGCGCGCAGCTCGGTCGGATCGTTCAGTCGACCGGCGTCGGCAGAAGCCATCAGGGCGTCATCCGGCGGGGAATCCCAGACAAAATAGGCCAGGCGGCTGGCCATGTCGTGGGCTTCGATCGGCACCACCTGCCCCGGCTTTTCGTTCCCCGCCGGCTTGGCCAGCAGATACAGAAAGTCGGGCGCCTGCAAAAGCCCGGTCAAGAACCACTCGACGCCAGTGGCGAAATCCTTCTGTTTGATGCCCGCATCGAACAGCGCCTTCATCGGCGTGCGATCATCGGCGGTCAGCGGGCGGCGAAAGGCCTTCGCGCCCATCCCGTCGATCAGTTGTTGCTCGCAGGTGGCCGTATCGGTGGCGGTCGGGCTGCACGGGGCCCAGGCCGACAACGTCGTGGCCGCGTCGTGCGCCACCGCGGCCGCGGCGTTGGCGCGTTGTTCGACGGCCGAATCATCAAGCTGCGCAAACCCCGCCCCCGCGAAGCCCTTGGCCGGATCGCCGCCGACCTGCAGCAGATCCTGCACGGTGTTGTCGTACTGGCTGGGCGAGAGCAGTCGCGCGTTCAGCGCCCCCGCCTCCGGCTGCTGGCAGTTGACCGGCGCCACGGTGCCCCCGCTCCCGCCGGGACCGTTCTTGGTATCGCCGGTCGATCCGGGGGGCGCGCCGATGTCGCCGCTGCACGCGGTCAAAAAAGAAAAAAGGAGAGCGGACCAGAAGGCGGCCTTCATCGTTCACTCCAGTCAGACGTGGGCCTGGATGGCGGTCATGGTGGCCATGAGGAGATGCGGCGAGACGTACAAATGGCTCACGCCTTTTTCGGGGAAATCTGGCTGGCCCGGCTGGGCCCGGCGCGCCATCACGGGTTCGGCGACAGATAGGCGCCGAACTCGGCGACGGCAGGGGTGCCACGCGCCGCGGTGATCACCAGGGCGATCGCGCTGGCGGTGATGGGGCCGACCCGGTGCAGCTTGCGGTGGCCGACGAAGGTGCCGTCGGCGGCGATGGTGGTCCAGGCGCCGTTCATCATGGCCTCCACGGAATGCTTCGTGATGCGCTCGCCGATGGCGATCGGCTCTTGAATGTTGACCACGTTGAACATGCGCGGGCCGCCCAGATCAATTTCCAGGCGCACGGGGGTCGTGTTGTCGGCAGCCGCCCAGTACGTATCCAGCTTTCCGTCGACGGCCATCGCCGCCGCGTAGGTGGGCAGGTTCATGAAAACCGAATCGGCCGTCGCTGGTTGACCGGCCGCCACGTTGGTCTGGTAGATGTCGGTGATGGCGGCGCCGAACTGATTCATCATCGCCACGTCGCCGTCGAACAGCAGCCCTTGGTTATCAGGCGACAGGTTCAGGCGCAGCAGGCTATTTCTGCCGACCGAGTTGTAATAGATGTCGATCAGCTGATTCAGCGGCAGAAAGCTCGCATTCTCGGCGGCGTGCCAAAACCAGCCCGTGCGCGTTCGGTAAACCGCCTCCGCCGGGTACCAGATGGGCGGCTTCGCTGCGCCGGTGGGATCGGGCTGGATGCTGCTTTGATCGATCTGCGTGTCCGAAACCAGCGCCTGCCCGGTGCTGCGCACATCGGCGCCGACCGATTCGATAAGGTCCCCGTCATCCAGCAGCACGTGCGGTTGCAGCTTATGAACCAGGTCGGCGACCCCGGCCCAGTCGAAGTTGGCGGGCACGGGCACCGAGCTGCCCCCCCACACCCAGATCTCGTCGATCGGCCCGTAGTTGGTCAGCAGCTCTTTCAGCTCGCAGAGAAGCAGCGTCTCGTTAGGCGCCGTTCCAGCGCTGGGATCGATCGCCAGGCCGACGCCGATGTTGGCCTGGCGGGCGGCCTGGACAAACAAGCCGACCACGTCCCCGCCGCCGCCCTTCCACGCGGTGGCGGCCGCCACCGAGTACGTTGTGCACTTGGTCGGCCACAGGCAAAAACCGTCGACGTGCTTGGCGGTCAGCATCGCGTGGCGAAAACCGGCGCCCTGCAGCGTGTTCATCCACTGGCTGATGGCCAGCCCGGTCGGGTTGAAGAGGGTCGGATTGTCGGTGCCGAAGCTCTGCTCCTTGTTCGTGAAGGTGTTGATGCCGAAGTGAAAGAAGGCCGTCAATTCTTGCGCCTGCCAGGCGAGCTGCTCGGGCGACGGGAGGGGCGTCACCGGATAGACGTCCGCCACGGAAGCGTCGGTTGGCAAACCGGCATCGGCCTGCGTGCCGAACAATTCTCGCGTCTGTACGCAAGCCTCAAGGCCAGGAAGTGCGGCCAAGGTCAATCCCATCAGGAAGCCATGGGCCCACCGGGTCGGCTTGTGGAAGGCACACATCACCGGGAACAGATAGCGTAACAATAAGCTATCGAAACGGCCTCAGATTTTCTGAGCTGATTTCTGGCCGGTAAAAGTAGTTCCTCTGCATCCCGACGTTCACGTTCATGACGCCGGAGATCGACGAGAATCCCACCATGCCGTCCGTCTTCGCGATGAAGGAAAACGCCGGCGCCAGCGTCCGGGCCCGCTTTCTTCAGCGCGCGATGCGCCTCTTCATATCGGCCGCGTTCGGCCAGCGGGCGCCACGGTGACGCCACCACCGATGCGCACGCCGGTTCGTCGGGGGCGATCACGGGCGATGAAACGGCGACCTCCAGGCGATCGCCGGCCGCAACCTCGGCGTTGGTTCCGTGCGCGCGCACGCGGACGCGCCCGCTATCGACGGAGACGTCCAGACGATCGGCGGCCAGGTATTGGACGGTGAACGTCGTGCCCAGGTCTTCGACCACCACGGCGCCGGCGACGACGACGAACGGCTGGTGGGCATCATGTGGCACGGCAAAGCGCGCGCCGCCGGCCCGCAGCAGATAACCCCGTCCGTGGCGATCCGGCATCGGTTCCAGGACGGTTTCGGGCGAAAGCTGCGTCACCGTCAGCGTCTCGACAGCGGCACCGGTGGTGGAGCGGGTGTTGCTGGTGGCGTTCGACGACGAAAACGGCGCCGACCCCGACGCCGCTGTCGGCGCGTGGCTGCGCGCAGTTGTTCGCAGGTCGACGAGCGCAACCGCGTCCCCCGCCACCAGCGACACAAAGAAAGCCGCTGTCATCACGCGCACGGCGGTCCGCCGGCGCGCGTGCCGACGCTGGATCACAGCCCGCGCGGCCTGCGCGCTTTGGGAATTCCAGTTTGATTCTACCCTTGCGCCTAGCGCTCTCCACATCGGATCAGTCATCACCAAATACCTCATCGATCACGCTCTTCGCGGCGCCCACGCGTCGTTTTGCCGTCGCCAGGCTGCACCGGCACGCCGCCGCCACGGCGCCCCAGCCGGCGCCAGGCCTGCCAGAAGACGTCTTGCACCACGTGGTCCACGTCGGCGTCGTCCGAGCCCAGGAGGTGAGCGGCCAGCCTGGCCACGTATGCGCTGTGGAGCGCGAACAGCACCTCGAATTCCAACGGCCCAGCCCCCACAACATTGGTCGGCACGGCGGCCAGGCGAAGGCGAAACTTGGTCACCATCTTCATGATTCTTTCTTCTTCCATCCCAATCGGCTCAAAGCGATGCCCCGTCCGCGCGCGCGTTGTGTGGCCACTGTTTCGCGTGGTGGCGTCGCCGCTTTCAGCCAGCCGCCCGGAATGTCCGGAACAGTCTCGTTTGCCCGTAAAGTGAGAAGCAGCTGAAGGCTCGCCGGTAATCAGCCGCCATGCGCCTGATCAGGGCAGGGTGTGGCGCTGGAAGACCTCCCATGCCACGTCGGCAACGCCCACCATCTGGCTCATTGCTGTGGCGTACATGTTGTGGGGCGCCTTGGGCGAGCACAGGATGATTTCGGATCCGCCGGCGCACTTGCTGCGAATCTGACAGACCGGATACATAGGCAGCGGTGCCGGCATGTCCGTGCATGAATCCAGGCCGGCCCATTTGTCATAGTCAGCCATCGCGCTTGGCCAGACATGACCGGTCGGTGTCGAGTTCCCTCCGTTGTACAAGACCTCGCTGTCCAGCGTGCCACGGAACAGTACAACCGAGATGGGGCGCGACGGTTTGCAATCAATCATGTTCGGGCCAGACACAGGCGCCACCGCGGCAAACATGTCGGCGGCATCGCAGGCCAGCCATTGCGACATGATGCCCCCGTTCGACAGGCCAGTGGCGTAGACGCGCTTGAGATCGATGCAACCGTCCTGCGCGGTCTTGGTCACCACCGCTCTTATGAAACCCGCGTCGTCGATGTTTTGATCCTGAGCGGGCTCACAGCAACACTTCAAGATCGGACAGCCCGCCGGACCGCCGTTCCACGAATTCCCAATCCCCTGTGGATAGATTACGACCAGCCCGACCGCATCTGCCTTCTCGCGCCACCCCGACCACGTTATCTGGTGCGCGGCGGTGTCACCTTTCCCGTGCATGTCGATCACAAGCGGCATGCGCGTCTTTCCGTCGTACTTGGTCGGCACGTGCACGATATACATGCGCATGGCGCCGCCGCTCTGGATCATCATGGTGGTGTTGCCGGCCTTCAAGGTGCTTACCGTGCACGGACCCTGGGCGCCGGCGTCGGACGATGTCGTGCCGCTGTCGACGATCGCCGGAGCGTCGACGGCCGCGCCGCCGCTGCCGCCGCCGGTGCCGCTGCCGCCGCCCGAACCGCCGCTGCCGCCGCCCGAACCGCCGCTGCCGATCGGCCCTGCGCTGCCACCGCTGCCCGAGGCACCACCGGAGCCGGCAGTCACTGGGCCGTCGCTTCCACTTGCCGTCCCGTGACCTGCACAGCCGACGTGCAGGGAAAGGCCGATGACAATTCCGATCCAGCCGATCGCTTTCATGACTTATGGACGGTGACGTCAGTCTCGGTCAGGCCGCCGCCGACGATTGGACAATTCTGAGTATCCGAACTGGACATTTGAGTGTGTAGCCGGGGTGCCCTGATGTCAGATGCCTCAGCCGAATAAGCCGGGCAGGGATGTCTTGTTTCCGTTGAAGTCCGTCCCCGGCACCTGCATCGCTTGCAGCATCGTGTAGTAGAAGTTGCCAAGGTCCGTGTTCATCGGAACCTGCAAGTACTGTCCTTGGCGCATGTTGAACTTCTTGCCGCCGAGGAGGATCACGGGCAGGTTGTGCGTCGTATGATCGGTGGCGTGTGAGTGGCAAGCACCGATCTGTAGAATGGAGTTGTCGAGTGGTGTGTTGCCGTTGGGCTCGGCAGGGAACGAGTCCAGCTTCTGAGCAAGGCGCTGGGCCACGTACATCAATACGCGGGTGTAGGCGAACCATTCCTCGACGATCTGAGTGTTGGAGGCAAAAGCCGCATGCGTGATGTCCGTATGAGTGTCCAACGAGTTGGAGCTATAGGTCACTTTGTTGCCACCGATCCCGACGAAATCGCTCGCGTACGCCACTCTGGCAGCGTAAGCCGGATCTCCGTGGGCTTCGGTGTCTGTCATGATGGTGGCAATCGGCATGGCGTCGGAGGCCATCGCGAGGGCGACGACGTCGACCATCATCCGTAACTTGGCAAGCCAATCTATAGCGCCGCCGTTCAGAACGGGATCAAAGGCCGGCGGCGTCGTCGGACACAGAACCGGAGCGGCAGTGGTCAAGCTGTTCTCGACGTCGCGAATGTTCTGCAGATAGGCGTCGAGGCGCGCGCTGTCATCCTTGCCCAGGTTCTTCTGGAGAGCCGCGACGCTGCCTATGACGTAGTCGAGCACGCTCTTGTCGTCCGCCAGGCTGGCCATCTGACTGGCACCGGAACCGGCGGTCGAGCATTTGCCAAAGAACTGAGTGAACACTTTCATCGGATCGGTAATCTTGGGGACGAGATTGTTGCCGCCTAGGAGGGTATTCGATGACACGTACCCGCCGTGCCCTCCTGTCGACTCGCTGAAATCGGACGCGAGAGGATTGAAGGCGATCGTCGAGCCCGGAGTAAACCCCATGGCATTGGCGATGTACTGATCGACGGAATTGGGAGGCGTAGTCCCGTTGTTGCCGGTCTTTTTGTAACCCGAAGTGAGCCAGGCACTGGTGGGCAAAGAGTGAGTGGCGTTGGTGCCGTCCGGATCACCCGTCAGAGTGCTCAGTCCACTGACAATCATCATCTTTTGCTTGAGGGACTCGAATGGCGCCAGATGCACCGGCAGCGGGGACGTCAACGGGCCAGGTTGAGCCGGGTGCCAGGTCCCTGTGCCCAACTTTGGATCGCCGGCCTTAATTTCATAGTAGCGGGTCTTGTCAGTTTTCGTTGGGTCGTAGCCGTGACCCCACATTCCGAGAGACAAGAAGAACGCGGCGTAACGTGGGCTGGCGGCCGGGGCTGATGCCGCCAGCGATATTCGTGGGTGAACCATGACGTCTAGAGACGGCAGGAGGATCGAGACGCCTGCCCCTTTGAGGAAACTGCGCCTCGGTATTTGGAACGTCCTCATGGCTCGTGTTCCTCTCAATCGTTCGCTTGACGGGAGCGGAAACTCGCGTCGAGAATTAACTGGACGACGAGATCAGAGAACTTCTGCGTAGGGCCCACACTCGTCTGGGCGATGGGCTGCGTTGTGCATTGATCGGCTGTTCCGGTCATGTCGCGTCCCTCTGCGAAGGAGGCCAAGCGCTTGGTAAAGCACAAGGGGTAGCGGCTGTCCGACCGCAAGACCTTCGCGAGATCCATAAAGTTGTTGAACGTCTCACCGGTGGGCAGCTGCCCGGACGCATCGACCGCGGCGCCGTCCACGTAGGTCGTGCGCCAGATGCCGGCAGCGTCGTAGTTCTCATAGCCATAGCCGATCGGGTCGAGCATGTTGTGGCAAGCTGCGCACGACGCGCCCTGCTCGACATGCTGGGCGAGCCTCTGGCGGATCTTGGATTCGGCTTGCAGATCCGTGGCTCCGTTGACCGGAGGGGGAAGCGGCGGCACGTTGGGCGGAGGCCCACCTGTATCGGAGCACAAGATCTGCTGCAGCACCCACCTCCCGCGACGGACGGGCGAGGTGCGATTGGCTTCAGAGGTGAGCGCAAGGACGGACGCGTTGGTGAGGATGCCAACGCGCTGGTCGTTGAGCGCAACCTTCGTCATCTGCGTACCAGCGCCGGCCGGTACGGGGATGCCATAGTGTCGGCCGAGACTCTGGTCGAGAAAGCTATACGTCCCCGCGATGAAGTCCATGACGCTGGTGTCCTGTCCGAACACGTGGTTCAGAAAAGCGAGCGTCTCGTTCTTCATCGAGCTCTTGAGGACAGTGTTCCAGGTGGGAAAACGGGTCGTATCCAGAGTGGCGGCATCAAAGCGATCGAGCTGCAGCCACTGGTAGCCAAAGCTGTTGCTCAGGTACGCGACGCGCGAATCCCGGAGCATGCGGAGCACATGGCCCTTGAGCACGTCCGACTGCTGCAAATGTCCTTGCGCCGCATCGGCCATGAGGGGGTCGTCCGGAATCGATCCCCAGAGGAAGAACGAGAGGCGGCTGGCGAGCTCGTAGTCCGTCAGAGGCGTCACGGTGTTGGCGTTTGCCGGGACTTGATAGACGCGGAACAAGAATCGAGGCGAGACGAGGATGGCCCTCACCGCTAGCTTCAAGGCATCGGTGAATACCGGGCTGCTCGAAGATTTGTAGATCGTCATCAGATTCGTGATCTCGTCGGCCGGTGGCGGTCCGCGAAACGCCTTCGTCGCGAGCGAGGTGATGATCGACAGGGCGCAGGCATCGCCTGACGGGCAGGTCAGCAGCGGGTTCGGGCTGGCGGCGAACACGTCGGCGACCACCGCTTTGGCGGCGTTCAAATAGTCGGTCACCTGGCTCAACGCCAGATTCTGGGCAATCCCCTCGGTCGTGAACCCGGCGGGTCCCTCGGCGTCGTCCGAGAACCCCGCCGTATAGTCCTTTTGAACACCGAACAGATCGCGGACCACGTTGTTGTATTCGAGCTTCGTCAGGCGCTGGACGGGCACCGGCGCGACGGCGCATGCCGCGCCCGACATGCCGCCGGAGCCAACACCACCCTCGCCGCTTTGCGCGCCGGAGCCCGAACCGGCGCGCGTTTGACCCGGCGGGTTCTTGATGACACCCGTACATCCGGTTACGGCAATGGCGAGTGTCAGGCGCACCAGGGCCCACCAGGGAGGGGGCAGCGGAACTCTACGCGGTGCGGACATAAACACCTCCGCTCGTAGAGATGCGGCGACCCACTAAAAACCGATCAGAAAAAACGAGGGGTTCTAAAAACCTTTCCGGCTTTTTAGAAATGTCCGCGTCGCTGGTGTCAGTCCGTGCGATGAGCGGCCCATTTCACGCCGGCCATCAGCAGACGCATGACCGCTTCCTCCTGGAATGCGGCCACGAAATGGCCGAAGCCGGTGTAGAAAACTCGGCCGCCGCCTGGCACTTCATGCAGCCAGGCGCTCGGCCGCTCGCCGACGCCACCGGTCGGCAGGGGCGCGTTGGCCAGCAGCAGCGCGGTGAAGCCGGTCAACTGGCGGACGTCGCGCCCGAACGTGTACCACTCTTCCATGCGCTGCCAGGGATCGGGGACCATGGCCTCGCTCAGAATCACCGACGTGACGCCCGGATTTTTTCGCACCGTTCCCGCCACGACGTTCGAATGCCCGCTGTAGATCGAGCCGATCATGTCTTGGTACCAGGGCCAGCTGTCGTCGTAGGTGTCGGCCGCCGAATGGGCGCCGACAAAGCCTCCGTGGTGTTGGTCGATGAAATCCTGCAGCGCCTGCTGGTGCACCGCCTCGTCGGCGCCCTGAAAAACGTTGCCGGTGGTGTTGAGAAAGAAGACGACGTCGTAGCCGTCCAGCCCCCCCGGCGTGAACGCCGACAGATCGGGCGGCGTGGCGCTGTCGTTGGTACCCTCCGGCAGCGGGGCTTTGCCGGGCATCGTCGTGTGGGCGTAGCGCAGATCCAGATCGATGTTGTTCGCCGCGGCCGCGGCCATCAGCAGAGGGATCGCCGTCAGGCGCGACTGGTGACCGTAACCGGCGGTGTGGTTGAAGAGCAGCACCTTGATAGGCCCGCCGGGAGCGCCGGTATCCGCGCTGGCGCCGCCGCCGTCTTCGCCGTCAGGCGCCCCACCCTCCCTGCCCGCACCGCCGCCGCTGCCAGCAGGCGACCCGCCCGCGCCACCCGCGCCGCCGCTGGTGCTGCCGCCCGCGCCTCCGCTGGTGCCTCCGGCGCCACCAGCGCCGCCACCAGCACCGACCTCAGCGGCGCCGGCGCCGGCCGCGCCGGTCGTCGACGGCTTGGAAGCGTTCCCCTGACAGCCGATCGCCAGCGCGAAAGACAGCAGCAGCCATGATTCGTACGTCCGCAATGCCATCAAACAGAGGTGCTTCATTCGAAAACCGGCTCAAGAAAAAGATGGTTCCCATGTCCGAGACGAGATGGCGCCGTAGTCGGCCTGCCATCACCCGGGCATCAGAACCCAATCCCCACACCTGCGGCCAACCACAAACCCCGCACCGACACCAGCGCCTGGCCGTCAGCTGTTCCTTGCGCTCCTAGCGCCGCGAGGCCGGCCTCAAGACTGGTGGTCAGGTTGACCCGCCATGCCTGAACGGAGAAACGCAGCGCCAAGAGGGGCCCCGCCCAGGGCAATAGCACCGTCCCCCCGTCGACCTCTCCGTGGAACCTGGCGCCGCCCACCCGCAGTCCCACTCCGACCTCGGCCGTGATGCTTCCGAAGTCCCGCGCGGCGCCCAAGACGACGCCCAGCGATCCCAACCATGCGCTGGCGGCGTGGGTTTGATTCTGGCCTTCTCCGAACCCCAGATCCGCGTCAAGCGCGAGCACCAGCGGCGTCACGCGCAGACGTCGGGACCAGGCCACGCCGCCGCCGAGAACCTGCAGCGCGGAGCCGGCAGCGAGGAAAGATCGAAAACCACCGTAGGCAAAGACGCGCCCGCGGCTACCGTCGCGGGCGATGGGCGGCGCGGGTGACACGAGGGTGGTTGGTGGTTCGGGGACGACAGGCCGAGGGATAGAAGGCGGGACGTTGGCAACGGACGGCGCCAAACGCTGGCGGATGTCCGCGTCCACAGCAGCCAGAAGTTCGACCGCGGCCAGCGCCACGGCGCGCGCCTGATCGTCCGCCGAGAACTCGTTCAGGTTCAAAAGCCGGCTCATGTTCTGAGCGGGCGCGGTGGTCTGGACCGCGATCTCCACGGTCTGGTCGCTGCAGCTGATCGCCAACCGGTCCCGGACGACCACGCCAGAGTCCCCGCCGACGAGGGGGATCTCGCGCAGCTCCAGAGCGAGGACGCGACCGACCGCCGCGGTCAACGCCGAAGGACATGAACGCATGGTGAGCGCGATCGGCGTCGGGCCCGCTGACTCACCAGCGTGCGCGCCTTCGTCAGTTCGGGCCAACAGCCACAAGCCGAGCCCACAAAACAGAGCCACCGACGCGAACGGCGCTCTCCGGATCGTTCTTGTCAGTGGTCCAGACCCCCCAGCGTGCGTACCTCGGAAAGCCGCCTACCGGCAGGATAGAGACGTTGGTAGGTCCTGGCGCGCGCGGCGGCTTTCTCCGGCGCGTCGGCCCTGGCCCACG
>DASXQB010000115.1:0-29183 GCA_036493295.1 Polyangia bacterium | reverse complement strand
CCCCGCCGCCGCCGCCGCCACTGTCGCCACCCGCCGCCGCCGATTTTTCCCGCCCGCCATCTCGCGTCCCGCCGGGTTCCATCGATCCTTCAGATTGTCCGGATAGCGCAACATCCCGGCGATGGTTTGACCCTGGCCGGGCACGCGCCGTTAGGCATTTTGCGAAGAAATTTGGCTTTTCCCCCGTCGGTGAATCAAACCCGAAAGGATTTCGTCGGCAGGTGAGTTACCGTCTTACCGCTGCACCGTTCGTCGGTGTCAGACGCCCCAGAAAAAGGAACCATGAAGAAATCGAACATCGGCCTGACCGTCGTGGCCGTCATCGTCCTCGGCGCCGCAGGGGGCACCACCTACTACCGCGCCACCCACAAAAACACCGTCCATTTCGAGACCGTTGCCGTCGATCGCGGCGCGATCATGGCCAAGGTGACGGCGACGGGAACTTTGTCCGCGCTGGTCACCGTCCAAGTCGGAAGCCAGGTCTCGGGCCGGGTCAGCGAGATCCGGGTCGACTTCAATTCGCAGGTAAAAAAAGGCCAGGTCGTCGCCAAGATCGACCCGCCGCTGTTTCAAGCGGCGCTGGATCAGGCCGACGCCAACGACGTTGCCGCGCGCGGCAATCTGACCAAGCTGCAAGCGCGTGCCGACGACGCCAAGGCGCAGCTGACCCGCGCCGAGGAGCTGGCCCGGCGCAAGGTGATCGCGCAGCAGGATCTGGACACTATGCGCGCCAACGCCAAGGCCGCCGACGGCGACGTGGTGGCGGCGCAAGGACAGGTGGCGCAGGCCAAGGCGTCGCTGCACCAGGCGCGCGTGAACCTGGCGTACACGACCATCAGCTCGCCGATCACCGGGGTGGTCATCTCGCGCAGCGTGGATGTCGGGCAAACGGTGGCGGCGTCGCTGGCGGCGCCGACGCTGTTCGTGATCGCCCAGGACCTGACCAAGATGCAGGTCGACACCAGCGTGGCGGAGGCGGACATCGGCAAGCTGCGCGCCGCCCTGCAGGCGACGTTCACCGTCGACGCGTACCCGTCGCGCAAGTTCAAGGGCGTGATTCGCCAGATCCGCAACGCGCCGCAGACGCTGCAGAACGTGGTCACCTACGACGCGGTGGTGGACGTCGACAACAACGGTTTGGAACTGCGGCCCGGCATGACCGCCACGGTGACGTTCATCTACGATCAGAAGGACGACGTGTTGCGGGTGGCGAACGCGGCGCTGCGTTTTCAGCCGCCGGCCGAGCTGCAGCAGCGCGGGCGCAGCGGCGGCGGTCCGGCGGACGCCGGTGTCGCGAACGGCGGTGCCAGCGCCGGCGGCGCCGCAAGAAGCGGCGATCGCGCCCGCGGTGGCGGCGGCGGTCCCCCCGGCGCCGGCGGCAGCCGGCGACCGCGCGGCGGGGGCGACGGCGAACCGCCGGATCGCCGCACGCTGTGGGTGCTGCGCGACAACAACCCCTTGCCGCTGTCCGTGCACACCGGTCTGTCCGACGGCGTGACGACCGAAGTGGACTCGCCGCAGTTGCAAGCCGGCGACCGCGCCATCACCGACGCCACCGGCTTTGATTCATCGAAGGGCGGCGGCGCGGGCGCGGCGCCCTTCCGCCGGATGTTCTAAAGGGGCGCGCCCATGTCCGAACGCGCCGCCGCCATGATTCAGATTCACGACGTCACCAAGGTCTACCGCATGGGCGACGTCGAGGTGCACGCCTTGCGCGGGGTCAGCCTGGCCATCGAAGCCGGCGAGTTCGTCGCCGTGATGGGCTCGTCCGGATCGGGGAAGTCCACGTTGATGAACATGCTCGGCTGCCTGGACAAGCCAACCGCGGGTGAATATCAGCTGGACGGTCATTCGATCGGTGGGCTCAATTCGGACCAGCTGGCGCACATTCGCAACCGGACGCTGGGCTTCGTGTTTCAAAGCTTCAATCTCCTGTCGCGCACCAGCGCTCTCGAAAATGTCGAATTGCCCCTCATTTACACCGACGTCAGCACCCGCGAGCGGACACGCCGGGCCGGCGTGGCCCTGGATCGCGTGGGGCTGGGCGAGCGCATGCACCACCATCCCAATCAAATGTCCGGCGGCCAGCAGCAACGCGTGGCCATCGCACGCGCCCTGGTCACCGAGCCCAAGGTCATCCTGGCCGACGAACCGACGGGAAATCTGGATTCGGTCACCAGCATCGAAGTGATGGCCTTGCTGCAAGAGCTCTGGCAATCGGGGATCACCATCCTGCTGGTCACCCACGAACCGGATGTGGCCGCCTTCGCCAGCCGGGTGATCATCATGAAGGACGGCCGCGTGCGCTCCGACCAGCGGCAAGAACCGCAGCGCGCCGCTGGCGCCTTGCAGGTGGCCAAGGCCGCCGCCGCAGCCGAAGCGCAAGCAGACGCCGAAGCCCACGCCCACCAGGCGTCGCCCGCCGCGGAGAACAAATCATGAACGTGCTGCAGACGACCCGGGTGGCGGCGCGGGCGCTGGCCCGCAACAAGCTGCGATCGTTCCTCACCACGCTGGGGATCATCATCGGCGTGTCCGCGGTGATCGCCACCGTGGCCATCGGCGAAGGGGCCAAGGCGCAGGTCGAACAGCAGTTCGCCTCGATGGGATCGAATCTGCTGATCATCATGTCGGGCAGCACCTCGTCGGGCGGCGCGCACGGCGGTTTCGGATCGATGCCCACGCTGACCTGGGACGATCTGAAATCGATCCAGACCGAGATCCCGACGGTGCGCTATGCGGCGCCGTCGCTGCGCTCCACCGCCCCGCTCATCACTGACGAGCAGAACTGGACCACCAGCGTCACCGGCACCACGCCGGATTTTTTCCAGATCCGCAGCTGGCCGGTCAGCGAAGGTTCGATGTTCACGTCGTCCGACCTGGAAGGCGGCACCAAGGTCGTCTTGCTGGGCGACACCGTGGTGCAAAAGCTGTACGGTCCCGGATACAACCCGGTCGGTCAGATGGTGCGCATCCGCAACGTGCCGTTTCAGGTGATGGGCGTGCTGGCGAAGAAGGGCCAGTCGGCATCCGGCCAGGACTACGACGACGCCGCGTTTGTCCCGGCTTCCACCTTTCAAACCAAGATCCAGGGTGGCCTGCAGAAATATCTCTCGGGCGCGATCCTGGTGGGCGCCTCTGCGTCGGACACCACGGCGCGCGCGCAAACGCAGATCACCGGCCTTTTGCGCGAGCGCCACCACCTGCAGCGCGGAACGGACGACGATTTTTCCATCCGCAACCTGGCCGAGCTGGCCAACGCCCAGCAGGAAGGCGCCAAGACCTTGACCACCCTGCTGGCCAGCATCGCCGCCGTGTCTTTGTTGGTGGGCGGCATCGGCATCATGAACATCATGCTGGTCAGCGTGACCGAACGAACGCGCGAGATCGGCGTGCGCATGGCGGTGGGCGCGCGCCGCAGCGACATCCTGGCCCAGTTCCTGACCGAAGCGCTGGCCCTGTCGGTCGCCGGCGGCGTGATCGGCGTGGCGCTGGGCGTGCTGCTGGCGGAACAGCTGGCCTCGCGGTTTCAGTGGCCGCTTTTGATCCGGCCGGAGGTCATCATGATCGCGGTGGCCTTCAGCGCGCTGGTGGGAATTGGTTTCGGACTTTATCCGGCGCGCAAGGCTTCGCGGCTGGATCCGATCGATGCGTTGAGGTTCGAATGACTCGACGGTTCGTGCTGCCGACCACGGCGATACTGGCGATGCTGATTTCCGCGCCGGCCGCGTTCGCCGAGGAAAACGCGCCGCCCACCGACGAGATTCCGCGCAACCTGTCGCTGGACGAAGCGGTGCGCATCGCTCGGGCGCACCAACCGCAGCTGCGGCAGGCGCACGCGCAGACGGAAGCCGCGGGCGGAAGATCAGATGAATCGCGGGCGCCGCTGTTGCCGCAGGTGAACAGCAACGCTTCGTATCTTTTCAATGACAGCTGGCCACAAAATTCAGCGACGGTCATGCAGCCGCCCGGCGGAGGTCCCGTCACCACCGGGATTGTCACCGGCGGTACATCGACGCTGTTCTCGGCCGGGCTGACCGCCAACCAGCTCCTCTACGACTTCGGCCAGAACTGGTCGAGGTGGAAGGCGGCGCAGTCGTCCGAAGAGTCGCAGCGCCAGACGGAGCTGGCCACGACGCTGCAAGTGATCCTCACCGTGCGCAGCACGTACCTGGGCGCCCGCGCCAACAAGGCGTTGGTGGCGGTGGCCCGCGAGACGCTGGACAACCAGAACCGCCACCTGTCCCAGGTACAAGACTTCGTCGACGTCGGCACCCACCCAGAGATCGACCTGGCGCAGGCCCGGGCCGATCAGGCCACCGCCGAACTGCAGCTCATCAACGCGCAGAGCGCCTACGCCATCTCGCGCGCGCAACTCCGGCAGGCGATGGGCGTGAACGGCAACGCTGACTTTGACGTCAGCGAAGAAATGATCAGCCCGGTGATCGGCGAGGACAGCGCATCCGATCGGTTGACGGCGCAGGCGCTGGCGGCGCGACCGGAATTTCGCGCCCTGGAAGAACAGCTACGCGCGCAAGAGCTGGCGATTCGCGCCGTCAAAGGAACGTTTGGCCCCGCGTTCGGACTGACCGGCAGCGCCAACTATCGATTGCCCGATCAGAACACCGCGCGACAGGTCTTCACCATCAGCGGCGGCCTGACCTTGCAGTGGGCCTTGCTGGAAGGCGGCCTGGAACGGGGCCGCCTGCGTGAGAACGCCGCGCTGCTGGACAACCTGCGCGCCGGCGTGGATCTACTGCGCCAGCAGGTCACCGTCGAGGTCGAACAGGCGCGCGTCGCCGTGGTGTCGTCAAAAGCGGCGATTGGCTCGGCGGACAAGGCGCTGGTCAACGCCCGCGAACGTTTGCGCCTGGCGGAGGCGCGCTATCAAACCGGCATCGGCAACGCCATCGAGCTCGGCGACGCGCAGCTGGCCGTCACCAACGCCGGCGTGCAGAAGCTTCAGGCCGAATTTCAACTGGGTGTGGCCCGCGCGCAATTGATGAAGGCGCTGGGGCAAACCTAGCCGTTCACTTCCCCGCCGGCGCGCGCCGGCCGATCAACCCGGCCAGCAACGTCCGGTGGCAGCGCTGCGGATCGGTGCACGCCGACGAACACAGCAAGGTGATCGCCTCGCCGGCCGCCGACCGCCGCTGCAGATCGCGGATGCGCCACACCTGCGTCGCTCCGCGCATCTCGTCCAGGTAACGCGTCTTGTACGCGTCCCAGGTGATCGCCGCGCCATGCTTGCCGTGATAGTCGTCCAGCAAGCCACGGCTGGGCCCCAGATCCGCCCACCAATCGGTCCAGGTCTCTTTCGCCTTCGCCACGCCGCGCGGGCGGATGCGGCAGATCAGCAGGCGAAACCCGTCGGCGGGCTCGGCCGGATCGTTCCAGCGTTTCGTGTGAATCGGCACCGCCCGTTAGTATGATCGACGGTGGCGCTTACATCCCGCTCGCGGTCGGGCAGCCCAGGCGCTGGGTGCCGACGGCGAAGTTGTCGAACCAGGCGTCTTGTTGAGGGGCGTCTTTCTGGTACGCCTCCCAGTCCAGCACCAGCTTGTTGAACAGCGTCGGGGCCTGCCAGACGGCGGGCGCGGCCCCGATGCTGCACGCGGCGCCTTTGCCCATCACCTCGACCTCGGTCTGCGGGCGGCCGTCCAGCCACAGTTGGAGGTGGCTGCTGGCGCCGTCGACGTGCCATTCCACGCAGACCCAGGCGGTCGGCACCAGCGTCTCGGCGGTGGCGGCGGTTGCACACTGCAGCTCGGGCGGCGGATCGCTGTTCTCGCGGCCGCCCCCGCGCAAGGCGACGGCGCCCGTCGACGTCAGCACGCGCGTCCGCTGCAAATAGCTGACCGCGAGCACGTTGCCCACGCCACCGAAACTGAACTGCGCGATCTTCGTCGTCGATCCCGGCAGCAGGCCGCTGACGTGAATGATGTTCCAATCCGACTTCACCGGAAGCGCCTTCAACCAGACCATCACGCGCCCGTAGTGATCGAACGGCAGCGCCGCCACGTCGTCGGCGGTCTGGTGGACAAAGCCAGCGTAGCGCAGATCGCCGGCCTCGGTGTCGACGTGGGCGCCCTGTTTTCCGCCGTAGGGTTTGGTGGTGTCGACGCGCGGGCTGCCGTGAAATTTGTAGATCACCCAGCTCGGATCCAGCGTGGTGGTCTGCCCGTTCATCAACGGATACGATTCAAAGTCGTCGCACCACACCGCGCCCGCCGCACAACCGGCGACGGGAAAATCACCGCCACTGTCGGCAACCCGCACATCGGTCCCCGCGTCGCCGCCATTCTGATTGCTGCCACCGGCCCCACCGCCGGTCCCCAGCGCCCCACCGCTGCCGGGCGCGCCGCCACTACTGACGCCACCGGCACCGCTGCCGCCCGTGCCTGGCACCGCCGGCGCGCCGGCGCCGCCGCACGCGCCCAAGACCAACGCCAGCCCCCACGCCAGCGCCAGGCAGCAACGCCGATCTTTCACCTTCCGCACAAGCCCCACGCCGCTGCTTACTGGTTCACCGCCGCTTTGCTGACCAGGGCGCGCGCCTCCACAAGCAGCGCCGTGTCTTGCGCGCCGTTTTGCGCCTGCACGTCGGGCAAGGTCAGGAAGATCTCCATCTTGTCGATCTTGCCGTTCAGGATGGTGGGGTTCCAGATTGACGGCGTCTGCGTCAGCTCGTCGACCAGCGTCCACAAGAACATACGATACATGTTTGCCGTGTACGTCTGATACAGCGCTTTGTGCGTCGGATCGGCCGGCATGTATTTGATCTGGTAAGGATTGATGGTGTTGAAGTTCTTTTCTTCGGCAAAGTTGGTCAGTTCGGGAAAGTATCCAGCCCGCATGGTCAGCGGCGTGACGGGGAAACGCCCCAGATCCGGATGCTGAAAGGGAAACACGTTGGGCGAGCGCGGCAGCGCCGGATAGGCCATCACCTCGACGCTGCGCTTGCTGACGATGAAGGCGCCGTGGATGGGATACGACCCGTTGTCCAGAAACGTCTCTTGCGTGAAGTATTCGTCGCCTTCGGCCACATAGTCGGCTTGTACGTTCATCGTACTGGGATCGAATGTGAAGCCCAACCAGAACCACGGCACGATCAAGCGCTGCAGTTGTTCGGACGCGTCGTTGCGGGTCAGACCCTTCAGCGTCTCGGGCGGGACTGAAAATTTGCCGCCGCCCGTGGGCAGTGTGGCGCCGACGTTGTGGATGAAGTCGCGCAGGTTGGCGCCCACCATCCAGATCGAGTTGTATAGCTGGCTGTTTTCCACCGGGAACGGCGCCGGCGGCAACGCGTCCAGCATCGGCATGCCGCCCGCCTGCTGGCGGAACAACCAGTTGGCGATCTGCACCGAGCGAAACTTGTTCTTGAACCACATCGCATCGTCGCGCGGGCAAGCGGCGACGATCGCTTTGACGTTCGCCAGCGACGGATCGGCCAGGTACGTGTCCTGCACAGCGAACACCGCCGCCGCCGTCGCCGCGGTCAGCACCGGCACATCGCTGATCCAGTCAGCGATGGTTCCGTGGTCGTCGCACTGGTGGCGATCCGGGCAGGCGGGGGTGGCGCCGGCGTTGTTGAAGATGTCTTCGGTGTAGTGATTGAACGGAATGCCGACGCGAAGCTGGCGCAAGTTGATGCCCACCAACTCTTGCCAGGCTTTGTGCGCGTCGGCGGCATTGTTGATGGGCGGGCCCATCAGCGTCAGGTGCAAGGCGTCTTTCATGTACGCGCCGAAGGCCTGATCGCGGGCGTTGTTGTCGACGCCTGGCAAGACTTCGCCGCCCGGTTGAAAGACGCGCGTGGTGGCTGGATTGGACGGCGCGCTGAGGTGAAAGCGGGCGCGCAAGGCGTGCACCATGTCGATCACGCTGTCGGCGGTGGCTTGATCGACGTGGGTGAAGGCGCGGCGATAAAGCTGACTGTCGGTGAATCCCAGCGCGGCGAACTCCATGCCGTCGGGGCCGTGGCAGAAACCACAGGCGTTACCGTCGACGGTGCCGGCGCTGCGCCAGGCTTGCAAGCCGCGCTGATACGCCTCGGTGATCTGCGCGTCCGTCCAGGTTGCTTCGGGGCGCGACAGACAATACGGCGGCGTCTGCGCGTTCGGATCCAGCGGCGTGCTGAGGTATTGATAGATGGCCATCAGCTCGGGCTCGCTGACGCGGGCCAGGTTGAAGGCGGGCATGCGGGCCGGGATGGTCTTGCCTTCGACGGTGGTGATGGTGGTCTTGTCGCTGACCTTGCCGGCGCGAACCACCGAGCGAACGTAATCCAGCGTCAGGTTCGCGCGCAGATTCGGGTAATAAAGTTTGCCGCCCGCGCTGTCGCCGTGACAGCTGGAGCAGGCGGAGGTGTACGCGGGCGGCGCGGCGCCGGCAGCCAGCGGCACCGTGGCGTCGGTGCCACACGCGCTGGCCGGCGCGCCACCGAGCGGCGGCAGCCCGCCGGCGCCTGGTCCGGGCGTCGCAACCATCGCGCCCCCAATACCCATCATGCCCATCGGCGAGGCGGCGCCACCCGAACCGGGAGAAACGGTGGCGCCGCCGCTGCCGGTGCCGCCGCCTTCGGCGGGACGACCGCTCTCACCGCCACAACCGGTCACCAGGACTCCGGCCAACAAGGCCAAGCCACCGACGAATACCTCGGCCGCCAAAACGCCCGCTGCCCGTACCGCCGCCATGAAGGCTCCTTTGCTCTGGACTTTTTCTCTGAGTAAATCGATTTAGCTAACGGCCCGTCGCGAACACTCAAACAGTTTGTGGAACGGCGCGACCGATCCGTTGCACAAAAACGCGCCAAGCTGGACCCGACGGGGACCCAGCTTCTTTAATCCGCCACCGGCGACTTCAAAAGTCCGCAGACGCGTCCAGCAGGGTGACCACGTCGTAGTCCTGCTTGATGCGCGCGACAAGTTCGGTGAGGCGCGCCAGCTTGGCCGCCGCCGGCACGCGCAGATCGCGTTGCGCGGCGGCCAGCGCCGGACCGCCGCCGTCGCTTTCGTCCAGCAGATCGATGCCGTGCAATTCCAGATTCAGAAACGGCCGCCGCGCGACGGCGCGATAAAGCCCGGACACCATCACCGCCGGCAGCGTGGTGACGAAGGTGCCGATGAACGGAAAGCGGGTGAACGGCGCCACGGTGATCGGCAACTCGGGAACAATCCCGTCCCCGCGGCGATAGGGTTCAGCGGGATCAGGACGATACGGCAGCACCGGCGCCGCCAGCACGCGCGGCCGATCCAGCACCGAACGCGACGGCGTGCCCTTGATGGCCAGCGCGCCCATCACCGCGGCCTTGGCCAGGTAATATGGCGCCGCCGGAAACACCGACGAGCCATACGCGTATCCCTGCGCCACCAGCGCCGCGTACATCGCCGCCGTGAACGTGTACCCGGGCGCGCGAAAGCCGCGCGGCCGCACCCCGCACGCCGCTTCGATGTCGTCGGCGCCGCCGCTGACGTCGGCGGCGATCTCGTCGGCGGTCCGGCGCGACAGCGTATAGTCGTGGCTGCGGGTGTGGTTGCCGATCTCGTGACCGCCGCGCGCCGCCGCGCGCAAGCTGGCCCGCCCGTGGGCGCGCAGATCGTCGCCGATCGCGAACAGCGTGCCTTTCACGCCGGCGCCGTCGCACAGGGCAACGAAACGATCGATGGCCACGCGATCGACGACGTCGGCCGCGCCGGCGGGCAATGCATGGGCCGTCAATCCGTGGATGGCCGCATAGTGAAGCAAGCCGTCCAGATCGATGTTCACGCACGCGAGGCGACGCACGGTCGCGCAGTCTGAACGCGGGGTCCCACGAAGGCAACTGTGGGCAGACACGATTGTCACTTGACGCGGCGACGAGGCAACGATCTACTGGCCAGCATGAAACGCTCACAGCGGTTTGGTGGCTTGGGAATCAGAGTGGCGGGTTGTGCGGCGATCGTTGCGGCGCTGGGCGCCACCACCTGCGGCGACGACAACCAGGATGGGAACAGCGGCGCCTTCGACATCGGCACGTCGCAAAGCGCGCTGACCGCAGGTCCTTATGATTGGTTGCAGTTCTTCGGCGACGCTCGCAAGACCGGCAACAACACCAGCGAGACCATCCTCAGCCCATCGTCAGTTCCCGGACTGACCCAGCTTTTCAAGGTCACGCTGCCGGCCAAGGTCGACGGCGCGGTGGCGATCTTGACCGCCGTCAGCACCAGCAGCGGCGTGCGCGATCTGGTTTTTCTCACCAGCCAGTCGGGACACATCCTGGCCCTCGACGCGCACTCGGGCGTGACCATCTGGTCGCACCAGAACACCGGCTCGAACTTCACGACGTCGGCGCCGGCGATTGATCCTTCGCGCGCGTTCGTCTACTCGTACGGCCTCGACGGCAAGGTGCACAAGTACGCCGTCGGCAGCGGCACCGAGACCACCACCGGTGGCTGGCCGCAGGTGGCCACACTGAAACCGTCGCTGGAGAAAGGCACCACCGCGCTGGCCATCGTTACAGCCGGCGGCAACAACTTTCTTTATGTCGGGTACAGCGGCTACGGCGACGGCGGCGACTATCAAGGCCATCTGACCACCATCAACCTCGGCACCGGCACCCAGAAAGTGTTCAACACCTCATGCAGCGATCAGACGGTGCACTTCGTGACCGGCGGTTCGCCGGACTGCCCGGGTGTGCAGTCAGCGATCTGGGGCCGCTCGGGCGTCGTCTACAGCTCGGATACGGGAAAGATCTACTGCACCACCGGCAACGGCACGTTCAACCCCGGCGGCCACCTCTGGGGCGACAGCGTGCTGGCGTTGAACCCCGACGGCAGCGGCGCCAACGGCGGGCCGGTGGACAGCTACACGCCGTCGGTGTTCCAGACGCTGCAAGATCAAGATCTGGATCTGGGCAGCACGGCGCCGATCATCTTGCCGGGCAGTGGGACCAAGTTCCCGCACATCGCCGTGCAAGGCGGCAAGGACCAGCAGCTGCGCATCATCAACCTGGACAACCTCAGCGGCCAGGGCGGCGCCGGCCACGTCGGCGGCGAGCTGTTCGCGATGACCCTGCCCCAAGGCGGCGACGTCACCAACGGCGCGGCGACGTGGGTGAATCCGGCAGACGCCTCCACCTGGGTCTTCATCACCAGCACCAGCGGCGGCCTGGCGGCGTTCAAGCTGCTGGTCGACGGCAACGGCAATCCGTCGCTGGCCACGCAGTGGACGTTGGGCCCGGCCGGCGGGTCAGTGCTGATCGCCGACAACGTGCTTTACAACGCCACCAACAACAACATTCGCGCGCTCAGCCCCACCACCGGCGCGCAGCTTTGGAACAACACCGGCATCGGCACCATCCACTGGCAAAGCCCGGTGGTGGCGAACGGCGTTCTTTACATCGCCGACAACGGCAGCCAGTTCACCGCCTTCGCGCCGAACACAACGGCGCTGTCGCGCACCGGCTGGACGGCCACTGCGACGCCCAGCTCGGCCACCGACGTGCCGGCGCGCGCGCTGGACGGCAACACCACCACGCGCTTCTCCACCGGCGCGGCGCAGGCCAACGGCCAGACCTTCATCCTGGACATGAAGGCGGCCCAGACGTTCACCCGCCTCACCTTGGACGCCGCCACCAGCACTGGCGATTACCCGCGCGGCTATCAAGTGTCAATCTCGAACGACGGCGTGAACTTTGGCGGCGTCATCGCCAGCGGCAACGGCACCACGCAGCTGGTGACGATCGACTTCGCCTGGCAGACGGCGCGCTTCGTGCGCATCGTGCAGACCGGCAGCGCCGGCAACTGGTGGTCCATTCACGAGCTGAACGTGTTCGGCATCGCCGCCTCGCCGCTGGTGGCACTGCCGCGCACCGGTTGGGTGGCCAGCGCCACGCCCAGCTCGGCCACCGACGTGCCGGCGCGCGCGCTGGACGGCAACGCCACCACGCGCTTTAGCACCGGCACTGCGCAGGTGAATGGCCAGCAGTTTCAGGTCGACATGCAAACCGCGCAGACATTCTCGCAGCTGACGTTGGACGCCGGCACCAGCACCGGCGATTTTCCACACGGCTATCAGGTCTTTGTTTCGAACGACGGCGTGAACTTTGGCAGCGCCATCGCCAGCGGCGCGGGCACGGCCCAGCTGGTGACCATCACCTTCACCGCCCGTTCAGCGCGCTTTGTGCGCGTCGTGCAGACCGGCAGCGCCGGCAACTGGTGGTCGATTCACGAATTCAACGTCTGGCACTGACGTCAGGGCCGGGCCGGGCGGCGACTCGCCTTCGCGGGCGCCGCACCGGCGGCCACCACGTCGGCCAGCGCCCCGTGCAATCGCTCGGTCAGCTGGCAAGCCTCGGCCAGAAGGCGCCCCAGGGCGTCCAGATTTTCGGCGGCCGCAGCCGGCAGGCCGGTGGCCGTGGTGCTTAGCAATGTCCAGCGCAGGCGGGCCCCGCCCAGGGCGTTCGTCAGATCGTGGGCCAGCTGCCGCAACGGCGGACGCGGCGCCGGCGATCCGGACGACTCGGTTGGCGGGTGTCTGGGCATGGGCTAGCTCCCTCCTTCTTCGATGATCCCCAGCAAGCGATCAAAGTCGATCGGCTTGACGATGTGGCTGGCAAAGCCGGCCTGCGTGGCGCGCTTTCGATCGTCCGGCTGACCATAGCCGGTCACCGCCACCAGCTTGACTTTGTGCAAGGCCGTGCGGCGTTTGAATCGGCGCGCCAGCTCGTAACCATCGATCCCCGGTAGACCGATGTCCAGCAAGGCCAGCGTCGGTCGAAAGCTGTCGGCCGCCGTCAGCGCCGAGATCCCGTCGTACGCCACCTTCACCTGATGGCCGCGCTTGCGCAAAAGCTGGCCCAGCACATCGGCCACATCGCGGTTGTCGTCGACCACCAGGATGCGGCGCTGGCGGCGCGCCGCCACGCCCGCGCGCCGTCGGACCGGGGCCGGCCGGGCAGCCCGCCGCACCACTGTCGCCAACGGCAAGCGCACCACGAAAGCGCTGCCCTGGCCGGGCCCGTCGCTGTGCGCGGTGATGATTCCGTCGTGCAGCGTCACCATGGTGCGGGCGATGGACAGCCCCAGACCAAGGCCGCCGTGCGGGCGCTCGCGGCCTTGCGGACCCTGGTGAAAAAGATCGAACACGTGCGGGAGCAACGCCGGCCCGATGCCCACGCCGTTGTCGCGCACCACCAGCTCGACGGTGGCGCCGTCGAGCCTGGCCGTCACGGTGATGCGTCCACCGGAAGCGGTGTACCGGCAGGCGTTGGTCAGCAAGTTCGAGATGGCCTGGACGATGCGGCGATCGTCGGCGTGCACCACCAGCCCCACCGGCACGTCGATGTCCAGGTGGTGGCCGCGCTCTTCGAACAACGGGCTGGTCGCCTCCACCGCTTGCGCCACCAGCGTGCGCAGCTCGACCGGCCCGCGGTGCAGGCTGATCTTGCCGCGCGAGATCCGCGTGGCGTCCATCAGATCGTCGACCAATCCGGCCAGGTGGCGCGCCTGCCGTTCGATCGCCTCGCGCTCCTTGGCGAAGCCTTTGCGCCCTTGCGTGCGCATCAACTCCAGCGTGGCCAGGATGGGCGTCAGCGGATTGCGCAGCTCGTGACCGAGCATGGCCAGAAACTCGTCCTTGGCTTGGCTGGCCTGCAGGGCGGCTTCGCGCAGGCGAATCTCTTGCTGGTGGGCTTGTTGCAGCGCCTGCTGGGCGCGCGAGGTCTCGACGGCGGACCAGGTCCGCTCGGCCACGTCTTCGACCAGCGCGATCTCCTCCGCGGTCCAGGTCCGCGGCTCGGTCTGGTGCAGGGCCACGCAGGCCACCACCCGATTGGCCTTCAGCAACGGCGCCAGCAACAACGAGACAATTCCATACGAGGCGAATCGTTTTCTGGTCGCCTCGGGAACGCGTCGATCGATCGTTGAATCGCTGATCGCCACCGACCGGCCCGCCTGCATGTCGGTCATCAAGAACTCCAGGCCCTCCAGGCTCATGCGCCCGGTGGGGCCGGGGCTGGCCAGGGTGTACTTCTCTTCGATGACCATGAACTTGCCGCCCGGATCAAATTCGGTGTAGCGGACGCGCGAGGCCTGGAGGTGCTGTCCCAGGAGCCGCGCCGCCTCTTCTTGAATCAGCGTCGGGTCAACGTGCCGCCGGAGCGCATCGGTCAGCCGGACCCGGTAAGCGTCAGTGCGCGCGGCCTGCGCCAGCTTTTCTTCGGCGATGCACTGGTCGGTGATCTCCGAGAACACCACCGCCACAAGATGCTCTTTCGGTGGGCCCAACGGAAAGACGTGCACGTCGAACACACGCGGAGCCAGCGCGGCCGGGACGGTGGTGAACCGCGCCGACTGGCCGGTGCGAGCCACCCGCACATAGTATTCCAGCGCGTGGTCGTTGACCGGTGCCTTGAATGACCGGCGGGTGCGGCCGATGGCCTTGGTCACGCCGCTGTCGAGAGCGAGGACGTCAAAGGCGGCGTTGGCGTAGACAAAACGAAAATCGTCGGGCGTCTCACCGTCGCCGAAGATCACCTCCAGAACGTTGAAGCCGTAGTCGACGGCATCCAACAAGGCGCGATACATCTCCTGGCCGTCGCGCCAGAGGCCCCTTTTTCGCAGGGCGCGGGCCGAGGGGGCGCGGGCGGGCATCGCGCCGGAGACTACCGCGCACCCGACGTTTCAGGGATCTTGTTTGTCGCGCCCGGCCGTCCGCGGGGGGCGGCAGCGCTCGATGAAGGTGAGCACGGTCTGGGCGCTCATCGGCTTTGGAATGTACTCGACCGCGCCGAACTTGGCGGTGATTTCCTTCCGGCTGATGCCCGATGCTGACAGGACCGCTACCGGAATCGCTCGAACCTCCGCCATCCGCAGCTGCGCGGCGCGAAAGTCGGCTCCGTTCATCACCGGCATCATCACATCCAGCAAGATGGCCAGTGGCCGCAGACCGCCCAACAACAGCTCGATGGCCTGGCGTCCATTGCTGGACATGGCCACTTCATAGCCTTCGTCTTTGAAGATCTCGGCCAGGGCGTCTCGAAAGCCCTCGTCGTCGTCGACGATCAGAATGGTCGGTCGCGTCAAAAGCCTCCCCAGGGACCTCCCTGAAAAATAGGCGTCAGGGCGAATCGATGTCTTAATAGAGGAACACTCTCGGTTGGTAGGTCGCAACAACTGCCAAGCCCCAGGGTGCGAACAGTGACAAATTACATAGAACCCCCCGAATTAGAGCAAAAAGCGATGACTCGAATTGTGATTGTCGAAGACCATGTGATGGTGCGCGACGCCCTGGCGGCGATGCTGGCGTCCATTCCCGAATACGAAGTGGTCGGCGTGGCCGACAGCATCCGCGCCGCGCTGCCGATCATTGAATCCCTTCACCCCGACATCGTCCTGGCGGATCTGTCATTGGAAGACGGGCTGGGAACCGAGCTCGTGCGCGCCGCCCGACGCGCGCGCGTGAAGAGTCGGATCCTGATCATGACTGCGTTGCGCGATCGCTTTGCCATGCAGGCGGCGCTGAAGTCCGGGATATCCGGTTACGTGCTCAAGGCGCGACCGATCAGCGAGCTGGTCGACGCCATCGCCGCGGTGATGAACGGCCAGCGCTATCTGTCGCCGACCATCAGGGCGACGGACGCCGACTGGGCCGCGGACGACCACCAGCCCACGGCACCCAGCGGCCTGCAGCAGTTGTCCCCGCGTGAGACGGAGATCTTTCGCCTGGTCGTCGACGGCTGCAGCAGCATGGAGGTGGCACGCCGCCTGTGCATCAGCCTCAAGACGGTGGAGACGCACCGGAACAACATCAATCGCAAGCTGGCGGTGCGCAGCACCGCTGATTTGATCCGCTTTGCCGTCAGCCACGGCATCTCGCTGCCCGGACACCAACCGTCCCGCGGCACCGGCGACGAATCCTGATCGACGAGAGAGCGCGGCGCGAAGGTCAGGGACCAATACGCCCGGTAGAGATCGTGGCGTCGTCGATCGACACCGTGCAGGCGGTCGGCGCCAGCGAATCGGTCTCGCTGCCCACCGCCCAGTAAAGATAGTCGGTGGGCGCAGCGGCCAGGTTTGACAGATCCAGAATCTGCACGCCGTCCAACCAAACCGTGAGGTGACCGATGTGCCCCGCCTCGTAAGCAAAGCGCGCCTCCAAGTGAAACCATTGGCCCACCAGGTACGATTGCCGAGGCGACGCGTCCTGAAACTGTTTGGTGATCTCGTTATAGAAATAGACAATCTGACTGTTCAGATTGAGGTCCCACAGTCCGTGACGAGCCTGGGAATTCCCCGCCTGATCTTCGTAGAAGAAGGAAAACACCGTCCAGAACGTGGTCGGCGTGTGCGGCTGGTCGATAAGAAACCAGGCGCCGTAATAGGCGGGCCCGCTCTCCACGCGGCGGTAAACCTGCGCGCCGTGATCGACCTTGTCGGCGGTGTCAAAGCTGATGTGCCACGCTTGAGCGCCGCCGTGCGCCGGCTGCGGCGACACGGACGCCGTCACCAGGTGGTCATTTTCGCCGCCGGCGGACGCGCCGCCGGCCGACCATTCGCTGGTGTCCCCGGTCTCGAAGCCGCTGAACCAAAGAATGCCCGCGTCCGGCGCCTCCATCGCGTCCGGCGCGCCGCTGTCGGCGATCGCGACGCCGGCGTCCGCGGCGCTGCCGACATCGCTGACGCTGGCGCCGGCGTCGATCGACGGCGCGAACATGCGCCCGATCTCCAGCGATTGATCGCAGGCCGGCAGATCTGCCAACACCGTCAGCAGCAGCAGCAGCAGCCAACGCCGCGACCCGACCATCAGTCCGCACGCGCGCGCAGTCCGCGTGCGACCGTCTCGCGATAACGACCGCCGGGAAACCGGCGCAGGTAAAGGCGCGCCAGCTCTTCTGCCGCCGGCCGATCGTGGGCGGCCGCCGCCTCGATCGACAAGAGCAGAGCTTCCTCGATGAAGACGCCGCCGGGAAATTCGCGGCGGTATCGCCCCAGCAGTCGCTCCGTCATGGCGCTGTCGCCGCGGCGGCGGGCCTCGATGATGGTCGACATCAGGTCAGCCTCTGGATTGTCGGCCGCTGGCCGCGGGATCGGCGCGGCTCTTGAATTTTCCTGCGCCAGCAGCGACGGTCGCGACAGAGCCGCCTTGCTCTGTCGCCGCGCGGCCGGCTTTTCATCCGCCGGCGAGACCATCGGCGCCGGTGATTCAAGCAGCGGCGACAAGACCGCGGGCATTGCCTCAACCGCCGGCGTCTCTTTCGATCTCGAGTTGCCTCTGCTGGCCGCCGAACGGCTGGCCGGAGCGATCGCGGCGGGCCACAACCAGGCCACGCGCTGGCGCGCGTATCGCCAGCCGCCGCCGACCATCGCGCTGGCGCCAGCGACGCTGATCAGCAACAGCGAGCCGATCACCACCGGGTGCATCCGCCATCCGGAGCTTCGCCGCCGCCGCGATCGCAGTTTGAGGCGAGCCAGCCCGCCGCGGCGGGGCGCATCGTCCAGCGACGGCACCTCTCGAATCAACTGAGCAGCCGCGCGCAGGCGCGGCTGATCGGAATTCAAGCTATCGATAAGTCGTTTCATATTGATCGGCTCACCACGCTGGACTCATGGCAGTTTTCCCTCCGCCCGCGCCTCGTCAACCAGCTCCAAGAATCGTTTGCGCGCGTGATAGAGCCGGGTCCAAACCGTATTGAGCGGAATCCCTTCCAGGACCGCGATCTCCTCGCCGCTGTAGGCTTCGATCTCGAAGAGAATAAAAGCTGTCCGTTGCGCCGCGCTCATCTTGTTCAACATTTGGTTGATCAGCCGCTGCATTTCTCGGCGCTCCAACATCTGGCTGGGATCGGGTCCTTTGTCGATCAGCACCGGCTGCTGCTCGACCTGATCTTTTCGCGACGAGCCGCGGAACACGCGGCGCATCCAGGCGCTGCGCCGATAGTCGCTGACCTGGCGGCGAACGATGCTGTACAGCCAGGCGCTCAGGTTCTGGCCGTCGAATCCGGACAGCTTGCGCTCGACAATCAGAAACACTTCTTGCGTGATGTCGTCGAGATCGGCGTCCAATCCGCCCAACGCGCGGGCCCAGCGCGACACATCATGAAAACGGTCTAGATAGATCTGTTCAAATGAAGGGACGGATGGCAGTCGCACGGGCAATGCGGCGGCCGGGGCGGCGTACTTTCCGATCGGCACGTGCCCTTGTTGATGGACGGCTGCGCTGAAAAACTTCAACGCAGCCTGATCACCGCAGCCAATTGCCCGCCCAGCCACAGCCGCGGGGTATTTCCCACCGTGCCGACGCCCGCCACGGACAGCTGGACGATCCCGGGCCAGACGTCGCCGTCGAGTGACGCGACCAGCCCCACCGACCGCGTCAACCACCGGCGGGCAAAGACGGCCAAACGGCCGCCCACCGCGAAGCGCCAGCCGGTCTCGGTGCTCATGAGCGCCCTGCCCTGCAGACGCAGGGGAATCAAAACGGCGGACGCTTCCGCGCCGGCCTGGTAGGGCCCGGCGCCCTCCAGGAAGCGCAATCCCAGATCAAGCGGCACCCACAGCGCGTCGGCGTCCGCTCGGGCAAAGTGGAAGGTCGACGAGAGAACCGAGACGCCAGCCGACAGTCTGAGAAGCCGGCCCACCGTCAAGCGCGCGCCACCGCCGAGCGCAACCGGCGGGCTGCTCTGCCCGGACCCCGGCGCAAACTGCAACGCTGGTCCTCCCTCGACCTCGACGGCGGTTCGGGGAGACGCGGCGGGCGTCGGCGATGGCGGTGCTCCCAGCGGCGGTAGCTGCGGCGGGTACAGCACCAGCGCGATGAAGATGGCGGCGAACCGCGCCCGCGCCGGGCAATCAGCGGCCGCATCGGTGAAGGCGCGCTGCGCACCGCCCACCGTCACGCGCAGCCCGCTCGGATCCTCGACGACAAACGCGTCGCCCGGATCGCCGCCGTCGGTGGATGGGGTGACGTCCAGGGCGGGAAGCATTTTTTGCAACTCGCGCGCGACCGCGACCGCCGCGGGACAAGCACCCGCCCCCACCACGCGCACGTGGCCCGCCGGCCCCGCTGCCCGCGCTTGCACCGACAACGCCGGCGCCAACAAGACGAGACACAGCAGAATTCCGCTGCGCGCGCCGCGCCCGGCCCAGGAGCCGTACATTTGCAACCGGCCTTTCACACTTTCTGGAATCGAGGGTGAGCGCCTCGGGCCTCCGTTGTTACCACGTCCGAGACCTTCTTCCCTCTTTGGTTTTGGCCGACCACAAAAGAGCCGCGACCTACTTCAGCGATCCCGTCATGGTGAGCGTCACCACCTCGGCGCCGGTCAACGTCTCGTTCACCATGCGCCCCGCCACGACGACCGGCAGCGGATTGGCGACGGTTGATTTTCCCGCCTTCCACGGCGTCATCACCGAGTCCCTCTGCCGACGTCCGCCGGACCGATCGCGATCACCACCGGCCCCGACAGCAGCCTTTGATTCACCCGAATCGGGCGCCCACAAGATCGGGCGCATCACCCCGGCGAGCGTGGTCACGGAATTCGCCATTCCCACCGCGGACGCCGGCGCCAACGGGCTCGTCACCGGCCCCGACGGCAACTTCTGGTTCGCCGAGAACCGATACCTGGATCGCCCCCTGACCATAAATTGCCAGTTAAACCTGGGTGAGCGACGGGGATTGAACCCGCAACCCTCGGAGCCACAGTCCGATGCTCTACCAATTGAGCTACGCCCACCGTGTATTTAGTTTTCAAAAATGCTGCTGACGTCTTCGCTGCGCGCCCGGCAGGAGTCGAACCTGCGACCAGCGGCTTAGAAGGCCGCTGCTCTATCCAGCTGAGCTACGGGCGCTCACCTTCTTCCCCGGGCCGAAGTTCTAACCGGCAAAGCGGCGGCAGACTACCCATTCCGTGGGTGGCAGGTCAATCGACTGGGAAGGCGATCGGCCGGCGGCCGGTCGTCAATCGACCTCCTGCAGCTCGCGCGCGCTGATGCCCAGCAAATAAAGGATGGCGTCCAGGCCTGCCGCCGAGATGCTGGTGTCGGCGGATTCGCGCAGCTTGGGTTTGGCGTGAAAGGCGATCCCCAGGCCGGCCCGCTCCAGCATCAGGGCGTCGTTGGCCCCGTCGCCGACGGCGATCACCTGATCCAGCAGCACGCCTTCGGCCTGGGCGATGGTCTCCAGCAGCTCGGCCTTGCGCTGAGCGTTGACGATCGGGCCGCTCACCCGGCCGGTCAGTTTTCCATCTGCGATTTCTAGATTGTTTGAATAAGCATAGTCCAACCCGAGGCGGCGCTTCAGCGCCTCGGCCGCGCGCGAAAAGCCGCCGCTGATCACCGCAATGCTGTACCCGAGGCGCTTGAGCACGCGGACCAGCGTCTCGGCGCCCTCGGTCAGCGGCAGGTCGGCGGCGATGCGATCCAGCACCTTGACGTCCAGGCCTTTCAGCAACTCAACCCGCTGGCGCAGCGACTGGTCATAGTCCATCTCGCCTTGCATGGCCCGCTCGGTGATCTTCGAGACCTGATCGACGACGCCAGCGGCGCGCGCCAGCTCGTCGATCACCTCGATGCGGATCAGCGTCGAGTCCATGTCCATCACCACCAGGCGCTTTGATCGGCGATACAGGCTCTCGCGCTGCAACGACACGTCGAAGCCGGCGCTGGTGGCCACGGCCAGAAGTGTTCGCTTCAAGACCTCGCTGTCGCGATAGGGCGGCAGCGAGGCGTGAATCTCCACCGAGGCCAGCGATCCTTCGGACAGGCGGCCGATCTTCTCGATGTTGGCACCCTCGGCGGCCAGCGTGGTGGCCAGCGCATGCAGGTGCGGCGCGCCCAGCACGCGGCCAATGGCGGTGATGACATAGCGCCGGCCTTCCGGCGACGGAGCAACCTGTGCGGCGCTGCCGGGCACGGGCTTGAAGTCCAGCTCCATGCCCAGCTCCTTGGCGGCGAACAAAAGCTCTTTCAGCACGTCGCGTGTACGTGGCACGCCCACCAGCAAACACAAGGTCAGCTGGCCTTGCACGACCACCTGTTCGATGTCGTGCAGCGACGCGCCCTCCTCGGACAGGATGCCGGTCAAGGTGGCAGTCACGCCGGTGCGATCGGGTCCGGTGACGGTGACCAGAACGCGGTCGTTGGCGCCGGGAGCGGGGGATTTTTCGTTGTTCAATGACAAGCGGCCGGAGTCTATGGCAAAGCGCGCGCCAGGGCGAGGATGCAGCGACGGCGCGCTACAGCTAGCGGCCGGGCCGCCGATGAAAGGGACGGCCCTTCATGCAGGTTTTCGTCGCGCGCCAGCCCATCTTTGATACGCGGCAACGAGTGGTGGCGTATGAGCTCCTGTTCCGGTCGGGCATCGAGAACTATTTCCCGCGCGGCGTGGACAGCGACTTTGCTTCGTCGCGGGTGATCAACGACAGCATGATGGTGTTCGGTTTCGCTGCTCTGGCCGGCGGCCGCAAGCTGTACGTGAACGTCACGCAGAAAGTTTTGTGCGACGCCTTGTATTCCGTGCTGCCGGTGCGGCAATCAGTGGTCGAGCTTTTGGAATCGGTGAAGCCCGACGCCACGACGGTGGCGGCCTGCCGCGATCTGAAACGCGCCGGGTACGAACTGGCCCTGGACGATTACGTCGACAGCCCGGATATGGAACCGCTGGTGGCCCTGGCGGACGTCATCAAGATTGATTTTCTGGCCACCACCCCCGAGCAACGGAAAGGCCTGCGCGAACGCTTCAAGCGCCGCCGGCTGGGCCTGCTGGCAGAGAAGGTGGAAACCCAGGATCAGTTCAGCGAGGCGCGCGAGCTCGGCTATTCGTATTTTCAGGGCTATTTTTTCCAGCGGCCCGAGATGATCGCGCGGGAAGACATCCCGCCGTTCAAGCTGACCCACCTGGATTTTCTGCGCGAGCTGCAGCAGCCCGATCTGAACTTTGATCGCATCGAGGCGGTGATCAAACGCGACGTCTCGCTGTCGGTGAAGCTGCTCCGTTATTTGAACTCGGCCTCCTTTTACTGGCGCAGCCGGGTGACGTCGCTGAAGCACGCCATGGTGTTGCTGGGCGAAAGCGCCTTCCGCAAGTGGGCATCGCTGATCACCATCGTCGGCATCTCGAACGATCGCCCGCCCGAACTGGTGGTGAATTGTTTGGTCCGCGCGCATTTCTGCGAGACGCTGGCCCGGACCACCAAGCGCACGGACATGGAGCTGGACGCTTTCCTGGTCGGCATGCTGTCGGCCATCGACGCGCTGGTGGGACGTCCGTGCAAAGAAGTCCTGGACGAGATCTCGGTGTCGCCGGCGATCAGCGCGGCGGTGCTGGGCGCCGACACGACCTTGGGCCGGATGCGGGCCATGGTGCTGGCGTATGAAACGGCGGACTGGGCCGCCGCCAGCGGGCTGGCCAAGCAACTGGGCGTCGCCGAGGATCTGCTGCCGGACATGTACCAGCAGTCGATCAAGTGGGCGAAGCACGTCATGCCGTGATCGCTCGCGGCGCTCGCTGCGTGGGAGGGCTGGGCCTCCCACGGGCCCACCCCGTCTCGCAAGGTGAGCCGGCCGAGCGGAGCTCGGCCTCCTGGCTGAAATAGCGGCGGCGGATCGCGGATTGGTCAGGGGCTGGGCGGCGTGGAGGCGGCTTCGGCGGCAGCGCGGGCGGCGGAGAGGCGTTGGCGCCAGCGGGGGACGGATGGGCTTTGGGGAAATTGGCGCAGCAGCTGTTCGAAGGCGGTGGCGGCCTCGGACCAGCGACCTTCTCTGAATAGGCGCTCGGCGCGTTGGGGCAGCGGCTCGGCGGCGGCGCGGCTGGCCGCCGACACGTTTGATTTGGCCGAAACAACGTCGCTCGCGGGAGGCGCTGGCTCTTCAATCCGGCGGGACTTCCTGGCCACCGCGTCTTCATTGAAGACGGGCGCAGCCGGCGCGGCGGGCGGCGGGGACGCGACAGCAACCGGCGGTGGCGGCGGCGTGGCCGCGCGCTGTTGTGCTTGCGCCGGCGCTCTCTCTCGCTCATCGACGCCCGGGAATGGCTGCGGCAACGGTATGCCCTCCGCTTTGGGCGAGAATCGGTGCAACTCGGCGCGCGGCGCGCCCCCGCCGACGGCTGCCCCACTGGGCGCAGCCTCGAGCGCGTTGTCGACGATGTCCTTCTTGCCGCGTCGGATCGGTTTGTCGGAAGCCAGACCATCAAGCAAATCGTCGGTGGCGGCCTTTCGTTTGGCCGGCGCTGCCGTCGTCGGTGCCGAACCAGGCTCGGCGAGGCCGTCACGCGCGGGAGCGGACATGCCGCCCGCCAGTTGGTGCAGCGACACGCGCGGTCCCAGGCCGCTTGCGGCGCCGGCCCCTTTGGCGCGCGCCGTTCGATTGGCAATCGCTCCGGAACTGGATGGCGCCGCCGCCCGGTCATCGTTCATGGCCGGTGGGGGAGCCGGCGGCGATTCTGCCGCAGCCGGCGACGGCGGCGCTGCCGTCACCGCCTGCCCGCGTTCGTAGGTCTTCTCGGGATTCAAGAAAACCCGGCTGGCCAGCAGGAAGACCGCCATCGCGCCCACCGTCGCCAGCGTGGGCAGCGTCCAGTGCCGGCGCAGCCAGGCCCCGATGCCCGCCGATTTTTCTTCCGTGCGTGCATCGGCCCCCGCGCGCGCCGGCGCCAGTGCCGGTTTCGTCGCCGGCGCCGCCGCCATCGCCGCGGCCACTAGCCGCTGCCGCACGCCGGCCGGCGCCGGCTCGATCAACACGCTACGGGCCACCGCGCGCGTCTTCTGAAAACTGGCCACCTCGGCCCGGCAGCGCTCGCAACCGGCCACGTGCGCTTCCAGCGCCGCACGCTCGTCGGCAGGCAGCTCTTCATAGAGCAGTTCCAGCAGCCGGTCGCTCACGTCTTCGCAGCGCGTGCTCATGGTGTTCGGTCGTTCTCCTTCAACGCATTCCTGTTCGCGGCCCGGCGGGCAGCGGCGCCGCGAGCCCTTCCTGATAGTCGATCAATGCCTCTCGCAGTTTTTCCAAAGCGTACCGCATGCGGCTTTTCACCGTCGGCTCCGAAACGCCCACCACCTTTGCGATCTCGGCGAAGGGCAGGTCCATCACCTCGCGCATCAGGAACACCTCGCGCTGGTCGTCGGGCAGCGCCGAAACGGCGGCGTCGATCCGGCGCGCCATTTGTTGATCCGCCACCCGGTCCTCGGCGCCCGGCAGGTTCGAAGCGATGCGATCGTGCAAGGTGTCGGTCGCGTCCTCGTCGGCGCGGCCGGCCCCGTCCAGCGACGCCACCTGCCGATGCACCGCCCGGCGAGCCTGATCGACGGTCAGGTTCCGGGCGATGGTGTAAAGCCAGGTGGAAAATTTGGCCGAGCCTTTCCATTCGTCGGCGCCTTTCACCACGCGCAAAAAAACCTCCTGCAAAAGATCTTCAGCGGCGCTGGCGTCGTGCACGAAGCGGCGCAGAAAATTCCACACCGGTTTTTCGTGGCGGGCCAGCAGCCTTTCGAACGCACGCGTGTCCCCGGCTCGATAGGCCGCCATCAAGACCTCATCCGTTTCGGGGGTTGCCAGCACGGGGGTAGCGCAGTTTAAGGGCATAGACGCGCCACCGGCGCGAAAGATCTGCGTGCCGGTGAATACCGGGACACGCTCCTGGCGGTCGCCTATTCTGCGCCGGTGCTATCACCGCTTTTGACCGTCGTGGCCTGCGCGGCGGGGTTTTTGGCTGGGCTCGTCGACGCCATCGCCGGCGGCGGTGGCCTCATCACGCTGCCGGTGATGTTGGGCATCGGCCTGCCGCCCCACCTGGCGCTGGCCACGAACAAGGGTCAGTCGGTGTTCGGCACCTTCGCGTCGTGCGCGACGTTCTGGCGGCGCGACGGCATCGACAAGGCGCGCGCCCCCATCGCCTTTGTCGCTGGACTACTGGGCTCGGCGGCCGGCGCCCTGGCGGTGCTGACGGTACGTCCCGAACCGCTGCGTCCGCTTGTGCTGGTGCTGCTGATCGGCGCGGTCGCCGTGGTGCTGGGCCGCCCGTACATCCAGACGATCGCGCAGTCGCGCGCGCAATCTCACGCCCGCATCGCCGCCGTCTCAGAACGCGCGGTGCCACTGGCGGTGGCGATCATCGGCTTCACCTTGGGCGGGTACGACGGTTTCTTCGGGCCGGGCACGGGCTCGATGCTGATCATCGCCTTCGCCGTGGTGCTGGGCGACAGCCTGACCCGCGCCTCGGGCAACGCCAAGGTGGTGAACCTGGCCTCGAACATCGCCGCCATCGTGGTGTTCAGTTTTCGCGGTGCCGTGCAGTGGCGCATTGCCTTGCCCATGGCGGCGGCCAACATCGTCGGCGCCACCGTCGGCACGCGCCTGGTGTTGCAGAAGGGCGATCGTTTTGTCCGTGTGGTCATCCTGATCGTGGTCAGCGCGGCGGTGCTGAAGGTGTCGCTGGATCTCCGACGGTGAATCGCCGCGTGCGCGCGCCGATCCTTCGCGGTACGCTAGGCCGGCAATGGCCGAGAAGGTGAACAAGACCGACGAGGAATGGCGCCGCCTGCTGACGCCGGAACAGTTCCACGTGCTACGCGAGAAAGGCACCGAACGCGCCTTCACCGGCGCCCACTGGGCCTCGCACGACGACGCGCTTTATCTGTGCGCCGGCTGCGGCAACGAACTGTTCTCGTCGCAGACCAAGTTCGATTCTGGTTCCGGCTGGCCCAGCTTCACGGCGCCTGCCGGCGCCGCCGCCGTCGACACCGAGACCGATCGTTCACACGGGATGGCGCGGGTCGAGGTGATGTGCAGCCGCTGCGGTGGACACCTCGGGCACGTCTTCGAAGACGGTCCCGGCGAAAACGGCCTGCGCTATTGCATCAACTCGGCCGCCATCAAACCGGTCCCGCCGCGCAAGTGACCGGCGATACCGCCCGGTCCGAGCCGCCGCTTTTCGCTCGGCCGTTCCTGGCCCTGCTGTCCGTGCAGTTCGCTTGCGGCGTGTCGCTGTCGGTGTTCTTGCTGCTGCCGAAGATCCTGGTCGCCCGCCTGCACGCCACGCCGGCCTACGTCGGCCTGGTGGCCGCCGCGTTCGGCCTGGCCAGCGTGGCGGTGATTCCGATTGTCGGCGCCCGCATCGATCACGCGCGGCGCGTGCCCATGCTGGCCGCGGCTTGCGCGGTGATGATCGCGACGTCGCTCGGTTTCTTGCTGGTGCGCGACGCCGGCGCGCTGGCGGTGATCTTGCGCGGTCTGCAAGGCCTGACCTGGGCGCTGATTTACAGCGCCGGCGCCGCTCTGGCTGCCGAGCTGGCGCCGCCACGAAGGTTGGCCCAGACGATGGGGCTGTGGGGCAGCGCCAATCTCGTCACCAGCGCTTTTTCCCCCGCGATAGTCGAGCCGATGATCGATCGGGCCGGCCCCGGCGCCGCGTACATCGTCGCGGCGATCGCGGGCCTTGTCGGCCTGTGCCTCACGCGCCTCATTCCCGAACCGGCGCTGGCGCGCGCCGGCGCCGCGCGCAGCATTCCGCTGCTGGTGGTCCTGCGACGGCCGTCGACGCTGCGGATGATCGTCATCGTCATGCTGGCCGGCGTGGCGTACGGCGCGATGTTCACCTTTCACCAGCCGATGGCGCTGGGCCTGGGCATCCGCAACGTGCGCGGCTTCTTCATCGCGTACACGGCCGGCGCGCTGGGCGTGCGGCTGGTGATGGGCCCGGTGATGGATCGCGTGGGCGCGTACCGCATGACCGCCCTGGCAATGGGGGCGTATGCCGCCGTCGTCGGCGCGATGAGCGCGCTCGCTCCCGGCCGTCTGGAGATCTTCGGCGGCCTGTTCGGTGTCGCCCATGGCGTGCTGTTCCCGTCGTTCATGGCCTTGGTCGTGGCCAGCGCGGCGCCGGAAGAACGAGGCCGCTTGCTGACGGTGTGGAACGGATCGTTCGCCGCTGGCTCGATCGTCGCGCTGCCGCTGGGCGCGCTGGCGGCACAGGTGGGCTATCCGTCGGCGTTCATCGCCACCGGATGCGCCACCTTCGCCGGCCTGGGGGTCTTTTTGCGCTGGCCGCCGGCGCCCTATCGACCAGCGGCGACCGCGACGGCATGACCGCGCCCGCCCCGCATGCTAGGGATCGATCGGTGAAGATCAGCAAGATTGGCCTTTTGGCTTTGCTCCTGTCAGTGGGCGCGCTGGCCGCCTGCTGGTACGCGTTCGATATGCTGCACGACCAGCGCGCCGAACTCGGCGAGCTGAGGCAGAAGGTGGCCGACGTCGGTCCCTCGGTCGAGAAGTTCAAAGGCTCGGTGCGCGACATGGGCCGCGATCTGGCGGCGCTGGTGATGGACGAGGTGGACCTGACCAAGTCCGGCTGGCAACCGATCGGGCGCGGCTTCTTCGTCATCGACGTCGGCGCCGATCGCCAGCCGGACGGCCTGAAGATCCACGGCAAGGTGATCAACACCTCGGCGCTGACCCACGAATCATTGCTTTTCAGGGTCAAGGTGGGCACGGGCGCGGCGCCGTTCACGTTGCCGAAGGCCGCGCCCGGGGTGGCCCTTCCATTCGAGGTGGTGGTCAGCGACGTGCCGCCGGGCGCGCCTTTGAAGGCGTTCATCACCCTCGAAACCTCGACCATTTCCTTCGCCAGCACGTCGTCCAAATCGACGCCGGCCAAAGAATCCCTGGACCCCGAAAAGCTGCTGCGCTGACCTTGCCGGCCGCCGCCACAAGACCGGCGCGCCCGCGGCCACAAACCCGACACAGCCTTGCCGACCTTGGGCACTTCTTGCCCTGCCGGACCCGCCGCTAGGCAATTCCCTCCCATAAGTTGCGAGAACGACGTCCGAATTTCCGCGCCAAAAGGCTGGCGCGGTGGTTGGCCCGTGCCTTGCTCATCAGGCACTCCGAGTCACGAAAGCGCTCTCGGGCGCACCAACCACACCCACTTTCACGAGGGAGAAACGGATCTGCCATGGGAATGTCCATCAAAACCAACATCAGTTCTTTGGAAGCCCAAAAGAACCTCATGAACACCGAGAACGATCTCGACAGTTCATTGAGCAAGCTGTCGTCGGGCTTCCGGATCACCAAGGCTTCAGACGATGCGGCCGGCCTGGCGATCTCCGTCAACCTCGGCGCGCAGATTCGCAGCTACGGTCAGGCGATCCGTAACGCCAACGACGCCCTCAACGTCATCCAGACGGCCGAATCGTCGTTGAACGAATCGCAGAACATCATCACCCGTCTGCGCGAGCTGGCGTCGGAAGCGGCGTCGTCCGGCATCGGCAACACCGAGCGCGGATACATCCAGAACGAGGTCACCGCGCTGACCTCGGAAATCGACCGCATCGCGAACGCCACCGAGTACAACGGCGTCGCGCTGATCAACTCGTCCGTCGCGCTGACCTTCCAGGTCGGTATCCGCAACGTGGCCCTCAACGATCAGATCACGGTCAGCACTGCCAACGCCACTACGGCTTCATTGGGCCTCAACGGCCTCAGCTTCACCACCCTGACCGGCGCCGAGGCGGCCCTGTCGATCCTGGACGACGCCATGCAGACCATCTCGGCGGCGCGCGCCACCATGGGCGCCCAGTCGAACCGCATGCAGTCGGTCATCAACGCGGCGACCACCGAATCCGTCAGCCTCTCGGCGGCGCAAAGCCGTATCCGCGACGTCGACGTGGCCGAAGAAACGTCGAACCTGTCCCGCCAGCAGATCCTCATGCAGGCCGGCGTCTCGGTCCTCGCGCAAGCGAACCAGGTCCCGCAGGCCGCGCTGAAGCTGATCAGCGGTTAATCCGCGGTCCGCGGATCCGCGCCTCCCGTGACTCTGCTTTCATCGGCGCGAGGGTTGTTGGCCCTCGCGCCGGTGGAAAGCGCCAATCGGGATACGACGCTCGCCTCTTCGTTTGTCGTCGCTTCTTGCTCGGTCCTAGCCGCGTAGCTCTTTCAATTTTTCCCGCACCGCTTCGGCGTGACCTTTGGCGCTGACCTTCGGCCAATGAAAGGCCACCTTGCCTTGCGGGTCGATGATCACCGTGGAGCGAATGACGCCCATGCTGATCTTTCCGTAGAGATTTTTTTCGCCCCAGGCGCCGTACCGTTCGATGGTCTCGTGCGCCGGGTCGGACAGCAGGCTGACCTTGAGCTTGTACTTGGCGATGAACTTCCGGTGGCGTTCGGTTGAATCGGGGCTGCATCCGTAGACGCTGGCCTCCAGTTTTT
>DASXQB010000114.1:0-3995 GCA_036493295.1 Polyangia bacterium | reverse complement strand
CCCTGACCCCTGATGGCAGCCTGCTGGTGCCGAGCAGTCGCGACGGCTCGGCCAGCGAAACGGCGGGCGTTCTCTGGCAGCCATTCAGAACCAGCGGGCCTTATGGGCGCGCCGCCGCCCAATACCGAAAGCAATTTTCTTTGAACGCCTACGACCTGGGAAGCATCGGGGGCGCCGTGGGTTGGCGGCAGGGCCGGGGCGGTACCTTCACCGTCGGGGAATACGATTATGATTTTTTTACATTGGGAAACGCTCGCTATCTTTCGGCGCATCGGTTGACCGCCGAGGCGCACTGGCGGGCTGCGGAAGCGGTGTCGTTGACGTTTACCGCCTTCGCCCGCTTTGAATCGTTCCTGCAGGATCAAACGGCCGACTATTCCGGATTGCGGTTGTCTGCCGAAGCCGAGCTGGCGGTGCACCCCACGTCCGACGTAACCGCGGCTTGCCGGTATCACGGCGCGCACGACGATACGCGCGCGCCGTTCCTGACCTACTGGGAGCACGGCCCCACATGCCGGAGCTGGTGGGTGATCAACGAGCGCGGGCGGCTGTTCGTCGAGGCCGGCGCGACGTTTCGCCGCTATGCCACGCCCGATCCTCTGCTGGCAGTCGATCGCCGCGACTGGTTCCTCGACGGTCTGGCCGGCGCTGATTGGGACCTCGGGTCGCACTGGACCCTTCGATTGGTGGGGACGGGGAGAAAGGCGACGTCGACGGTCGCTGACTATGCCTACAGGCGGTTTTCCGTCACCGCCGGCGCCCTCTATCGCTGGGCCGCGCCTTGACGCGGTCGCTGATTAGATGGACGAACTGGGACAGTGGTTGGCCCGATGCGGGCGATTCAACGGCATTTCGGGCTGGGTTTTGGCTGATCTTGGTACTCTTGGCCGCAGACGCCATCGGTCCGACTTTTGCTTTGCATGCCTATTGAGGTTTTTGCGGGTCGGCTGATTGATAGGTAACGTGATCATGACATTGCTCAACATCCCGTCTGTTGTTGTCGGGTTCGCTCTGATGACGGCCCTTGCGTCGCCAGCGCGCGCTGGCGACGAAAACAGTCGACGGAATGGCTCAGCCAAGGCCGCTGCTCATGCTTCGCTGCTCGAACGCGCCGATGTTCCCCAACAGCCACCGCGCTTTCCCGAAGGCGTCGTCCCGCCGTCGCCCGGCGGCCGCGCCCCCGTCGCGCCCGGAAAGAAAGCCGAGGCGGTTCGCAAAGCCCAAACAGAGGCCCAGGAACAGAGCGTCGAGGCGGCCCATGCCGCCAAGATCGAGGCGGCCAATCGGGCCGCTCAAGGCAGTGCGGCTTCAGCCACCCACGGCAATGGCCAGGGCGACGAACGATCAGCCGCCGGACAAGCGCGAGCGCGCGCGGCGCGCGCTGGTGCCGGCAAGCCTGACAGTCCGGGCAATTCGGGCAACGCTCCCGGCCAGCAAAAAAAATAGCCGGGCCGCCACGGTTTGATGACAGCCGCGCGGGCGCGTTGGTTGACCGTCTGCGCGGTGCTCGCCGGAGCGCGGGGTGTGCACGCTGGCGATCCGTCCGCCCAACACATGTTGGCCGGCGCCCAGGCCTTTCGCGAAGAGCGCTATCCAGAGGCCCTGGTCGAGTTTCGAGCCGCCGAAAAAAGCGCCGGCGGCGATCCGGGCGCCGCCTGGTATGTGGCCGCTTCGCTGGTCAAGCTGAACCGCCCCGAGGACGCGCTGGTGGAGTTCGCCCGCGCGCAAACGTTGGCCCCGCGCGAACGCGACGCGCTTTTCGACTATTACCATGCGCTGGCCTGCTACGACGCGCGCCTGTATTTGTGCGCCGACCATTTGCTGACGGCTCTCGGCGCGGCACCGGGTCCCAAGATCGCTGCCCAGGCGCTGAAAATTCACGGCGACCTGCTGCCGCTGCTGGCGACGCCGCCCTCTCCTGCCGCCATCGACTGGTATCACGCCCAGGGTCAGCAGGCGCTGAACGCAAACCGGCCAGCGCTGGCCGAAACTTATTTTCAGGAAGCGGCGGCGCTGGCGCAGCTGCGCACCGATGCCTATCGACGCGCCGATGCCCTGGCCGGCGCCGCGCGCGCGCGTCAGGCGGCGCCCGTCGGAAAGCGAGCACCGTGACAGGGAGGACACCGGGAACCATCGCCTCCCTGGCGGCGCCGATCATCACCGCGGCCATCGGACTTGTGGGCGCACTGGCAGCGACTTTATATTTGCACCACGCGGCGACCACCGCCGTCGAACGGGTCCTGCAGGAACGCTTGCAAGGCGCCGGGCAATCAGCGGCCGCGCTGCTGGGCCGCCAGACACCCAGCACCGACGATCTACGGGCGGTCGCTCGTTCGAACGAATTGGATGGCGCCTTGTTGGTGGCGGACGATCTGCGGGTGGTCGCCGATGCGGACGGCCAAACCGGACGGCGAGCGGATCTTCTACGAGTCGATCCGCGCCGGCTCGCTGAAGCACTGGCCGGAACACCGGTGGTGGTGCCCGGCTATGCGATGGGTTCTCTGACCGTGCTGACGGGGTACTTTCCCGTCGTGCGGCTGGCCGAACCGGCGGCTGGGAAGCGCGATGTGCTGGTGCTGGAAGCGGGGCAGACCTTCGTGGCCGCGCAGGCGCGACTGGCCCGGGCGCGAAACTTCGCCGTCTTTCTGGCTCTTCTGTCGGCGCTGGGCCTGGCGGTGGTGGGTGGCCGCTTTGCCCGGGCGCAGCGCGCGCGCCAGCAGGCCGCCACGCAAGCCGCGCGCGGCGAGCTGTTGTCGCGGCTGGCGGCGATGGCCGCGCATGAGATCCGCAATCCCCTGGGCGTCATTCGCGGCACCGTTGATCTGATGCGCGAACGGGCTGGCGTGACGCTGGGTGAACGCGATCGACAATCGTTGGACGACATCACCGGCGAGGTGGATCGACTCCGCCGGCTGACTGAAGACCTGCTGAGTCTGGCGTCCGATCGTCCGCTGTCCGTCACCGCCGTCGATCTGGGTGGGCTGTTGCAAGAAGTGGCGCGGGGAACGGAGGCGGCCTTTCAGCAAGTTCGGGCCAAAGTGGCGGTCGATGGCGGCAGCGAACCCTTACTGTCCATCAGTGGCGATCCGGCGCTGCTGCGCCAAGTGTTCGCCAACCTACTTTCGAATGCGGCGCAGGCCAATCAACAAGGCGAAATCAACGTCGCGCTCGTTCGACATTCGCGCACCGTCGAAATCGCCGTCACCGATCAGGGCCCGGGCGTTCCGCCTGAGATCGGTGACCGCCTTTTTCAGCTTTATTTCACCACCAAGAGCGAAGGCACCGGCCTCGGCCTGGCCATCGCGCGGCGAATCGTCGAACGGCACGACGGAACCTTGGTCCTGCGCCGTGATGGTCGCCCGGGTGCAACCTTCATTGTGACGTTGCCCATCCGGCCCGTCGTCGGACACAATCGCTGACAGGTCAAACATGGCACACGTGCTGGTGGTCGACGACGAAGTAAAGCTAGGCCGGCTGGTCACCGAGATGCTTGAACTGGACGGCCACAGCGTTCGTCGGGTGGAAAGCGGGCGAGCAGCGCTGATCGAGTTGGGCGCCACAACCTTCGACGTGGTGGTGACGGATCTGAAAATGCCCGACGGGGACGGCCTGAGCGTGTTGCGGGCGGCGCGCGCCCGTGAGAGTGCGCCCGACGTCATCATGATGACCGCGTTCGGTACCACCGACGATGCCGTGGCCGCCATGAAGGCCGGAGCCGCCGACTACCTGCTCAAGCCCTTCGCCATGGACGAGCTACGCTTGCGCGTGAAGCGGCTGTCCGAAGCGCGCCACTCGCAGGCCCGCGGCGATCGCTTGGTCGAACGGATGACGCCGCGGCTCTTGGCCGAAAGCGCGGCCATGCGCGACGTCCTGCGCGCCGCTCAGCAGGTCGCCGCCACCGACGCCAGCGTGCTGCTGCTGGGCGAAAGCGGCACCGGCAAGACGCAGATCGCGCGCTTGATTCACTTTCAAAGCAAGCGCGCCGCCGCGCCCCT
>DASXQB010000113.1:0-13942 GCA_036493295.1 Polyangia bacterium | reverse complement strand
GGATCGTGGCCCGCACTCGGGAATGGGGGTGGTTCGGGCAACTCGCCAGTGCCGGTGTCGGTGTCGGGTCTTTCCGATGCCGTCGCGATCTCCGCTGGCCAAAATGGGTCTACGTGCGCGGTCCGAGCGACCGGTCAGGTCGTCTGCTGGGGCAACGGCCTCGAAGGCCGACTCGGAAATGGAAGTACGACTTCTTCCCTCGTGCCGGTGCTTGTTTCGGGTCTTTCGGACGCTACATCGGTCGCGGCCGGTATGGGCCACGGGTGCGCCATTCGCCGGACTGGTGAAGTTGTCTGCTGGGGCCGAGGTGACAACGGTCAACTGGGAAACGATAGTTTCACTTCTTCCTCCGTGCCGGTCCCTGTTTCGGGCCTCTCAGACGCCGTGGCAATCACGGCAGGCCAGGAGGGCACCTGCGCGCTGCGCGCCGCCGGTGGGGCGGTGTGTTGGGGAATGGGCGACCTGGGTCAACTCGGGGACGGCAGCTCAACCTCATCTCCTGTTCCAGTCACCGTTTCCGGTCTTTCCGACGCCGTCACCATCGCGGGGGGCGAGCTTCACAACTGCGCCGTTCGTGCGACCGGCCAGGTGGTCTGTTGGGGCGAGGGCGTCCTTGGCCAACTAGGGAACGGGGTGTCGGCGAACTCACCAATGCCCGTGGCGGTGTCGGGCCTCACCGACGCCGTATCCGTCGCGAGCGCGTGGCACACGTGCGCGGTTCGTGCCACGGGGGAAGTGGTTTGCTGGGGCAATGGATCCGGCGGCCAACTCGGGAACGGGCACACCGCTTCGTTTCGCGTGCCCGTTGACGTCGTTGGCCTGTCCGACGCCGTGGGCATCGCAGCCGGTCCGATTCATACGTGCGCTGCTCGCAGCGGCGGTGGAGCGGTCTGCTGGGGTGCGGGCCCTGACGGCCAGCTCGGAAACGGGATTTCAGCTGCAGTTTCGCACGGGGGTTGGCCGAGTCCGGGTCTCGTCCCACCGGTCGCGGCTCCCGTCCCGGTTTTGGGTCTCACCGATGTCGCAACCGTCGCGGCCGGCTGGGGCCACACCTGCGCAGAGCGAAGGACCGGGCAACTCACCTGTTGGGGCCGCGGCGTCGGCGGTCAATTGGGCGACGGAATCTATGCATCGTCGCCCGTGCCCGTCGCTGTCACGGCCCTTTCCGACGTCGTGTCTTTCGCGGGAGGTTCGGACCACACGTGCGCTGTTCGCAGCACCGGGGAAGTCGACTGCTGGGGATCAAACTTCTACGGCCTCGGCAACACCACAAACGATCTCGAGACTTCATCCAACGTGCCCGCCACTGTGCTGAATCTTTCTGACGGAAACTCGATCGCTGCTGGCTATGCGCACACGTGCGCCCTTCGCGCAAATGGGGATGCCGCCTGTTGGGGCTACAATTCGTACGGGCAACTCGGAGACGGCACCACAACTGACGCACGCCTTCCTGTCGCTGTCGCGGGTCTCGTCGACGGCGTGTCCATCGCCTCGGGCCAGTACCACACGTGCGTCATTCGCCGAACCGGGGAAGTCGCCTGCTGGGGTTACGGAGCGTTAGGTCAGCTTGGGAACGGCAGCACCAGTGATTCGCCAGTCCCAGTACCTGTTTCGGGCATCACCGACGCCGTATCTATCGCGGCAGGCGTTCTTCACACGTGCGCCGTGCGCCAGACGGGAGAGGTTGCCTGCTGGGGGTGGAATTCGACCGGCCAGCTCGGGAATGGTGGCTCGCAATTTGACCCGCAGATTGTCCCCCTACCCGTCACCGTGTCGGGCCTTTCCGACGCCGTGGCGGTCGCGGCGGGCGAGAACCACACCTGCGCCGTCCGCCGAACCGGCCAGGCCGTCTGCTGGGGTTTGGGTGGTGATGGCCAGATTGGCGATGGCGGCCTGTGGATGTCCAACGTGCCTGTGCCCGTTCTAGGGTTTGGCGACAACACGGGCCAGGCGTGCCGAGCGGCCGCCGATTGCACCTCCGGTTTCTGCGTCGACGACGTCTGCTGCGCAAGCGCGTGCGGCGGCGGCGATCCGAACGATTGTCAGGCCTGCTCGGTAGCGGCCGGCGCCGCCACCGACGGAACTTGCGGTCCCCGTGCGCCAGGCGCGATCTGCCGGGCCAGCGCCGGGGTGTGCGACGTGGCCGAGATCTGCGACGGCACAGCGACCACTTGCCCAGCCGACGGCTTCGCACCGTCATCCACTGTTTGCCGATCAAGCGCGGGCACCTGTGATGTCGCCGAGTCTTGCAGCGGCTCTTCGACAAGCTGCCCCGCCGACGGCTTCGCACCGTCCTCCACCATTTGTCGGTCGAGCGCCGGCGTGTGCGATCTGCCGGAGGCTTGTTCCGGCGCCTCGCCCGTCTGCCCGCCCGATGCATTTGCGTCCGCGGGCGTGGTCTGCCAGACGCCCGCGAACGTTTGCGAGACAGCGGGGGTCTGCGCTGGCGCCGGCCCGCTTTGTCCGGGAACGACGCCCATCCCCGGTTGTACCGCGCAGACCGTCGCGGTCTGCAAGCCGGCGGGCTGCACACCACCGCCCGTCAATCTCAACGGCGGCGCATCCAGCCCGACACCAGGTGGGATCACCCTCACCTTCACCGAGATCGACTTGACCGCATCGGTGGGTGTCGTGGCCAGCGGCATCGGGCCGCCACCGCCCACCGGTTACCAGGTCATCGGTCCAGGCGGTCTGTCGCAATACTGGGACATCAGCACCACGACGCCGGTTCCCTACGCCGGATCGATCCGGGTGTGCATTCACTACGATCCACGCTGGATTTTACCGGGAAACGAACAGTTCATCACCCTGCGCCACGACGACGGCGTGCACACCTGCAGTGGAAGTCCCTTGTGCAACATCACCATCGGGCCGGTCAACACCACCACGCACGTGGTGTGTGGCGCCACCAACTCGCTGTCTCCCTTCGCCATCTTGCAGCCGATACCGACGCCGCCGGTCATCAGCGTGCCGACCAACATGGTCGTCGAGGCCACCGGGCCCGCCGGCACGAAGGTCACCTACCTGGCCACCGCCAGCGATGTGCGGGACGGCGCGCTCAATCCCGTGTGTTCACCGGTCTCGGGTTCGATGTTCTCGATCGGCACGAAGACTGTCACTTGCCGCGCGACTGACAGTGGCGGACTGTCCGCCTCGGCGTCTTTCACTGTCACTGTGCGCGACACGACCAGTCCCACTTGGAGCGGCGTGCCGGCAACGACCAACGCCTTCGCGACCTCAACCAATGGCGCCAAGGTCGGCTACACACCGCCGAAGGCCACCGACGCCGTTGATGGCGCGCGCGCCGTCACCTGTTCTCCGACCTCCGGCGCGCAGTTTCCGATCAACAAGACCACGGTCACCTGCAAGGCCTCCGACACACGCGGTAACCAAAGCACTACGTCCTTCACTGTCTGGGTCACGTACCAGGCGGCCACCGACGGAACATTCTTCCTGCCCCCCATTCGTCCGGCCGGAACCTCGATCTTTCCGATCGGGGCGCGGCCCGTTCCGGTGCGCTTCCGCCTCACCGGCGCCAGCGCCGGCATCACCAACCTCGCTGCCAAGTTCGCCTTCACCAAGATCTCGAGCTCGATTCAGGGAACCGCCAACGACGTCAGCGACGAGACTGTCAGCGATACCGGTCTGACGTTCATCTATCGCCCGCTGTTGAGCTGGTACGCGTACCGCTGGAAGACCGCCGACCAGACGCAGGGCACTTATCGATTGAACGCCGACCTCGGCGACGGCGTCGTGCACCAGATCAACGTTTCACTTCGCGCGGCGAATTAAAGGAGGAGGGTCTCGATGCGCAACATGCCTGGAACTTGGTGGATGGTGTGGTCGGCGATGACGGTCGGCTTTGCCTGCGCGAATCAGCCGGCCAATGAAGTGGCGGTCGGCAAGCGGCAGTCAGCGGTGATTTCGTCGGCGGTGTTCGAGATCGTGAAGAAGATCCCAGTCGGGGTGTCTCCCGAGCAAGTGGTGCTCTCGTTTGACGGAAAAACCGCCTACGTCTCGAACTACGGCGCGAGCAGCGTCAGCGCGGTTGATCTGGCTGCAGGAGCCGAGGTGGCGGTCTACTCGGTCGGAAGCTTGCCGCTTGCTCTGGCGCTCGGTCCTGATGGCAAGACCCTGTATGTCGGCCAAAACGGCGGCGGCGCCAGCGCCATCGACCTTGCCTCCGGAGATGTCACCGCCATCGACACGGGAGGATTGCCGGTGCGGGACCTTGTCATTCCCCCAGGCGGCTCACGGGCCTACTTGGCGATGGAATTCGGCGGGCTGGGGGCGATCGATCTGGGCACCGGAACCGTCTCGACAATCTCCAGCGTCTCCTGCCCCGAGGGGCTGGCGGTGACGCCCGACGGCTCGCGACTGTTCGTGAACTATCAGTGCGCCGGGCCAGGCGGCTCTTCGGGCCACGACGCCATCGGCGTGTATGACGCCGTGACCGGCGCGTATATCACCAGCATCCTCGGCCTGACGAACGTTGGCAATGGAATCAGCACCGATGGAAACTTGATCCTGGCCCTGGGAGGCGATGTCTGCATCGAGCCCTTTTATGACCACGTTGGATGTCCCGTGGTCGGCGCCGGGATCACCAACGTCATCGACGCCGTTTCGTTGACTCCGTTCAACGCGTTGCCGATCGCTGGCAGATCCAGCTTCGCGCCTAACCGCGCCTTCCTGATTGCGGGTGGGTTCGCGAGCGGAGACCCGCTTCTGGTCCTCGACTACCAGACCCGCGAGACGGTTGGAATCATTCCCATCGCCGGGTCCGGCCTGGTGGCGTTCGCGGCCGACGGCAAGCAATTCTATGCGCCCGTGCCCGGTGAGAATGTCCTGGCCGTCATAACGATCGGAAGCGCAGGAGGAGACCTTGGGACCGCGTGTGGCGCCGAAGCCGAGTGCGCGTCCGGTTTCTGCGTCGACGGCGCGTGCTGCGACAGCGCGTGCGGCGGCGGCGCGGTTGACGACTGCCAGGCGTGTTCCGTTGCCAAGGGCGCGACCAGCAATGGGACTTGTGCGTTGCTGTCGGCGGCGCAGGTTTGCCGCGCCAGCGCGGGGCCTTGCGACGTCGCGGAGACTTGCACCGGAACGTCAGCGGATTGCCCGGTGGATCAGGTGCTGTCCGTCCCGGCTCCGACGACTCTCGCGTCGGGACAGAAAGACCCGCACTACATAGCGGTCGACGGCACGAGCGCGTACTGGACGAACTTCGGCGGCGGCACGGTCATGAAGGTGGCTCTTGGAGGGGGCGCGCCAACGACTCTCGCGTCTGGTCAGGCGGCCCCATTTGGCATTGCCGTGGACGGCACGAGCGTCTACTGGACGAACCTCACCTCCAACAACGGCACGGTCATGAAGGTGGCTCTTGGAGGGGGCGCGCCAACGACTCTCGCATCGGGACAAGTGTACCCATGGGGCATCGCGGTGGACGGCACGAACGTCTACTGGACGTTCGACGACTTAGACTTAGTAGACGGAACGGTCATGAAGGCGCCGCTCGCCGGTGGGGTCTGCCCGGCCGACGGTGGCACTGAGGCCGGATCGTCGTCAGACACCGGACCCGTCGGCTCGCCGAACGGCGGCGCGTGCGCGAGCGGCACAGCGTGCGCGAGCGGCACAGCGTGCGCGAGCGGCTTCTGCGTCGACGGCGTGTGTTGCCTGAGCGCGTGCGGCGGCGATCCGAACGACTGCCAAGCCTGCTCGGTCGCCGCCGGCGCCGCCACCGACGGAATCTGCGGGCCACGTGCGCCGGGCGCGATCTGCCGGGCGAGCGCCGGCGTGTGCGACGTGACAGAGATCTGTGACGGCGCAGCGACCACTTGCCCGGTGGACGGCTTAGCACCGTCCTCCACAATCTGTCGACCAAGCGCCGGCGTGTGCGATCTGCCGGAGAGTTGTTCCGGTGCCTCGCCGGTCTGCCCACCGGATGCGTTTGCGTCCGCGGGCGTGGTCTGCCAGATGCCGGCGAGCGTTTGCGAGACGGCGGGGGTTTGCGCTGGCGTCAGCCCGCTTTGTCCGGGAACGACGCTCATCCCAGGTTGCACCGCGCAGACCGTCGCGGTCTGCAAGCCGCCGAGCTGCGCGCCATCCCCCGTCAATCTCGATGGTGGCGCCTCCAGCCCGACGCCAGGCGGGATCACGCTCACCTTCACCGAGATCGACTTGACCGCATCGGTGGGCATCGTCGCCAGCGGCATCGGGCCGCCGCCGCCCACTGGATACGAGGTCATCGGTCCAGGGGGAATGCCGCAGTACTGGGACATCAGCACCACGACGCCGATCCCTTATGCGGGATCGATCCGGGTGTGCATCCACTACGATCCGCACTGGATTTCGCCAGCGAACGAACCGTTCATCACCCTGCGCCACGACGACGGTGTCCACACCTGCAGCGGCAGTCCGCTGTGCAACATCACCGTCGGGCCGGTCAACACCACCACCCACGTCGTGTGTGGTGGCACCAATTCGCTGTCCCCCTTCGCCATCATCCAACCGATACCGGCGCCGCCGGTCATCACCGTGCCCGCGAACATGGTCGTCGAAGCCACCGGCCCCGCCGGCGCGAAGGTCACCTATGTCGCCACCGCCAACGATACTCGGGATGGCGCGATCAAACCGGCATGCTCACCTGCTTCGGGTTCGACTTTCTCGATCGGTACGAAAACCGTCACTTGCCGCGCGACTGACAGTGGTGGACTGTCTGCCTCGGCGTCTTTCACTGTCACCGTGCGCGACTCGACCACTCCCTCCTGGAGCGGCGTGCCTGCAACGATCAACGCGTTCGCGACCTCAACCAATGGAGCCAAGGTCAGCTACACGCTGCCCAAGGCCACCGACGCCGTCGATGGCGCGCGCACCGTCACCTGTACACTCGCCTCAGGCGCGCAGTTCCCGGTGAACAAGACCACCGTCACCTGCAAGGCCTCCGACACTCACGGCAATCAAAGCACGACGACCTTCACCGTCTGGGTGACGTACCAGGCCCCCACCGACGGCAGCTTCTTCCTGATCCCCGTTCGCCCGGCCGGAACCTCGATCTTTCCGATCGGGCCGCGGCCCGTTCCGGTGCGGTTCCGCCTGACCGGTGCCAGCGCCGGCATCACCAATCTCGCCGCCAAGTTCGCCTTCACCAAGATCTCGAGCTCGATTCAGGGAACCGCCAACGACGTCAGCGACGAGACGGTGAGCGACACCGGTCTGACGTTCGTCTACCGCCCGCTGCTGAACTGGTACGCGTACCGCTGGAAGACCTCCGACCAAACGCAGGGTACCTATCGACTGAATGCCGACCTCGGCGACGGTGTCGTGCGCCAGATCAACGTTTCACTTCGCGCGGCGAATTAGGGAGAGAACGACAATGGGCACCGATCTGACGACAGGGAATCCGCGAATTCCGTTGCTGCCTCGGCTGCGGTTCCTGACGATGCCGATCGTCGCGCTGGCGCTTGCACTGCCTGAATCGGCGTGCGTGTCGCGGGACGGTCGCAAAGAACCGATCGCCAGCCGGCGGTCGGCGCTCGATCCACCGACGCCGCTCGGCCGCGCGACGAAGGTCGCCGCGTCTGTCACGTCCACCATTTCCTTGTCGCATAACTGCGCGCTGTTGGACAACGGCGGCGTTGCCTGCTGGGGGTCTGGCGGGGCGGGCCAACTCGGGAATGGAAGCGCGGGCGATTCCTCGGTGCCGGTCGCTGTTACGGGCGTCTTCGACGCAGTGGATGTCGTCCTCGGCGCTATCCAGACTTGTGCTCTGCGCGCGAACAGCCAGGTCACCTGTTGGGGCTCTTCGATCGCACTCGGAAATGGGAGCTCGGATAACTCAACCGTGCCCGTTGCCGTGACGGGTGTTTCCGACGCTGTGGCTATCGCCGCAGGCGATCTCTTGACGTGCGCGGTCCGCGCGACCGGCGACACTGTTTGCTGGGGCACGGGCGATCAACTGGGAAACGGGAACTTCTCCTCCCCTCTGGCCGTGCTGGTGCCGGGACTTACAGATACCGTGGCCCTGGCGATCGGCGAGTCCCACTTGTGCGCTCTTCGCCGGGATCACCAGGTCGTCTGCATGGGCCGCGGTGACTTCGGCGAACTTGGCGACGGGAGCTCAACCTCATCATCTGTGCCCGTTCTTGTGTCGGGTTTGACCGACGCCGTGGCCATCGCGGCCGGCCAGGCACACACGTGCGCGCTTCGTGCAAATGGGCAGGTGGTGTGCTGGGGCTCGAACGACAACAGCCAACTCGGGACCGGCACCTCGACGACTTCGCCAGTGCCCGTCGCCGTTTCTGGCCTTTCCGATGCCGTTGAGGTGACTGCGGGTTTACGTGACACGTGTGCGCGTCGGACGAATGGTCAAGTGGTCTGCTGGGGCATGGGTGTCCTCGGTCAACTCGGAAACGGGAGCTTCGCCGGCTCCGCCGTGCCGGTGCCCGTCGCTGGCCTCTCTGACGCCGTATCAGTGGCGCTGTCCGAAGGCTCCGCTTGCGCGGTTCGAGCGACGGGCGACGTCGTCTGCTGGGGCTCGGGCCCGTACGGACAGCTCGGGAACGGACATGGGGGCATCTTCCCTGTTCCCACTGCTGTCTCCGGTCTGTCCGATGCGGTCGGTATTACGGCGGGCTACATCCATTCGTGTGCTGTCCGCGCCGACGGAACGGCCGCGTGCTGGGGTGCGGGAGCTGAGGGCGAGCTTGGAAACGGGGATTGGACGGGCATTCCACACAGCGTCGTTGCTCCGGAACAGGCGCTCGTGAATCTGTTTCCGGCGACCCCTGTGCCGGTTGCCGTTTCGGGCCTTTCCGACGTCGTGTCGGTCGCGGCGGGCTGGGCCTCCACGTTCGCAATTCGCTCGACCGGCGCCGTCGCTGGCTGGGGCAGCAGCTACTTCGGCCAGTTGGGTTACGGGGGCAATGGTTTCGTGCCGTCGCCCGTTGGTGTTGCGGGCCTCACCGGCGCCGTGTCCATCGCGGGAGGCGCGAGACATGCGTGCGCCGTTCGCGACTCCGGAGAAGTCGACTGTTGGGGCGAGGATGAGTACGGGCAACTTGGCAACGCAATCAGTGACAACACCACCTTCGACCTCCCCGCCGCCGTGCCCGGCTTGTCTGACGGTGTGTCGGTCGCGGCAGGCCAGGACCACACGTGCGCCATTCGTAGGACCGGCGAGGTCGCGTGCTGGGGCCACAACTCCTGGGGCGAGCTTGGCGACGGGACCACGAATGACTCCGCGGTGCCCGTGTTGGTTTCGGGCCTATCCGACGCCGTCGGGATCGGTGCCGGCGGGGAACAAACCTGCGCTGTTCGCGCGAACGGACAGGTCGTCTGCTGGGGCCGTGGGGACGGAGCCGAGCTTGGGAACGGCACGGTGCCTTTCTCGCCCACGCCCACACCCGTCACCGTGCTGGATCTGTCCGACGCCATCGCCGTCGCGGTCGGGGAGATGCACACGTGCGCTCTTCGTGCGAACGGTCAAGTGGTTTGCTGGGGCTACGACTTGTTCGGCGACATAGGGGATGGGATCTCGCGACCTGACAATCCGCGTGTTCCTCAGCCCGTCACCGTGTCGGGCCTATCAGACGCTGTCGCGATCGCCGTTGGCGCGCAGCACACCTGTGCCGTTCGTAAAACCGCACAGGCGGTGTGCTGGGGTTGGGGCGGCGATGGGCAAATCGGGGACGGAGGCCTCTGGATGTCCAACGTGCCCGTGCCCGTTCTGGGTTTCGGCGACAACACTGGCCAGGCATGTGGAGCCGCCGCCGATTGCACGTCCGGCTTCTGCGTCGACGGCGTCTGCTGCGCCAGCGCGTGTGGCGGCGGCGATCCGAATGACTGCCAGGCCTGCTCGGTAGCTGCCGGCGCCGCCAGCGACGGAACCTGCGGTCCTCGTGCGTCGGGCAAGGTCTGCCGGGCGCTCGTCGGCGCGTGTGACGTGGCCGAAGTCTGCAACGGCACAGCGACCGCTTGCCCAGCCGACGGCTTCGCACCTTCATCGACTGTTTGTCGATCAAGCGCGGGCATCTGTGACGTCGCCGAGTCTTGCTCTGGCTCTTCGGCCGCGTGTCCCGCCGATGGTTTCGCATCTTCATCCACTATTTGTCGGTCGAGCGCCGGTGCGTGCGATCTGCCGGAGACTTGTTCCGGTGGCTCGCCGGTCTGCCCGTCGGATGCGTTTGCGTCCGCGGGCGTGGTCTGCCAGACGCCCGCGAGCGTCTGCGAGACGGCGGGGGTTTGCGCTGGTGCCGGCCCGCTGTGTCCGGGAACGACGCCCATCCCCGGTTGCACGGCGCAGACCATCTCCGTCTGCAAGCCGCCGAGCTGCGCACCACCGCCCGTCAATCTCAACGGCGGCGCCTCCAGCACGACGCCAGGCGGAATCACCCTCACCTTCACCGAGATGGACTTGACCGCATCCGTGGGCGTGGTGGCCAGCGGCATCGGTCTGCCGCCGCCCACTGGCTACGAGGTCATCGGGACAAGCGGTGGGCAGCCGCAATACTGGGACATCAGCACCACGACGCCGATCCCTTATGCGGGATCGATCCGGGTGTGCATCCACTACGATCCGAGCCGGATTTCGCCAGGAAACGAACCGTTCATCACCCTGCGCCACGACGACGGCGTCCACACCTGCGGCGGAACTCCGTGGTGCAACATCACCATCGGGCCAGTCAACACCACCGCGCACGTCATTTGTGGCGCCACCAATTCGCTGTCTCCCTTCGCCATCATCCAGCCCATACCGGCGCCGCCGGTGATCAGCGTGCCGGCGAACGTGGTCGTCGAAGCCACCGGCCCCACCGGGGCGAAGGTCACCTACGTGGCCACCGCCAGCGATGTTCGGGACGGCGCGCTCAATCCCGTGTGCTCACCAGCCTCGGGTTCGATGTTCTCGATCGGCACGAAGACCGTCACTTGCCGCGCGACGGACAGTGGCGGACTGTCCGCCTCGGCGTCTTTCACAGTCACTGTTCGCGACGCGACCGGTCCCACCTGGAGCGGCGTGCCCACGACGATCAACGCCTTCGCGAGCTCAACAAATGGGGCCAAAGTAAACTACACGCCGCCCAAAGCTACCGACGCCGTCGATGGCGCGCGCACTGTCACCTGCACACCCGCTTCGGGCACGCAGTTCCCGGTCAACAAGACCACCGTCACCTGCAAGGCCGCCGACGCCCGTGGCAATCAAAGCACGACCACCTTCACCGTCTGGGTCACGTACCAGGCCCCCACCGACGGGACTTTTTTTCTGCTCCCCATTCGCCCGGCCGGAACCTCGATCTTCCCAATTGGAGCGCGTCCCGTTCCGCTGCGCTTCCGCCTCACCGGCGCCAGCGCCAGCATCACCACTCTCGCAGCCAAGTTCGCGGCCACCAAGATCTCGAATTCGATCCAAGGAACCGCCAATGACGTCAGCGACGAGACGGTGAGCGATACCGGGCTGACGTTCGTCTACCGCCCGCTACTGACCTGGTACGCGTATCGCTGGAAGACCTCCGACCAGACGCAAGGGACGTATCGACTGAACGCCGACCTCGGCGACGGCGTCGTGCACCAGATCAACGTTTCGCTTCGCGCGACGAATTAGGGGGAGAGAACGAGATTGCGCTAGTTCGTCGCGCGAACGTCAGCCCTTCCTAGCCCAGCCCCAAGGGCCGGCGACGATCAATATGTTTTTCGCTGGCGTAACTCCAGTGACTGTCGCTTGAGCATCTGGAATTCTTCGCCATTCACGTAGTTATCAAACGCCTTCATGCTGTTTTGATACACAATTTCGTGAGCCTTGGCCCAGGCGTTTTTCATTTCTTGATTCAATTTGTGCACGTCCGAACACATCGCTCCGTGCTGTTCACTGAACACCTCTCGGCCTTTGCTTTCCGAGCGGGTCACCGCCAGGTCCATTCGCCATCAGATTCACGACTGCGGCCGTCCTCACGCTGGCGAGGGCATCCGCCAGTCAATCGTCCCGATCGCGTTCGGCGAATCGCGCCCAGGCGACGAGTCGCCAATGGCGACGGCGGCTATTGCTTCTGCGCGACCAGGGTCTCGTGGCGCGGCGTCGTCGTCTGGTGCGCGTGCCAGAGCAGCTCGTAGGCGCGGGGGCTTGCGGTGGCGATGCAGGCGACCTGGCCGGCCGGCACCTCGAGGATGCGGCGTTGGTCGACGCGGATTTCGTTCTGACCATCGCGCGTGCCCGCCTGGGCGTGGACGCAATCGGCGTCGGTGCCGGTGGTGGCGGCGGCGGTGAAGACGTTTCCTCCGCGGTCCATCGAGTAGAGATGAAGGATGGCGGGGCCAGCAGCGACAACTTTGACAGACTGGTCTTTCACGACGACCGCGCCGACCTGGTCGCCTCCCTTGGCGTTGGCGGCAGTGGTCGAGAAGGCGAAAGTCGAAAAGATGAGCAGAGCTGAAGTGGTCGTTTTCATGTTGTCTCCCTGCCCTGGCCATTCAGCAAGACCGGGGCCATCCCGTTTCGGCATGAAATCACGGCAGAGTCGCGAAGTTCCCGGCCCGGCTCGACAAGTTGTTTGGCGTCGCTGTACAAGTTGTCGGGCGAGACGCCGGCGCGTCGAGCGGCGTAGAGGTCTCCATCGATGAATTCCCGATCGGCGTGACTGGCAGTGCGGGCGACGGCTATTGCTTCTGCGCGACCAGGGTCTCGTGGCGCGGCGTCGTCGTCTGGTGCGCGTGCCAGAGCAGCTCGTAGGCGCGGGGGCTTGCGGCGGCGATGCAGGCGACCTGGCCGGCCGGCACCTCGAGGATGCGGCGTTGGTCGACGCGGATTTCGTTCTGACCATCGCGCGTGCCCGCCTGGGCGTGGACGCAGTCGGCGTCAGTGCCGGTGGTGGCGGCGGCGGTGAAGACGTTCCCTCCGCGGTCCATCGAATAGAGATGAAGGATGGCGGGACCCGCGGCGACGAACTTGACGGACTGGTCTTTCACGACGACCGCGCCGACCTGGTCGCCTCCCTTGGCGTTAGCGGCAGTGGTCGAGAAGGCGAAAGCCGAAATGATGAGCAGAGCTGAAGTGGTCGTTTTCATGTTGTCTCCTTGCCCTGACCATTCAGCAAGACCGGGGCCATCCCGTTTTGGCCTGAAAATCGCGGCAAAGCCGCGAAGCACCCGGCCCGGCTGGACAAGTTGTTCAGCGCCGCCGTACAAGTTGTCCGGACGAGGCGCTGGGCGTGTGCGACGGCGCGCGACCGGTCAAGCGACCGCGTCAACGTCCACTGAGAGCGCTGATACCGACCCACGCTCGGCAAATCCGCCAGCGGCTGCGGTTTGTTCCAAGTGGTCGCGGATCCGACCCCGCGCCCGCCAGAGTCGGGTTCCCACTGTCGTCACGGGAACCCCTATCGACGCCGCGATGGTCTGATAAGGAAGGCGGCGTATGTAGGCCAGGACAAACACCTCTTTCAGCGATGTCTCCAGATGGTCCAACGCCACCTGGATATCATCTAGGGTGACGAACTGGCGATAGTCGAGCCGCGCCGGTTCTGGACGCTCGCTTCCGATCATCAGCCGGTCCATGTTCTCTTGGTCTTCGAAGCCTACGAACCGAGTGTGCGAGCGACAGCGATCAGTGAAAAGGTTCTTCATGATGCGCCGGAGCCAGGCGATGAGGCTCGTGCCCGGTTGGAATTGGTGCGCGCAGCGCAACGCGCGCTCCCAGGTGTCCTGGAGCAGATCGTCTGCCGCCGCAGCCTCGCGGGTCAACATCCGGGCGTAAGCCCCCAGGGCGCGTCGATGAGCGAGCAGCCCCTGGGCGAAGAGTTCGGGAGCGTGCTGATTGTTTCGCTGATCGGCCACAGCCAGGGCCCCGGTAGTCATGACTGATCCTTCTTGGAATTCATGAGAGACCATCCTTCGAGCCAGTTCGACGAGGCAGGTGGCAGGGTCAATGGGTCCGGGCGACCAGGAATGGCGCCGGCTG
>DASXQB010000112.1:0-12241 GCA_036493295.1 Polyangia bacterium | reverse complement strand
CGCTGCGGCCTTGGTCGCGTCAGACATCGCTTGCGTGGCCAAGCTCAAGGCCGACGTCTCGAACTGCTCGATGATCTGGTTTGAAAGACTAACCCGCGCCGCCCCGATCGAGGCAAACCCACTGAGCGCGGTGTCGCCCTCGAAGTCATCCGAGACGGTGACGCCGCTGCCCAGCAGGTCGGCGATGGTGTTGCGGTACTGAACCATCGTCAGGCGGCGCAGACCCGCCGGAGCCGGCACGAACTGCCCGGGAGCCGGCTGGCCGCCGCCCTGTCCTGAATTGCCACCGCCACCAGAGACGCCACCGCTACCTGGGTTGGTACCGTTCGGTGGCGTCTTGCCGGCCGAGCAAGCCACAGAACCCACAACCAAGATCAACGTCACGGCAAGGGACTGCCGACAAGCCCGGTCTTCAACCTGGAACTGCCGACGCCTGCTCATAGCCGGACCTCCGACAACAATGGATCAAGACAAGAAAGAAACGCGCGCTGCATAGTTTGCGGCGGCGAGGAAAACCGATCAACTTAGATGCGGTTATAGGTCTCCCAACGTCAAAAGGGTGGGCAGGACCGAAATTCTTTCCGGCCCGATGAAGTTATTCTGCTTTCGGGCGCCGGCAGGCCCGACGGCCTAAACTTCGCCCGGTTCCAGTTCGTCGCGCTTCGTGCGACGGGCGTTCCGTTCGGGCTTGCTCTGCTGGCGGCGCTGGCTGGCCAGGTACTTGTCGTTCAGCCAGATCAAGATCGGGCTGGCGATGAAGATGGATGAATAGGTCCCCACCACCACGCCGACGTTCATGGCGAAGGCAAAGTCGCGGATGACGCCGACGCCGAAGATGTTCATCGCCAAGGTGACGAAGAAGACCGTGGCGCTGGTCCAGATGGTGCGCGAGAGCGTTTCGTTGATCGACTGATTGACCACCCGATCAAAGCGCCGATCGCGCAACCGGGCCGCGTTCTCGCGGATACGGTCGAACACCACGATGGTGTCGTTCATGGAAAACCCGATGATGGTCAGCACCGCCGCCACCGTGGTCAGCGAGAACTCTTTGTACGTCACCGCGAAGGCCCCGATGCTGATCACCGCATCGTGGAGCAACGCCACCACCGTGCCGGGGCCGTAACGAAAATCGAACCGGAAGGCGATGTACACCATGATCAGCAGGATCACGTACAGCAGGGACCGGATGCCGTCGTACTGCAGCTGCTTGCCGGCCTTGGCGCCCACTGATTCCACCTGCGGGATGGCCGACACGCTGCCGGCGCCAAAGCGCGCGTCCAGGGCCCGGCGCACGTCGGTATCGATGCCCACCAACGTCACCTCGTAGGTGTTCTCGTCGGCGCGGCCGAACGGCTGCACCTGGGTGGTGTGGATGCCGATCGCCTTCAGCGAATTCCCGAGCGAGGGAGGATCGACCGGTCGGTCGTAGCGCAAGTAGATCTTGTCGCCGCCCTCCGACCACTCGAACTTCTTCAGCGAAGCGTCGCCTTCCTTGGCCAGCGATTCGTGGATCTGCTTGGCCTGGGTCTCCGACACCACCGAGACGGCGGCCAACCGGACCATGTAGTTGTTCTTCTTCTCGCCCGAGGGATCGGCGTAGCGAACCACGTCCGCGTTCTCGTGGCCGGCATCGGCCAGTGCCTTGCGCAGCTCGCCGGCGTCGATCGGCTTCGAGAATTCGATCATCAGCTCGGTGCCGCCGCGAAAGTCGACGCCCCAGTTCAGCATGTGGCCGCGGCTCTTGAACACGTAGGCGTTCAGCGGAAGCATGATGAACGTCAGCGCCACCAGGACGATCGACAGGCCGATCCAGTACCGCTGGTTACCGATGAACTCGTAGGTCGAGTGCGGCTTGATGACCTCGAAGAACTTTTGATCTTGATTCTGCGCAGCCATGATCCGCCTTTAGATGGAAAGAGTGGCGCGCGCAGCCCCGCGGCGGCCGACCAAGGCGTCGAACATCCAGTGCGACAGCCAATAAGAGGTGAACAGGTTGGTGATGATGCCGACCAACAACGTGACGGCGAAGCCGCGGATCGGGCCCGAGCCGTACGAATACAAGACCACGCCGGCCACGAAGTTGGTCACGTGGGCGTCGAACACGGTCCAGAAAGCCCGCGCGAATCCCGAGTCCACCGCCGTGCGCGGCGATTTGCCCAGCCGCAATTCCTCGCGGATGCGCTCGTAGATGATGATGTTGGCGTCCACCGCCATGCCGATGGTCAGCACCAAGCCGGCGATCCCCGGCAAGGTCAGCGACGCCTCGAACGCCGCCAGGATGGCGATCATGAACAACAGATTCAGGATCATGGCGATGTTGGCGATGAGCCCGGAGAACCGATAGTAGATGAGCATGAACAGGATGACGGCGGCCGCGCCGACGTACATCGAGAACTTGGCCTTCTCCACCGAATCGCGGCCCATGGTCGGGCCGACCTGGGTCTCGAAAGTCTTGCGCAACGGCGCCGGCAGCGCGCCCGAACGCAGCACCGCCACCAGATCCTTCGCCTCCTGCTGAAGCTGGAAGGGATCGCCGAAGCTGCCCAGGGTGATGCGGCCGCGAGCGCCGATGCGGCCTTCGATCACCGGGGCGCTGGTGATCTTGTCGTCCAACAAGATAGCCATCTTGCGGCCAATGTTGTCGCCGGTCATGCGCTCGGAGATGGCGGCGCCCTGGCGATCGAACTCGAAGCTGACCTCCGGGCGGCCGGTCTGCTGATCCCAGGTCTGGTCGGCGTTCGACAGGTATTCGCCGGTCAGCGACGCGCGCTTGTGCAGGTAGAAGGTCCGCCAGTATTTGTCCGGCGTGGCCTCGCCTGTATCGTTGCGCGCCTGGTTCTCTTCGTAGCCGATCTCGTGGTCGGGCGGGACTGCCAGCGCGCCGGTCTGCTCGTCGAAGAATTTCTTCAAGGCATCGCGGTTCTTCGAGCGCAGGTAGACGTCCTCGTGCTGCTTGCCCGAGTCCTTCTCCGTCCACGATTCGGGCACCACCTCGATACCCGAATCCTTGGGCACGGTGGCGGCCAGGCGGCGCATGTATTCGCTGCCGTCGTCGACCATCTTGAATTCCAACTGGGCGGTGCGGCCGATGATCGATTTGATGCGCTCGAAGTCGGCGGACTTCAACCCCGGCAGCTCGACGATGATGTCGGTGCCCTTCTTGATGATGGTGGGCTCGGCGACGCCGAACTTGTCGACGCGGCCACGGATGGTCTCGATGCCCTGGCGCAGGGCATAGTCGCGCACCTCTTCGACCTGATCCGGATCCAGGCGCAGCCGCACCACGCCGGTGTCGGGCTTGCGCTCGATGAGATCCACCGACTTGCGATAATCGCGCAAGATGGCCTCGTCCAGCTTGGCCTGGTCGGCCGGTGGCTTGAACGTGAACACGATGTCGTCGCGCCCTTCGCGCACGACGTTGAGATCGGTGATGCCCTTGTCCTTGCGCAGCCGATCTTCAATGTCCGTCGACAGGCGATCGACCTTGCCGGAGACCGCCTTGTCGACGTTCACCTCATAGACAAGGTGCAAGCCACCTTGAAGGTCCAGTCCCAGCTGGATGCGCTTTTGGAAATACTTTTTGATCAGCGCCGGCTGGTCAGCCTCCGGCACCACCGTCGGGATCAGGTAGAGGCAAGCGGTTACGGTGACCACGCCGTAAAGCACGGCCTTCCACCACCATGAGCGTTCCATTCAAAAGTCCGTTGCGGGGGGTTTACGAAGCTTTGGCGTCGGTCTTGGGTGCTTCCGCGCCAGTGTAACGGCCGGTCACAGCGGCGCGGGTGACGCGCAGGCGAACACCTTCTTGCACCTGCAGGGTCAGCTCGTTGTCCTTGACGCCGGCAATCCTTCCGATGATTCCCCCCTGCGTGACCACCTCGTCGCCCTTCTTCAGCTCCGACAGCATCGACTGATGCTGCTTGGCCTTCTTCGATTGCGGACGGATCACCAGGAAATAGAACACACCGAAAATCAGGATCAACGGCAAGAACTGCGTCAAGGCGCTGCCGCCCGGCGCTTGCTGAGCCATTCCAAGGAGATATTGAGTCAAGAGTTCGTGGCCTCCAGCCGCGAAACGCATAGCAGACGGCCGATCGGGGGTCAAGCATCGTGGGCAGGCGGAAACACTATTGTGAGTGGTGCGCTTGCTTTAGAGTGCCGGCCATATGACGTACGGCGCGCTTCTTTCCAGCAAGTTGATCAGCGAGGGCAAGTTCCAGGAGGCAGCGGAAGCGGCCACCCACGAGATCAGCCTGCAACCAGACGAGCCTGAAGCCTATTTCAATCGCGGCCAAGCGCGGGTCGGACTGGACCAGCTGGCGCACGCCGTGGCTGACTACCAGCGCGCGCTGGCCATGAACGCCAGCGACAGCGCCATGGACCCGGAAGCCGTCGACGACGAGCTCTTCTTTGCCCTGCGCACGCTGGCCACCCAGCGCAAGGACGACTACGCCGCGGCGGTGGCCACCCTGCGGGAGTACGTCTCGATCTTGCCGCAAGGCCGGCACGTCGAAGACGTGGCGAAGTGGATCGACAAGCTGCGCGGCGTGGAGACCGTCTGGTACCGCGAACGCGCCTGAGTGCAAGGCGCAAGGTGCTGCCGTCAGGCTTCGTCGTCGGCGAAGGCGATCACGTCGCGGATCTGCGCCGCGCCCAGGGCGAACATCACCAGCCGATCAAAGCCCAGGGCCACGCCGGCTGTCTCCGGCATACGCGGCAGCGCCGCCAGCAGATTTTCGTCCAGGGGGTAGACCGTTCGGCCACGAGCGGCGCGCGCCGCCGATTCCGCTTCGAACCGGCGTCGCTGCTCGGCGGCGTCGGTGAGCTCGCCGAAGGCGTTGGCCAGCTCCAGGCCGCCGGCGTAAAGCTCGAAGCGTTCGACCACCCGCGGATCGGCCTCCTTGGGTCGCGCCAGGGCGCCCAGCGGGGCCGGCCAGTCGAAGACGAAAACGGGTGGTGATTGCGCCAGCGCCGGCTCGACTTTGTCGAGAAATGCTTGAAAGAAAAGATCGTCCCACTCCTGGGCGGCCCCGACCGCCACGCCAGCCGCCCGCAGCGTGGCCGACAACTGAACCGCGGTCTCGTCGCCGGCGAGGTTTGCGCCCACGTGCTGGCCAAACAACGCCGCCACAGTGGTGCGCGCGAACGCAGTGGCTGGCAGCGCTGGCGACGCCCACCCAGCATCGACGGCAGCCGCCACCGCCACCCGCACCAGCGCTTCGCAGTCGGCCGCGATCTGCGCCAGCGGGACGTTTGCGCGGTACCACTCGACGATGGTGAACTCCGGCTGGTGATGCGGACCGCGCTCGTCACCGCGCCAGGCCTTGCCGATCTGGACGATGCGCGGAAGGCCGGCGGCCACAAGCCGCTTCATGTGGTACTCCGGCGACGTGATCAGCCAGCGGCGCGAACGTCCGGGCTCACTGGCTTCGATCGCTTCCAGGTGAACTTCCTGACCAGGCGCCGCCACCCGTGCCGGCGTCTCGACCTCCAAAAAACCTTCAGCCTCGAACCAGCGGCGCACGGCGCGCAGGATCGCCGCGCGCGCTTCCAGGGCTAGGCGGCGCCTGCCCAGCCTGGCCGTTTCGTCCTGCACCGGCGAAAGCGCGCCTAGGCGCGACCGACGCGTTCCAGGTACTCGCCGCTGCGCGTGTCGATCTTCACCACGTCGCCGACGCCGATGAACAGCGGTACGTTGATGCTGGCGCCGGTGGAGATCCTGGCCGGCTTGGTCGATCCGGTGGCGGTGTCGCCGCGAAATCCCGGCTCGGTCTCCATGATTTTCTGCTCGATGAAATTCGGCAGCGTCACGCCGACCGCGCGGTCGTGGAAGAACAGCACCTCGACGTTGATGTTCTCCGGCATGAACAGCGCCGACTCGCCGATGGTGGTTTCGGGAATTTGCACCTGGTCGTAGGTCGTCGTGTCCATGAACACGAACGAGTCGGCGTCCTTGTACAGGTACTGCATCGTCTTGGTCTCGACGTTGGCCGGCTCGAATTTTTCGCCGGACCGAAAGTTGCGCTCCAGTACCGCGCCAGTCAGCAGGTTCTTCACCTTGGTGCGCGTGAACGCCGCACCCTTGCCCGGCTTGACGAACTGAAACTCGACCACCGTATAGGGCGCCCCATCCATCATGATCTTGAGCCCCTTACGGATATCAGACGTGTCAAACATGAGACCCGGGGATTTAGCCCGCCACCCTCCCCTGCGTCAACACCCAATACGGATCCGAAGGCCCCTATTCTCTAACGGATCGCAGGCGGGCTTCGCCCGCCGGAGACACTGCCTGCCGAACAAGATCCGGCCCCGGCTCTCGTCGCGTGGGGTGGGCTCGTGGGAGGGGCAAAAGCCCCTCCCACGCTCTGTGGCGGCTCAGGGACTCGAACCCCGGACCCGGCGCGTATGAAACGCCTGCTCTAACCAGCTGAGCTAAGCCGCCGTGAAACCACTGCTTCGAACCGCGGCGATTTTGCTCGTCGGGCCCTTCGTGTCAAGTGCCAGAACGCGAACCAGGACCGAAAATCAGCGACGCGCCCGCTGCCGGACCACATCCGCCATCCGCCCCACCACCTCGTCCACGCTCAAGCTGCTGGAATCGATCTCCACCGCGTCGTCCGCCTTGCGCAGCGGCGCCACCGCCCGGCTTCTGTCGCGCTGATCGCGGGTAGCCATCTCGGCGCGCGTCTCCGCTTCGTCGACGGCGCGGCCGGCCGCCCGCAGCTCGCTGACCCGGCGGCGCGCGCGCTCCTCGGCGCTGGCGGTGAGAAAGAATTTCGCCTCGGCCTGCGGGAACACCACCGTCCCGATGTCCCGGCCCTCGACCACCACCCCACCCGCCGCGCCCAGCTGCCGTTGCAGTTCCAAGAGCGCCGCCCGCACCTCCGGCAGCGCCGAAACGCGTGACGCTCCGTCGGAGATCTCCGGCGTGCGGATGTCGTCGCTCAGGTCCGCGCCGTCCAGCAGGGTGTGGTTCTTCTCGCCGCGCAGCTCGAAGCGAATGCCCAGCCCGACCGCCAGCGCTGCCACGCCCGGTCCGTCGGTCCAGGCGATGCCGCCCCGGCGCGCCAGCAACGCCAGCGTGCGATAGATGGCCCCGGTATCGACCAGCGCGTAACCCAACCACTGCGCCAGAAGGCGCGCCGTCGTCGACTTCCCTGCGCCCGCCGGCCCGTCGATGGCCACCACCAGGCGCTGCGAACTTTCTGGCATCGGCGGCAACCTACCACATAAGATCTGGCCCGATGGATCGCGTCCGGCTGCCGTGCCTGCTTGCTGTGGCGATGGCAACGTCGTCGTGCGGGCGTGGCGGCGCGCCGTCCGCGCCGTCGACGGCTGTGGCGCCGAGCCCGGACGATCCGCCGCTCGCTCGGGTCGGCGCCGTCGAGATCCGGCGCTCGCAGGTCGCTGCCCAGATGCGCGCCGCCGGGCAGACCGAACGCCAGGCCTTGGACGAGCTGATTCACTTCGAGCTGCTGGCCCGCGCCGCCGCTGATTCCGTCAGTCCCGACGATCCCGACCTGCGTGACGCCGTGGACGCCGTGCGCGTGCAACGCCTGATCGAATCCGAGCTGGAACCGCACCTCGGCCGCGACGACATTCCCGACAACGTCCTGCGCGAGGTCTACGATCGGGCCCAGAAGATCTTCGTCCACCCGCGCCTGGTCGACGTGGCCATGCTGAACGTCTACACCGGCGCGCGCATGAAACCCGAACCGCGCGCCAGGGCCGCCGCCACTGCCCGCGCGCTGGCCGAACGCCTGCGCGCCAGCGCCCGCCACTCGCAGGAAGAATTCGAGGCCATCGCCCTGGATCCAGCCTGGAAAGAACGCAAGGTCCAGTTCAGCCGCGTCTGGCAGGCCGTCGACGATCCCTTCCCCGCCGAGGTGGGACAGCAGGTACAGCGCCTGGCCAAGCCTGGCGACATCACGTCGATGGTCACCGCCGAGACCGGTTTTCACGTCGCCACTTATCTGGGCGAACGGCCGGCCGAAAACATCTCTTTCGCCGACGCCCGCGCCCGCCTGCGCGAACAGATTCACGGACGCTGGCGCATGGGCCGCTTCCTTGAATTCGCGCAAACCCTCGCCGCCTCGCACACCATCGAAGCGTTTCCCGAACGGCTGGCCGAAGGCCAGCCGTAACCGTGTCTGGCCGATAGCCAGCCGTAACGCGCGCGCCTACGCCTTCTTGAAGCGCGACGGATAGGTCGCCCCGAAGTCCTTGTCGGGGTGCAGCTCTTTGGCGCGACCGATCAAGAGGTCTTCGGTTTCGACGTGCTTGGGATCGGGCAGGCAGCACTCCACCGGGCACACCGCCTGACAAGCCTCGTGATCATGAAAGCCCACGCACTCGGTGCACAGCTTGGGATCGATGACGTAAATGTCATCGCCTTCGCTGATCGCCTCGTTCGGGCATTCCGGTTCGCACGCGCCGCAGTTGATGCATTCTTCGGTGATGTAAGTGGCCATTGGTCTCCTGCCTAGTCCTTTCGGGCGCCTTAGATGCGCTCCGAAGATCGAGCCTGTCAAGTCTATTTGCCGTCAGCGGCATCGTCAACGACGACCGCGCGCCGAACCCGGTTCGATCAGGCCTGCGGCTGCGTTTCGGTGGCCACGGTGGCGCGGCCGATCTTGTTGCCGCGCAGGTTCACCGCCACCAGCTTGGACACCCCCGGCTCTTCCATGGTGATGCCGCACAGGCGGTCGGCGATCTCCATGGTCCGGCGGTTGTGGGTGATGATGATGAACTGCGACCGGTCGGTCATCTCGCGCACGACGTCGTTGAAGCGGCCGACGTTGGCTTCGTCCAGCGGCGCGTCCACCTCGTCCAGCAAGCAGAACGGCGACGGCTTGACCAGGAAGATGGCGAACAGCAGCGACACGGCGGTCAACGCCTTCTCGCCGCCCGACAGCAGCTCGATGTTCTGCATGACCTTCTTGCCGGGAGGATTGGCGATGATCTCAACGCCGGTCTCCAGCAGATCGCGATCGTCACTGAGCTGCAAATACGCCCGCCCGCCCCCGAACAGCCGCGGGAACACCTCCTGAAACTTGAGGTTGACGGCCTCGAACGTCTCCTTGAACCGCTTGCGCGAGGCGCGGTTGATCTTCTCGATGGCCGACTCTAGCTGGCTGATCGCCGACTCCAGATCCGCCCGCTGCGCCGTCAAAAAGTCGAATCGCTTTTGCAGCTCTTCCGACTCTTCGATGGCCGTCAGGTTGATCTCGCCCATTCGTTCGATGAGGCCACGCAGTTCGTTCATGCGCTTTTCTTCGATCTCGCTCACCAGCGGCCGCAGGTGAAAGTCGATCACTACCTCGGCCAGCACGACCTCGCGATACCGGCCTGCCACGTGCTCTTCCAGCGACGTGCGGCGCATGGTGGCCTCCTGGCAACGCAGCTCCAGCTTGCCCATGGTTTGCCCAAGACGAGTGACCTCGATGCGCAGAGCCCGCAGCTCGGCGTCGCGCTGGGCCAGCGCCGCTTGCCGCTGCTCCAGCGCGCCGCTGCGTTCGGCGTGGACGCGGGCTCGGGCTTCCGCCTCGGCGTGCCACAGCGACGCTTCCTCGCGCAGTTGATGAGCATCGGCGCGCAAGCTCTCGATCCGCGTCTGCTCCTCGGCGATGGTCTGTTCCAGTCGGCTGGCGCGGCTTTCGTGCTCGGCGCGCTCGGCGATGAGGCGTTTCATGGTGGCGTGGGCGTTCACCCGGCGGTCCTGTGCCTGCGCCGCCGCCACCTTCAGCGTGGTCAGCTCGTTCACCAGCGCGTCGACCTGTTCGGCCAGGGTCAGCGACTGCATCCGCAGCTCGCCGCTGCGCGTTTCCGCGATGGTCACCGCTTCCCAGTCGCGCTCCAGAGCCGCCACCGCGTCCTCGTGCCGGCGTTCGGTGTCGTCCAGCGATCGCCGCAGATCCTCCGTCTGCGACGCCAGCTGGTTGCGCCGCGCTGTCAGCCGGCGCGACTCCTCGGTCGCGCGATCAAGGTCCTTCTGTTGCGAGACGATCCCCACCTCGTCACTGCGCTGCTGGGCCATCAGCTCTTCGATGGCGCGGCCGACGTCCGCAAGCTGCTGCTTGCAATCGATGTGGCGGGCCAGCGCCGCCTGATAGTCGCTGTCCAGGCGGGCGACGATCTCTTCCAGCTCGCGGATCTCGCGCTTTTGCTCCAGCACGCCGGCGGTGGCCGACTCGCGCGAGCCGCCGGTGACCACGCCGTGCGGATCCACTACCTCGCCCTCGAGCGTGACGATGGTCTTGTTGGTCTTCGTTTGTCGCCACAGCTCGATGGCCCGTTGCAGATTTTCGACCACCAGCACGTCGCCCAGCAGGTAGGCCGCCACCTTGTCGTACTGGCGGTCGTAACCGATCAACTCGAGGATCGGACCGCGCACGCCTTCGCCGGTCGGCCAAGGCAGCGTCTCGGGCAGCGACGCCGGCAGGAACGCTGGCGCGGCGTCGGCGCCACCTTCCACCGCCAGGCCGCCCGTGGCGTCGTAGACCACCGTGCCCGGCGCCGCGCTCATCACCGACGGCGAGCGCAGGCCCAGCGGAATGAAACTGGATCGCCCCTGGCTGCGCGTCTTCAAGAATTCGATCGCCTCGACGCCGACCTCGTGCGATTCGACGATGATGTTGCCCAGGCGTTCGCCGAGCACCGCTTCCACGGCGGTCTCCAGATCGGGCGGCGGCTGGATGATGTCGGCGACGACGCCGCGAATGCCCGACGAGGCGCCTTGCCCCTCGCGCTCTCGGTGCTGTTGCATGATCGCTCGGACACCTTTTTGAAAGCTTTCGTAGCGATCCTGAATCTCCACCAGCGAAGCCATGCGCGATCGCCGGCGGTGCGATTCCTCACGCAGCGTCTCCAGCTCCAGCTCGCCGCGCGAGACGTCGGCGCGCAATGACGTCTGGCGCGCTTCCTCGGTCTGCCGTTGCCCAGTCAGTTCGTCGCGCCGGACGCGCAGCTCGCTCAGGCTGGCGCGCAGCGATTCGTCCTCGGAGACCACCGCCGCCAGACGCTCGGCCGAGGCCACGTCTTCGCTGCCCAGGCTCTCCAGGCGCACGCTGAGATCGTCGCGGCGGGCGGCGGCCGCGCCTTTCTCCGCTTCGTTGCGGGCGATGCGCGCCCGGCATGACGCCACCTCGGCCAGACAGGTTTCCAGATCGCGCCGCGCCACGGTCAACCCCGCGCGGGCCTGTTCGTGATCGGAGGCCTTGGTCTCATAGCTGGCCCGGCTGACCTCCGCTTCTTCGTCCAGCACGACCAGCTGGCCTTCCAGCTCGCCGATGTTCGCCGCGTGTTGGGTGGCGCGGGACAACAACTCGGCGATCTCTTTGCGCGCGGCCTCGGCCCGGGCCGTCAGGGCCAGTGCTTCGTCGTCGTAGTGATCGGCGCGCTGCGTGCCCAGCTGGGCCTTGTTCGAAAGGGCGAACAGATCGTCTTTGGCCGCGTTCAACTCGGAAAGCTCGTCGGTGACCGAGAGGCGCTCGGCCTCGACCGTCACTTCCCCGGTGGCCAGAGTGCCGGCCGCGGTCTCGTGTTGCCCGCTGACCGTCACGTGCTCTTCGCGCAGCGACTTTTCTTCCGCCAGGTGCCCCAGGTAACGCTGCGCCGCCGACCACAGCTCGATGTCCTTCAGCTCGCCTTTGTAGCGCTTGTACCGTTCGGCCTTTTGCGCCTGCAACCGCAGCGAACGCAGCCGCGTCTCCAGCTCGCCGATGATGTCCGAGACGCGCAGCAAATGTTGCCGCGTGGAATCCATGCGCCGCTCGGCTGCCTTCTTCTTCACCTTGTACTTGGTGATACCGGCGGCTTCGTCGATGAGGCCGCGCCGATCGTCGGGACGGGACGACACGATGAACCCGATCCGTCCCTGTTCAATGATGGCGTACGCTTTGGAACCGACGCCGGTGCCCAGGAAGAAATCGACCACGTCGCGAAGCCGTGACGGCACGCCGTTCAACAAATACTCGCTGTCACCGGCGCGATAGAGGCGGCGGGTGACCACCACTTCTTCGGGGCCGACCACGCCCCAGGGGACGCCGCCGGGCGCGACGTCCACGCCCAGGCTGCGCGCATCGAAGGTCAACGACACCTCGGCCATGCCGGTGGGGCCGCGCGTTTCAGAGCCGGCGAAGATCACGTCGTCCATCGCGCGCCCGCGCAAGTGCTTGGCGGACTGCTCGCCCATCACCCAACGGATGGCGTCGACGATGTTCGATTTGCCGCAGCCATTCGG
>DASXQB010000111.1:0-4558 GCA_036493295.1 Polyangia bacterium | reverse complement strand
CCGACGTCAGCGCGCCCAGGCGCGCTCCGCGCCGCCCGCGCAGCCGGCGCGCGACCGCGTCGCGGTGGAGCATGGCGCCCGAGCGCCCGCGGCTGGTGGCGATGCCTTCCGACAGCATGTCGACGATCTGATCGAATTTCGCGCGATCAAGATTCGCGTACGGCGCCGCCTTCTTGCAGACGGCAAAAAGCGCGTCTTCGTCCCAGTCCTCGCACGAGCAGGCGGCGACGATCTGTTGCGCCAGCACGTCCAGCGGAGCGTCGCGCAAGGCGATGGCGTCGATCTGCGCGCGGCGCGCCGCCCGCACCAGCGCCGCGCATTCCACCAGCTGGTCGCGCGTCAGCGGAAACAGCCGTCCCTTCGGCGTCGCGGCCAGCGCGTGGCCCGAGCGTCCGATGCGCTGCAACCCGGTGGCGATCGATCGCGGCGAACCGACCAAGCACGCCAGGTCCACCGCGCCCACGTCGATGCCCAGCTCCAGCGATGCCGTCGCCACCACCAGCTTCAGCTCGCCGTCTTTCAGGCGGCGTTCGGCCTTGTGGCGGCGCTCGCGCGACAGGCTGCCATGGTGGGCGGCGACCACGTTTTCGCCCAGGCGTTCGCCCAGGTGATGGGCCAGGCGTTCGACCAGGCGGCGCGTGTTGACGAAGACGATCGTCGACCGGTGCGCGCGGGCCATGTCGGCCAGGCGATCGTAGATCTCGCCCCACTGTTCGTTGGTGCAGACGGCGCCCAGCTCGTCCTGCAGGACTTCGATGGCCAGGTCCAGGTCGCGGCGCTGGCCGACGTCGACCACCGTCGGCAGCGGCCGGCCGGCGCCACACAGCAGATGCCCGGCCACGGACAGCGGGTTCACCGTCGCCGACAGACCCAGGCGCTGCAGTTTACCGCCCGTCGCGCTGACCAGTGCTTCCAGGCGTTCCAGCGACAGCGCCAGGTGAGCGCCCCGCTTGTCGGCGGCCACGGCGTGGATCTCGTCGACGATCACCGTGCGCACGTCGCGCAGCCCTTTGCGGCCAGAGTCCGACGTCAGCAGGATGTACAGCGATTCGGGCGTGGTCACCAGCACGTGCGGCGCGCGGCGGGTCATCTCGCGCCGTTCGCGGGCGGTGGTGTCGCCGGTGCGCACGGCGGTGCGGATGGGCGGCGCCGGGTAGCCGAGCTCGACGGCCAGCTCGCGCAGCTCGGCCAGCGGCTCTTCCAGGTTGCGGCGGATGTCGTTGGATAACGCCTTCAGCGGCGACACGTACAGGATGGCCGTGCTATCGGGCAGCACGCCGTCGTGATCCATCGCCTCGACGATCAGACGGTCGAGACAAGCCAGGAACGCCGCCAGCGTCTTGCCCGAGCCGGTCGGCGCCGTCACCAACACGTCGCGCCCGTCGGCGATCAGCGGCCAGGCTTTTTCCTGCGCCGGCGTCGGCCCCTCGAACTTCCGCGCCAGCCAAGCCGAGACCACCGGATGAAACATCCGTTCAGTATAGCGATTCGCGCTCGCGCGCCAACCCGATCGTACGACCGGACACATCGTCGGCGGGACGGCGGGTCGCGGTCGTCGTGGCTCCCGTCTTGCAGAAAGGCAGCGCGCCTTCCTCTTTCTGTGCGCCGGCTCGACTTCTCAACGTCGGGCTGGGGGTTGGCGTCACCGCACACCGGAACCTGTCCCCCCCCAACCGAGCGAAAGGCGAAATGATACGAATCAAAGCGGCGTCGCTGGCAGCGTGTGCCTGGTCTGTTTTTGGCGGCGTCGCCTGCGTCGGGCCCGATCTCCCGGCCGGTGACCTGGACGTGCCGTCAGGCTTGGTCACGGCAGGGGCGAACACGCTGACCGTCGCTGCTTCGGGGCGCTGTCTGGCGGTGGTTGCCGGCTCGTTGGCCGACGGTGCGCGCATCGAACAGCGCGCGTGCGACGGCGGCGCCGCCCAGCGGTGGAATCTCCGCGATACCGGCGGCGGGCTGTGGGAGATCACCTCGGCAGCCAGCGGAAAGTGCCTGGACGTGGCGAGCATGAGCGTGGCCAACGGCGCCGCTATTCAGCAGTGGACCTGCGCGGGCACCAGCAACCAGCGCTGGCGCACCGTCGACGCCGGCAGCAACCAGGTCGAGGTTCAGGGCGCCGGCAGCGGCAAGTGCCTGGACGTCACCAAGATGAGCTTGGTCGACGGCGCCTTGATCCAGCAGTGGTCCTGCGCCGCCAGCGGCAACCAACGGTTCACCGTCGCGCCGAGCAGCACCGGCACGAGCGGCAGCGGCGGCGCAAACGCCAGCGGCGGCGCCAGTGGCATCGGCGGCGCCAGCGGCACGGGTGGCGCCAGCGGTGGTGGCAGCGGCGGCAGTGGTCCTTTGACCGGCGCCGGGAACGTGACGATCCAGCACGTCGGCAGCACCTTCACTCTGCTGCGCGACGGGCAGCCGTACTTCGTCAAAGGCATCGACGGCGGGGCGCACCTGGATCTCGCCCGGCGCGCCGGCGTCAATTCGTTGCGCACGTATGATTCTTCGGGCGCGGCGGGAACGCTGAACAACGTCGCCAAGAACGGGATGACGTTGCTGTTGGGGATCTCGCTGACCGCCGATCCCACGCAGTACACCAGCGACACGTTCAAGAACGCCAAGGTCGCCGAGGTGACGGCGCTGCTGTCGCAGGTGAAAACCCATCCCGCCTTGTTGCTTTGGGCGCTGGGCAACGAGATCAACCTGGGCGCTGACACCCAGGCGGCCTGGCAATTCGTCGATCAACTGGCGAGTCTGATTCACGCTCAGGATCCGAACCACCCGGTGATGACCGTGATAGCGGGCGACAACGGTCCGGTGATGAATCACGTTGCGCAGTGGGCGCCCCACATCGACGTGATGGGCGTGAACGCGTACAAACGCGCGCCCTTCGTCGACGGCGTGGTCAAAGGGTCGACCTTCGTCGGTCCCTACGTGGTGACCGAGTTCGGACCGATTGGACACTGGGAAAGCAGCAACACCACCTGGAACCGACCGATCGAACAGCTCAGCGAGGACAAGGCTCTTGGGTATCGCCAGCGCTATGCCGCCATCGCCTCGCACGCCGATCGGGCGCTGGGGTCTTATGTTTTTCTGTGGGCGCAAAAAGAAGAGGTCACGCCCACCTGGTACGGCATGTTCCTGGAGACGCAGGCCGACCTGGGAGTCGCCGGCGAATCCTGCCCCACGGTCGATGCCATGACCTTCGCCTGGTCCGGCGTCTGGCCGACCAACCGCGCTCCCGCGGTCACCGCGTTCAGCCTGAACGGTCTGGCGGCGGAAAGCAGCGTCGTGCTGACGGCGGGGCAATCGGCGACCGCTTCGGTCACCGCCAGCGACCCCGACGGCGATTCGCTGACGTTCCTGTGGGAGGTCCTGGTCGACGCCGACGGGTCTTCGCGTCCGGCGCGGGTGGGGCAGTCACAACGGACCACTGCTCCGACGCTGGCCATCGCCGCGCCGGCGGCCGCTGGGAATTACCGCGCGTACGTCTACGTTCTGGACGGCAAGGGCCACGTGGGCACTGCCAACATCCCCTTCCAGGTTAAGTGAAGGCGAAGGCGGCCAAGACGCCGCCGCTTTGCTTGACGGTTGGGGGCAGGTGCTTAGCTTCCAAGCCCGTGAGGCTGTGGTTGTAACGCCTCGCAATTATTTCGAAACCACAAGCAGAGAACGCGAAGGGAAATCCCACAATGGGCAAGATCATCGGAATCGACCTGGGCACCACCAACTCCGTCGTCGCCATCATGGAAGGCAAGGACCCCAAGGTCATCCCCAACGAAGAGGGCGGCCGCCTGACTCCGTCGGTGGTGGCGTGGGACGACAAAGGTGAGGTGCTGGTCGGGCAGATTGCCCGCCGCCAGGCGATCACCAACCCCGAGAACACGGTTTACTCCATCAAGCGCTTCATGGGCCGTCGCTTCGACGAGGTCGGAGAGGAGACCAAGCGCATTCCGTACAAGGTCGTGCGCGGCAGCAACGGCGAGGTCGGGGTGGAGATTCGCGGGAAGAAGAATTCACCGCCGGAGATCTCGGCGAAGATCCTGGGCAAACTGAAACGCGCCGCCGAGGATTACCTGGGCGAGAAGGTGACCGAGGCGGTCATCACCGTGCCCGCGTACTTCAACGATGCCCAACGCCAGGCGACCAAGGACGCCGGCCGCATCGCCGGTCTGGACGTCAAGCGCATCGTCAACGAGCCGACCGCGGCCGCGCTGGCTTATGGTCTGGACAAGGGCAAGGACCACCTGATCGCCGTCTATGACTTCGGCGGCGGCACGTTCGACATTTCGATCCTCGAGGTCGGCGAAAAGGTCGTCGAGGTTGTGTCGACCAACGGCGACACGCACCTCGGCGGTGACGACATCGACTTGCAGGTCATGGACTGGCTGATCGCCGAGTTCAAGAAGGACCAGGGCATCGACGTCTCGAAGGACAAGATGGTCATCCAGCGTCTGCGCGAGGCCGCTGAAAAGGCGAAGATCGAACTGTCGTCGGTCAGCGAGACGGAGATCAACCTGCCGTTCCTCACGGCCGACGCAAGCGGGCCGAAGCACATGCAGGT
>DASXQB010000110.1:0-8459 GCA_036493295.1 Polyangia bacterium | reverse complement strand
GCCATGAAGGCCATCCATCCCGAATTGGCGCGCAACGCCGAAGTGGTTTCACGCTTCGTGACGGAAGCCAAGTCGGTCAACCAGATCGGCCACGAACACATCGTCGACATCAGCGATTTCGGGAACACCACCGACGGAGAGTTCTACTTCGTCATGGAGTACCTGCAGGGCGAGTCGATGTCCGAACGCCTCAAGCGCGAAGAACGCCTGCCAGTGCAGGCGGCGATCAACATCGCCACCCAGGTCGCCGACGCCCTGGGTTCGTCGCACGAGCACGGGATCATTCACCGCGATCTCAAGCCCGAGAATATTTATTTGATCTCGCGCGGCGCCCAGAAGGATTTCGTCAAGGTGCTGGACTTCGGCCTGGCCAAGCTGACCCAGGTCGAGGAGAAGGTCACCCACAAAACCCGCACCGGATCGGTGATGGGGACGCCTTACTACATGTCGCCCGAGCAATGCGAGGGCAAGGCGACGATCGATCACCGCGCGGATATTTATTCACTGGGCGTGATCCTCTTCGAGATGCTGACCGGCAAGGTGCCGTTCGGCGGCGAAGGCTATGGCGAGATCATCGTCAAGCACATCACCATGCCGCCGCCGTCGGTGCGCAGCATCGTCCCGAATCTTTCGCCGGCGCTGGACCTGATCTTGTTTCGCGCCCTGGCCAAGGATCGCGACGAGCGGTTTCAGACCATGGCGGACTTCCGCGATGCCTTGATGGATCCCGACGCCTACGCGCCATCGGCGCCGTTGGTGGGCATCCCCGACGATCTCAGCGGGGCGGCGCGCGCCGCTGCGCCGATGAAACGCTCGGATATCAATCTGGCGGCCAAAATTGGCTTCGGATCGGGCCTGAAGATCGGCAGCGGCGAGAGGGAGCCAGTGACCAGTCCGTCGACGTACCGCCAGGGCGTCGGCGAGATCATCGAAGAGCTGACGCCGAAACGAACCAGTCGCAAGGCGCTGCTGTTCGTGGCCATTGCCGCGGTCACCGGGTTGGCCTTCGTCGCCTTCACCGGCCGCCGCGACACCCACCGGGCGGCGCCGCCGCCGGTGGTCGAGGCGCCCCGCGTGCCCGCGACGGTGCGGGTGAACTTCAACTCAGACCCCGATCGGGCCACCATCCTCCGCACCGACACCGGGCAGGAGTTGGGGCAGACACCGCTTTCGATCGAAGTCCCCTACAGCGATTCGGCGGTCGAGTTCGTTTTCAAGAAGACCGGCTTCGAGAGCAAGGTGATGTACATCGTGCCGAATCTGCCGTCGCCGCTGTTCGCCACGCTGCAGCCGACGCCCAAGCTATCCAAGCCCGAGACGCCGATGCCGGGCAAGGCCATGGCGCCCTCCACCGCCGGCGGCAAAGCCGGCCGCCGCAACCGCCCCGGCTCGCCCAAACACGAAAAGAACGTCGACGACGACGCCGTCCTCGAACCGTCGATCCAATAAGATCGGGGGGCCGGCTCGCTGCCGCTCGCGGCGCCCCCGTGCCCCCTTCGCTTCGCGCGGCAAAGCCGCGCTGCGCTCACCCCTCGATTTGGCCGCGCGGCAGGCGAAGCCCGCGCGCTGCCTGGCGACAACCGCACGCATTGACACCCAAGCGCAAATCCCCGATCCGATCTTGGGCGAAACTATTTTCGTCAGGAGTGCGGGCTCTGCCCGCCCGGCTCACCTTGCGGAGCGCGAGCTTAGGCGAAAACCCGGTTGCGGCCGGCGCTCTTGGCTTCGTAGAGGCGTTCGTCAGAGCGCTTGATCAGCGACGCGGCGTCGGTGGTCTCTTCGTCGATGGTGGAGACGCCCATCGAGATGGTGACGCGGATGCGGGTGTTCTCGAAGCGGAAGTCTTGCTTCTCGACGATCTGTCGAATCTTCTCGGCGAAGGCCTTGCCGTTGTCGCCGTCGATCTCGGGCAGCACGATGGCGAACTCCTCGCCGCCGTAGCGGGCGAAGAGATCCTCGCGGCGGATCTTCGACTTCACCGTCGACGCCAGCATCTTCAAGACGTAATCGCCGGCCAAATGGCCATAGCTGTCGTTGATCTTCTTGAAGTGGTCGATGTCGAACATCACCAGCGACAAAGACCGGCGGTAGCGCTGCGACCGAGCGATCTCGCGCTCGAGGTTCTCCAAGAAGTAACGCTTGTTGAAGATCTGGGTCAGGCCGTCGATGGTGGTGAGCCGGTAGATCTCTTCGTGATACGCGTTCTCGATGTTGCCGCCGGTGAGGAACTTGAAGATCGTGCGGCCGATCTTGATCAGGTCGCCGTCGCGCAGGACGTATTCGTCGATCGGCTCGTCGTTGACGTAGGTGCCGTTGGTTGAACCAAGGTCGCGCACCAGGATCGATTTGCCGGTGTTCAGGATCTTCGAGTGATTGCGGGAGATCGACTCTTGATCAATCTGGATGTCGCATTTTGATGATCGCCCGATCACCAGCGACGCCGCGTTCAAGTTGTACTTCTTCCCCAGCTCCGAACCGTAAATCACCACCAGACAGGCCTCCTTGGCAGAAGGCCGTTCTGAGATGCGGCTGATGCTCGTAACGACGGTCTTCGCCCGAACGTGGTCGGACTCGGAGGTGTCGTTCGGATCTCGTGGATGGCGAGGCAAGGGCTAGCCTTTGGCAGCGTAGGCCATCCGGTGAAACGCGTAAAGACGTAGCAAATTTGACACATTCACCTACATGTATGACTTTGTCATCATGCCTCGATTTTCATTGATCTATGCAGTGGTTGCGTCCCTCTGGTCCTCGCTGGCATTCGGCCAAGCCGCGATGCCGCCCGCTAGCCACAGCGCGGCGTTGAGATTGGACACGCTGATGCGTCAGGGCCGGACATATGTGGCCGCTTCTACCGACGGCGGACACGCCGAGCTGACGTTGGATCCGCAGCTGCAAGAATCAACCGAGGATGTCCTGAAAACGTTTCAGATCCCGTACGCCGGCGCGGTGGTCATCTCCATTCCCGACGGCCGCGTGCTGGCGATGGTCGGCCACTCGGCAGTTGATCCGACGCTGGGCGCCGAGCAACTGGCTTTGCGCCCGTGGGCGCCGGCGGCCTCGGTGTTCAAGGTGGTTTCGGCGGCGGCGCTGGTCTCAGAGGGCGGTCTGTCCAGTCACAGTCAGGCTTGCTATCACGGCGGCGTCTCGGCGGTGCTGCCCGACAATCTGATCGACATTCCGTCCATTGATCGCCGCTGCGACACCCTGGGGTACGGCCTTGGCAAATCGCAAAATGCCATCCTGGCCAAGCTGGCCAGCCGCCACCTGACCGCTGACCAGCTGTCCCGCGTGGGTCACGCCTTTGGATTTGGCAGCGCCATCCCGTTCGAAATTCCCCTGGAACCGTCGCATCTGGACGTCCCCACTGACGGGCTGGAGTTCGCCCGCACCGCGGCCGGCTTCTGGCACTCCACGCTGTCGCCCATGCATGGCGCGCTGCTGGCGGCGGTCATCGCCAATGGGGGAAACATGCCGGCGCCGACGCTGGTTGACCGCGCCTACGACGCCGACGGAAATTTGCTGCCCCTGTCGGTGACCCGCCCGCGCCCCGTCGTCGACCTGGCCACCGCCCGTGAGGTGGGCCGGATGATGGAGCTGACCACGCGCATCGGCACCGCCAAGGGCACGTTCCGCGACAAACACGGGCACCGCTATCTGAACGTCGAGGTGGCAGGAAAGACGGGCACCTTGTCGGCCGAGACGGACAAGGGCTACGTCGGCTACAGCTGGTTCGTGGGCTACGCGCCCGCCGATCACCCGACCATCGCGTTTGCCGTCGCGCTGGGAAATCATCCCACGTGGCGCATCAAAGCGACGTATGTGGCTCGTCGCATCGTCACCACATATTTGGCCGAAAAAGGCGATCGCGCTGCGACGAGGATGCTGGCCGCCCGCTGAATTTCGATATTGTTGTGACGGCCGAGGCGGGACGTATAGACTAGGCGCGCCCCTCAGGGCGTCGGCACGGGAAGAATGCAGCTGTACGAATGGCTCTCGAGAGTCTCGACCGATCGCGGAAGCGGGAAGGCGCTGGTCTACCGCGACACGTATCTGTCCTGGCGAGGCCTTCTTCACCGCGTCGACCGCCGCGCGCAAGAGCTGCACGCGATGGGCATTGCGTCCGGGTCATGGGTCGGATTGATGTTGGGCAATGTTCCCGACTTCGTGATCCTGGCGCTGGCCTTGTCGAAGATCGACGCCGTGGTGGTGCCGCTGGATCCGACTCTCGGCAATCGAGAGTTGGAGATGATGCTGGAGGCGGCGCCGCTGCGCGCGCTCATCACGCGGCCGCGCGGCGGTGAAGCGGGCCAGCTTCCCGTCGGTCCGCCGTTCTACGCCAACCCGGTGATCACGCGGCCGGCGGTGGTGTCGCGCCCCAACCCGCCGTCGAAGTTCGTGCCGGAGAACCGCCGTCGCCTGCAGGGCACGCTGCTCACCTGCAGCCTTTACAAGCGAGCGCCGCTGGCCAACATGCTCGACAGTGACGCCTCCATCGTGCAGTTCACCGCCAGCGTGGGCGGCGATCCCAAGGGCGTGGTGCGCACGACCACCAACCTCGGCGCGGCCGCCGATGCGATCGGCGAGACCCTGGACATCAAAGACTCTGATCGCCTGCTGTGCACGGTGCCGCTCCACCACAGTTACGGTTTCGATTTTGGCCTGATCACCACGCTGGCCCATGGCGCGACGCTGTTTCTTGAAGACGAGATCTCGCCCAAACGCATCACCAAGCTGCTGCGCGAGCAAAGCGTGGATATTTTCCCCGGCAACCCGGGGCTGTTCGGCTCGCTGGTGCGGGTGCCGACGGTCAAGCCGCTGAAGATCAGCGGCGCCCGTTATTTGAGCTCGGGCTCGCGCATGCCGGGTCTCATCGCAGAAAATTTCTATCAGCGCTTCGGCATCCGCCTTCTGTCCTGCTACCACAGCACGCAGGGCGGCCCGCTGGCCATCGATCGCAGCGGCAAAGATCCGGAGACCGTCGGCAAACCGTTCGCCGGCATCGAGCTGCGCGTCGCCGCGCCCAACGGCGACAAGGTGGCGGCGGCGGACACCGGCCCGGTCTGGGTGCGCTCGAAGGCCCTGTCGATGCTGTCGGTGCCCAAGATGCACCTGCCCAAGCGCGACCACGGCGTGCCCATCGGCGAGGTTGATCGCGACAAATGGTTCCGCACCGGCGACATCGGCCAGATCGATCGCAGCGGCCGGCTGACCATCACGGGCCGCGAAGATGATCTGGTCAAGGTCGACGGCAAACGTCTGGCTCTCGGTGAAGTAGAAGGCTGCCTGGAAGCGTTCCCCAAGGTGAAAGCCGCGCAGGCCCGGGTCATCACCGACGATCTCGGCGGCCCAATGGTGGTGGCCAAGGTGGTGCGCGCCGGCGTGTGCAAGGCCGAGGACATCATCGACCACTGCGCCCGCAATTTGGCGCCCTACAAAGTCCCGCGCCAGATCGAGTTCTGCGAGACGATCTGATTCGGGACCCTCAAAGGGTCCCGAGCCCCCCGCGAGGTGAGCCGGCCAAGCGGAGCTCGGCCTCCTGACTGAAATAGCGACGCCGGCGGCCAAGACCGGACACCCAAAATCTAAGGCTCCGAAGGCCGCGGGTGAGGGTCCGGGCGCGTCTTATTGAAGGACGGCGTGCAGGTTCGCCTTGATCGTGATCTGCGTGCCGGCGGCTGGTTCGATCTCTTGGAAGGCGGAGTAATAGTTGGGGTGGCGGATTTCGATGCGGTGGAAGCCGGGGCGGATGAATTTGCCGTCGTGTTGCCATTCGGAGACCTGGCCGACGAAGACGTCGTCGATCCAGACCGTGGCGTCGGAGACGTTGCTGTCGACACGGAAGCCGACGCCGAGGGACTGCAGCGAGTGAGCGCAGCCGGCGGCGGCAAGCAGGACGAAGAGAACCAGCGTCTTCATGGCGCGGGCGCTGAAGGCGCGCCGGTCGCGGCGGTGGGAACGGGCGCGGGCGCGGGGCGCAGGCGCGCCTGCAGACGAACGGTGTCGCCTCCCGGCTCGACGGCGGTGATGTCGAGGGTGACGGCGGCCTCGCGGGCGAGCGCGGTGGCCAGAGCACCGGCGCCCAGGCGAGTCTGCACTTTGATCTCGGCGCGCCCGGCGCCCAGGCGGCGCAGCTCGGCGGCGGAGACAGCCCCGAGACCGCGCAGCGATTTCAGCAACGCGGGAACGGCGGCGGGTTCAATGACGGCGGCGTCGACGGTGACGGCGTGCAGATCGGCGAAAGCCGGTGCAGACGACGACACCAGCGGGACCAGCTGACCGGCGATCTCCGAAGCGGCGCGCGACAGACACTCGGCCCGCGCGGCGGCGGCGCGGTCGGCGAACACGCGCGGCTGGGCGGTCGGCTCGGCGATCAGTTGCCCGCTGGGCGCGGCGACGACGCGCGCGCCCAGGTGACAGCTGACCGATTCCTTGCCCGGCCCTCGCACCGATCCTTCGTCCGTCAGCGACGACGACACGAACGCCACGCCGCCCAGCGCGCTCTTGGCCGCCGCCTGGACGGCGCGCGCGGGATCCACCAGCGAGGGATCGCCAAGTTGCGCCGCGATTCCCACCGCGCCCAGCGCCGCGACCGCCGCCGCCCCCGCCTCGGGAGCGCCGCTGCTGATCACCAGCAAAGACAGCGACGACGCGCGCGACGGCGCGATCGGCGACGCGGCCGCCGACGACCAGCGCTCGGTGGCGCGGCGCAAGGCCGGCTCGTCGACCTCGGCCTCCACGCGCATGAGGTACGTCCCGGCCGACTCGCCCTCTTCCAGCGTGCGATAGCGTTTGACGTAACCGCGAGCGCGGGCCATCAAGACGCGGATGGCCTTGGCCTGCGTCGCGCGGGTGGGCGCATCGACGATGTCGCTGAGCGCGAGATCGACGGTCTGGCGCAAAGCTTCGTCAAGCGCCCGCTCGCGGGCGCCGGCCGAGTTGCCGCCCACCACCGGAATCTGCGCCGAACCGACCCGCATCCCTGGCGTGGTGGGTAAAACCACCGGTGACGGCAGGCCGCCCGCCGGCGGTGCGCCTGCCGCGGTCTGCGCGTGCGCGACGATCGGCGCCAGCCAACCGGCGACCGCCATCCCTCCGAAGAGCACGACGGCACGCACGCCAGCGACGCGTAGTTTGTTCCAACAACGTTTCATCGATTGACCTTCTCAACGTAGATCACCACGACCGCGCCGGCGAGCTTCTGCGCCAGTTTCTCGTCGCCGAGCATGCTCAGGCGGCCGGCGCGATCGGCTCGGGCGCTGATCGCGCGCGCCGATGACGGCGGACTGCCCAGGCGATAGGTTGCCGCACCGACGATCACCTCGTGCTTGCCGACCTTCGCCACCGGCGACGCCGCCAGATGCGTGTTCGACACGGCGATGGTGGCCGACGGCGTCTCGGTCGATTCGACCGGGGACGACGCTGCCGGCAACCAGTCGGCGAATCGCACCTCCAACCGCAACAGGACGCCGCCGTTCGATTGATAGTCCAGCTCCCCCACGCGCGCCTTGCCCAGGGCCCGCTCGACCGCGTCGGTGGGCAGCGTGCGATCGCCGCCGAGAGGCAGCGTCGACAAGGCGGTGCGCAGCTTTTCCAGCGCGGCGGCGCGGGCGCGGCGCTCGGCTCCCGGCCGGGCCAGATCCGCCGAGGGCATCCGCAGATCGGCCGCCGCGCCCGCCTGCGCTGCCACGGTGCCGGCCACCCAATCGATGGTCACGCCGCCATGTTTGTCCAGCAGCGCCGCCGGTGACTCTGCCCCAGCAGCCGCCACGCCGACAGCGCCCGCGCTCAGCGCCGCGACGATGATCGCCGACGCCAGCACCAACGCCGCCGCCGCGCGCGCGGCGCCGTGCCTACTCCCACTCGATGGTGGCGGGGGGCTTGGACGAGATGTCATAGACCACGCGGTTGATCCCCTTCACCTCGTTGACGACGCGCGACGAAATGGTGGCCAGCAGCTCGTACGGCAGCGGCACCCAGTCGGCGGTCATCCCATCGCGCGAGTGCACCGCCCGCAAGGCCAGCACGTTGGCGTAGGTTCGTTCATCGCCCATCACGCCGACGGTGCGCACCGGCAACAGCACCCCGAACGACTGCCAGATCGATTCATACAAACCAGCGGCGCGGATCTCCTGCTCGATGATCACGTCAGCGGCCCGCAAGACGTCGCAGCCTTCTTTGGTCACCTCGCCGAGAATCCGCACCGCCAGGCCCGGGCCCGGAAACGGCTGCCGCCACAGCACGTGCCTGGGCAAGCCAAGCTCGGCGCCCAGCGCGCGCACCTCGTCCTTGAACAGCTCGCGCAGCGGCTCGATCAGCTTGAGGTGCATCCGCTCGGGCAGGCCGCCGACGTTGTGGTGCGACTTGATCGTCGCCGACGGTCCCTTGAACGACACCGATTCGATGACGTCCGGGTAGAGGGTGCCTTGCACGAGGAAGTCGGCCCCGCCGATTTTTTGGGC
>DASXQB010000109.1:0-1526 GCA_036493295.1 Polyangia bacterium | reverse complement strand
CCACCAGACAGTCGGAAGCCTGGTCGCCGCCAAGTGGGAGTTGCCGAAACCGGTGTGCGCGGCCATCGCTCACTATCAGGACTACCGGCGCGCGGCTGGTTTTGAACACGATGCCATGGTGACGTTCCTGGCCGATCGTTTGGCCACTCATCTGACTGTGGCGGGCGCCTTCGACGAGACGTCGGTGCGCGACCACGTGGTGTTCGCCGATCTCAATTTTTATCCCGACGAGGTCACCGCCCTGCTGGCCAAGAAGGAAAGCGTCGCCCGCACCGTCGACGCCATGACGGTATGATCGACGACGCCACGGCCACGGCCATCGCGTTCGACGTGCTGGTGATCGGCAGCGGCCCGGCGGGACAGAAGGCGGCCATCCAGGCCCGCAAGGCCGGCCGCAAGGTGGCGGTGGTCGAGCAAGAAAAAGGCGTCGGCGGCATGTGCGTCCAGCGCGGGACCATCCCCAGCAAGACGCTGCGCGAGACCGCCCTGTCGCTGTCGCGCCTGCGCCGCGGCGCCGAGCTGCTGGATTTCAAGCTGCGCCCCGACATGGAAGTCTCGTCGCTGATGACCCGCCTGGACGAGGTGGTGAAGGCGAACGTCGGTTACCTGGGCCGGCAACTGGAACGCAACGGGATTCATCGTCTGTACGGCCGCGCCCGCTTCGTCAACCCGCACACGGTCGAGATCTTGTCCGTCGACGGCAGCCGCGGCCGCGTCACCGCGCAGACGATCATGATCGCCACCGGTTCACGCCCGCGCTCGCCGGCGGAGATCCCCGTCGACCACGAAAACATCTTGGACAGCGATTCGATCCTGTCGATGCTGTACCTGCCGCAGTCGCTGACCGTGCTGGGCGGCGGCGTGATCGCCTGCGAGTACGCGTCGATCTTCGCGCACCTGGGCGTCAAGGTGACGATGATCGATCGAACGCCGCGCCCGCTGGCCTTCATGGACGCCGATCTGGTCGGCAAGTTCGTGCAGGCCTTCGAAAGCAACGGCGGCCGTTACCTGGGCGGGCAGACCATCGGCTCGGTCGAGTGGGACGGGATCTCGCAGGTCATCACCCGCCTCGGCAACGGCCAGACCGTCAGCAGCGACAAGATGCTGGTGGCGCTGGGCCGGGTGGCCGCCGTCGACGGATTGGAGCTGGCCGCCGCCGGCCTGGCCGCCACCCAGCGCGGCCTGCTGGCCGTCGACGAACACTGCCGCACGGTCGTGCCGCATATCTACGCCATCGGCGACGTCATCGGACCACCGTCGCTGGCGGCCACGGCGATGGAACAGGGACGGCGCGCCGCCCGCCACGCCCTGGGTCTGGGCCCGGGTCTGCCCAGCGAGATGATCCCCATCGGCATCTACACCATCCCCGAGATGGCCAGCGTCGGTCTGTCCGCCGACGAGGCCGAAAAGCGGACACCCGGCACGATCATCGGACAGGCGCGCTTTGACGAGGTGGCGCGCGGCCAGATCTCGGCCATCCAGGACGGATTGCTGAAGCTGGTTTGCGATCCCAGCGGGAAAAAACT
>DASXQB010000108.1:0-9026 GCA_036493295.1 Polyangia bacterium | reverse complement strand
AAGCGTATTTGGCGAGGGCTTTTCTTCAGGGGGGAGGGTCATCGGAATATTGTCGTCGACCTGCACCGCTCCAGCGATCGATTTGTCTCCGACAACGGCGTTGATGCCCAAGACATTTCTCGTAACCACAATCGGCGCGTTCGGCACCGATTCATCCTGAACGGTGGTCTCAATTGCCTGCGTTCCGTGTTCGCGGGCCACAACCGCAATGACAATACGAAAACGAAGGTCACCCGTGATCGAGCGATACTCGCTCCACGCTCCCACAGGCACTTCGCGCAGCCGAGGAATACCCGCGTTTCCCAGCCCGGTCCTCTCGCACAGGAACGAAACCGCGACGAGCGCGGCCCCCGCGGCTAGCGCATTTGAGCGATTAATCCGACACCCATGTAACATTGAAAGTAACCGCAGTTGCCCCATCCATGCGTCGCGGATTGCGCTACCACGATAGCCTCGGTGACTTTGGCATTGGGGGTATTCAAGAAATTAAACAACAGTGGCCCTGTCGTTGCAATCGTTCCCATTGACCAAATGAACTGATTGTAAACTGCGGGATAAAGAACTTCCGGTTCACTCGACACTCGACAACTGGCACCCGGGGTACTAAACGGCACTTCTACGCCCCCATTTGGTGCAGGCGCATATCGACGACCAACTTCACCTTGTGTTGCGCGCAACGAATAGTAAGTGATCCAATTTGAACCATTAAAAATAGTCACCTTTGAATAGACAGCAAAGCCAAAATGAGCATGCGCGCAGTCATCGCCGTTGGCGGTGGGAGCGGGAACTTGATCCGGCCCATAATTCGGCCATTGCGGGTACAAAACCACCGAACTTCCAGCTGGTGCCGTATAACGTGCGTATGCAACGTTGGCGAGGTCATTGGGATCCTGATCGGAAAAGTGCAATGCATAGTCGTGAATGACGTTATTGAACGTCGTACCAGCGGGACCTGAAACAAACAGATCCAAGTTATAGGGAATTGCAGGAGGAAGAGACACGGTCGTGATCCTACTTTGAGATATCTGTGCTTCGGCCGACTTGATCTCAAGCCCAAACACCAGTAGAGCCGCTAGCGAAATCCAAAAGACTCTTTTTGTTTTCATCATGGTTGACGCCCTCTCTCTTTTCGATCGAATGGATCCAAACAATTTGGTTCTAGTACTCCTCTCGATGTGCGTCAACACTGAACCGGCACGGCCTTTACAATGTAAATTTGCACTTCTCCGCGGGGTCAGCAGCCGGTTGGCGATTTTCGTTGAACACCCCAGCGCTACAAAAACTGGATCGAACGATGGTATCGGCGCTGCTATCGACAGATCGATATGTGCCATCCGAGCAACCGACACTGCATCGCCGACAGCCCTCAACAACCGTGTCGGACGTCGGTTGCGCGCGCGCCGCGCCGGTGTTCAGCCGGCCGCGGCGCCGCTGTCGCCGTAGGTGAACGTCACCTGGTCGTCCGCCGCGTCGACCCGGACCGTGCCGCCCTGAGCGAGCTTTCCGAAGAGCAGCTCGTCGGTGAGCGGACGCTTGATCTCGTCCTGGATCACCCGGCCCAGCGGCCGCGCACCGTTCATCGGGTCATAGCCTTTGCGTCCCAGATATTCGCGCGCCGCCTCGGTCAGTTCGATCTTCACCTTGCGCTCGCCCAGCTGCACAGAAAGCTCGGCGATGAACTTGTCGACGATCTGGACCATCACCCGTTGATCCAGCGGCGCGAAGTCGACCTTGGCGTCCAGCCGGTTGCGAAACTCGGGCGAGAAGGCGCGCTTGAACGCCTCATCGACGTCGCCGAATCTGTCGCCGGCCCCGAAGCCGGGCATGCGCTTGGATAGATCGCGCGCGCCGACGTTGCTGGTCATGATCAAGATGACGTGGCGGAAGTCGGACTTGCGCCCGTTGTTGTCGGTCAACGACCCGTGATCCATCACCTGCAGCAGCAGGTTGAACAGATCCGGGTGGGCCTTCTCGATCTCGTCCAGCAGCAGCACGGCGTGCGGCGTCTGGTGAATGGCGTCCGTCAAAAGGCCACCCTGGTCGAACCCGACGTAACCGGGAGGCGCGCCAATCAAACGCGACACCGTGTGCCGCTCCATGTACTCCGACATGTCGAAGCGCAGGAAGGCCACGCCCAAGACCTCCGCCAACTGTTTGGCCAGCTCCGTTTTGCCGACGCCGGTGGGGCCGGCGAACAGGAAGCTGCCGATCGGCCGCTGCGGGATGCCCAGACCAGCGCGGCTCATCTTGATCGCCTGGGCCACGCGATCGACGGCGCGCTCCTGGCCGAAGATCTTCGCCTTGAGCTCCTGGTCCAGGTTCATCAGGCGCTGGCGATCGTCCGAGGCGACGCGCTTGGGCGGGATGCGGGCCATGGTGGCGACGACGCTCTCGATCTCCTTGCTGGTGACGCGGCGGCGCTGGCCGGCCTTGTTTCCTTTCTGGCGACGCCCTTTGATCTTCAGCGCCGCGCCCGCCTCGTCGATCAGATCGATGGCCTTGTCGGGCAGCTTGCGGTCCTGCAGATAACGCGACGACAGCTCGGCGGCCGTCTGCAATGACTTGTCGGTGTACGTGACGCCGTGAAATTCCTCATAGCGCGAGCGCAGGCCTTTCAAGACCGAGATGGTCTCCTCGACGCTGGGCTCTTCCACCTCGATCGCTTGAAAGCGCCGGGCCAGGGCCCGATCCTTCTCGATGTAGCTGCGGTACTCCTTGTGCGTGGTGGTGCCGATGCAACGCAGCTTGCCCGCCGCCAGCGCCGGCTTGATCAAATTCGACGCGTCCATCGCCCCGCCCGACGCCGAGCCGGCGCCGACGATGGTGTGCAGCTCGTCGATGAAGACGATGGCGTTCTCTTTTTCTTCCAGCGCCCGCAGCACGGCCTTGAAGCGCTCTTCAAAGTCGCCGCGATAGCGCGTGCCGGCCACCATCGCGCCCATGTCCAGCGCAAAGATGGTAGCGCCGCGTAGCGCCTCGGGCGCCTCGCCCAGTTCGATCTTGCGCGCCAGCCCTTCGACGATGGCGGTCTTGCCCACGCCGGCGTCGCCGACGAACAGCGGGTTGTTCTTGCGCCGCCGCGCCAGCACGTGCAGCGCGCGGGTGATCTGCGATTCGCGCCCGATCAGCGGATCGATCTCGCCGGCCCGCGCCCGTTCGTTCAGGTTGGTGGCGAACGCCGCCAGGGGGTCAGCGGGCGTCTCGTCGCCCTCTTCGTCCATCGGCTCGCGCGCCGCGCCCTGCCCTGACGTGCCCGACGTCTTCGCCGGCAAGAGCTTGGAGATCCCGTGCGAGATATAGCTGACCACGTCCAGACGGGTGATGCCCTCTTCCTTCAAGAACGTCACCGCGTGCGAATCCGGCTCGGAGAACATGGCGACCAGAACGTTGGCGCCGTTCGCTTCGTTTTTGCCGGCGCCAATGACATGGTTCACGGCGCGCTGGACCACGCGGGCGAATCCCAGCGTCGGCTGGGCGCGCTCACGCTCGTCCTCGGGGACCACCTTCAGCTCCTTGTCCAGGAACGCTTCCAGTTTTTGCTTCACCCGCTTGACCGAGCCGCCGCAGTGCTTGACCACATCGGCGGTCTTCTCGTCACTCATCAGCGCCAGCAGCAGGTGTTCCAGGCCGGAAAATTCGTGGCCGCGCTTGGTGGCGTCGTCCAGCGCCTGGCGAATGGCCTGTTCCAACTCCTCGCTCAACATTGATCGCTCCTTCGCAGCGAGCATTGCAGAGGCATCTCGTGCTCGCGCGCAAACTGAACTGTCTGATGCACCTTTGTTTCTGCCACGTCGAACGGGTAGACGCCCGCCACACCCAGGCCTTTGGTATGCACATGCAGCATGATCTGGCGGGCGGCGACGGCGTCGTGGCGAAACAGCTTCATCAGCACGTAAACCACAAACTCTTGCGTGGTGTAGTCATCATTGTGCAGCAGCACCTCGTACAGGGGCGGGCGTTCGACTTTCCTTTTCTCCAGGGTGCCCAGGGCTTCCTTGGGCTTGGCCAGTGTCTCCAGCTCCTGGCTCTTGTCGGGTCGTTTGGGCATGAAGAGCCTGGATCGTAGCGCAGTCCCCGGCGGTCACAAGTCCGACGGTGCCGGTTCGTTCAGCCGGGCCAGCGCCCAGGCGGCCGCTTCCGCCACCACCGGGCTAGAGTCCGAAATTAGCTGTTGGATGATGGCGCGCGCCGATGGGTTACGGTCACGCGCGGCGCCCATGGCCAAAAGTGCATTGCGCCGGATGCCGTCGTACTGGGCGCGCGCCAGCGCCGTGCCGGCCGCCAGGCGGGCGAAGGCATCGGCGGACAGCGCCGCCAGCTCGGCCGACGATAACAGCCCGATCGGGCGCGGGGCGAACTTGATGTCGCCCGGGGGGATGTCGCCGCGATTCCACGGGCAAACGTCCTGGCAGACGTCGCAGCCGAACACCCGCCCGCGAAATCCGCGCCGCAGAGGCAGCGGGACGTCGGCGCGGTTCTCGATGCTTTGGTAGCTGATGCAGCGGCGGGCATCGACCACTGCCGGCGCCGGGAAGGCGTCGGTCGGGCACGCGTTCAAGCACAGCGTGCAATCGCCACAGCGGTTGTCGTGCGGCCTATCGTAAGTGTCAACGGCGCGGTCCACGAACATCACCGACAGCGTCAGCCACGATCCCAGACGCGGATTGATGAGGCAGCCGTTCTTCCCGATCCACCCCAGCCCGGCGCGCTCCGCCCACGGTTTTTCCATCGCCACGCCGGTGTCCACGCAGGCGTACGTCTCAAGCGTGGGATCCAGCTTCAGCAGGCGCCGGCGCAGCGCCTTCATCCGATCACGGTGGGCGTAGTGATAGTCGCGGCCGCGCGCATAGCTAGCGATTTTCGAGCGTTCGTCGCGTGGCCGTTTGTACGCGATCCCCAGCGCAATCACCGTGCGCGCGCCAGCCAGCACCTGCCCCGGATCCAGGCGTTCGGGAAGACGCCGGCGGATCCAATCCATGTCCGCGGCATAGCCGGCGTTCAGCCAGCGTTCCAGCGGCGCCGGATCCAGCGGCGCGGCCGGCGCCAGGCCCACCAGCGTGAACTGCGACGCGCGGGCCGCCGCCCGCACCGCCTCTGCCAACAGAATTGACGACACGCTCATCGCTCACGCCGAACGCGTGGGCGTCGGACGCGCGGGCGTCGGACGGTCCTCGCGCATCCACTGCTCGCACAGCTGGTGCAGCGCTGCCGGCGCGCCCGGCAACGCCGCCGCTTGCGCCGCGTGACCACCGGGCAAAAGCTCGGCGACGTCTTCCAGGCGAGCGAAGCGCCGCAAGCGGCCCGGGCTCAAGAACGCCAGGTGTGTGCCCCACGCCGCCAATCCTTCCAGCACGTGGCTGGCATAGATGATGGTGACCCCGTGCTGCTCGCTCTCGGCGCGCAGAAAACGCAGCAGATCGGCGCGCGACAACACGTCCAGCTCGGCGGTCACTTCGTCCAGCAGGATCACGCGCAGCGGCCGTTCCAGATCCAGCATCAGCTGGACGCGCCGCCGCTGCCCGTCGGAGACCCGGTGCATGCGCCACGCTGGATCAACCTCCAGAATGTCTTGCACGCGCGTCCGCCGCGCCCGATCGATCACTGGCCGGCCCACCAGAATGTCGGCGACCGAGATATCAACATCGAAGGGAAAGGCCCCGCCCAGGAAAGCCACCTCGCCGGCCAGCGTGGTGTCGTGAAACGCCGAACGCCCCAGCACGCGAATAACATCGCGGTCGATCATGTGACGGCCGGCGCAAAGACGCAGCAAGGTGCTTTTTCCCGTGCCGTTGGCCCCCAGCAACAAACAGCGCGCGCCCGCCGGCAGCGCCAGAGAGACGTCGGCGAAGACCGGCGCGGCGGCGCCGGGATAAACGAACGTCAATCCCTTCACGGCAACGGCAGCACTTGCGACAGCAGCGACGGTGGATTCAGTCGGCACGCGCGCAGACTATAGCAGCGGATGCCGCAATGACGGCGCCTACGACGCGGCTTTCGTGCGGGCCACGTCCAGATCGCCGCGCAAACGTTCAACCAGCAACTGGGCGTTCTTCTCGGCCTCCTCGAAGGCTTGTTCCAGATAGCGCACCGCCGCGGGATACCGGCCGCCGCGCAGCGCGGACAGGCCCTTCATCTCGACGATCTCCACCAGATCTTGCGGCTGCACGGTGATCTGGTTCGACCGAGCGAGCAGCGTGTCCCAGTCGGCGTCCGGGGCGCCGCCGATCGCCAGATCGACCATCGTCAACAGCAGCTGCTCCGCCGTGCCCAGCTGATTCTCCGAACGCCCGGCCGCCATCGCGTCGGCCTCGCGGCTTTTCACGCGGGCCAAAGCGCCACGCGCGCTGTCCAGGTCGCCGCGATAAAGCGCCAGCCGCGCCAGCAACACCTCGGCCACTGACACTGGCCGCGCCGCCGGCCCCAGGATCTGCGTGCACATCTCGACCGCGCGGTGAACGTGCGGCTCGGCTTCTTCGATCCGTCCCAACAAATAATAGACCTCGCCCAGATCTTTCTGCGCGCCCGACTCCAGCAGCGGAAAGCCGTTCTCCCGCGCGATAACAATGGCCCGCTTGTAGTCATTCAGCAGGCGATCGGATTTGTTGGTCAGCAGCCACAACAAGCAGCGGTTCTGCAGCGCGCCTGCCATGTTGATCATGTCGCCATGCTCGGCGAATACGCCCAGCACGCGCTCGAAGAACTTCTCCGACAGCTCGAACCGACCGGTGGCGGCGAACCCCCAGGCCAGCATCGACAGGCTCTGCGAATACGATTCGTATCCCTCGTCGCCCAGGGTCTCGCTCAGCGCCTCGGCGCGTTCCAGGTAAACCTCCGCCTCCTGCAAGTGGCCGGCGCGGTGAAGAGACCGCCCCTTGCCGAAAAGCAGCCGCGCCTCCACCGCCGGCGTGCGCAAAGCGCCGGCCGCCAGCGCCTCCGCCGCCTCCACCATCGCCGCCGACTGCGGCCACTCCTGCGTCCAGTCCTGCACCACCGCCTGATCCAGCAGGATCTCGATCTCCGCCGGCTGCACACCCGCCGCCTGCGCCCGGGCCCGCGCCGCGATGAAGTCCTTGATCGAATCTTCGTATCGCCCCAGCCGAAAGCGCATCAGGCCCAGACCCTTGCTGGCGGTGATCTGCCGCTGATTGTCGGCGGCGTTCAAATTCTCCAGCGCGTCTCGGAACAACATCTCGGCGTCCAGGTATTTGTGCCGAGCCAGGGCGCGCTCGGCCAGATCGAGGTAGATCCGCCCGGCGTCATCCTTCAAACCGCTGCGTGCGGCGTGAAACGCCATCTGCGGCAGACGTTCGTCGTCGGGCGTCTGCTGCTGCTGGAAATAGCTGTACGCCGCGCGATGAATGGCGTCGCGCTGGCCGGCGGCCAATCCCTGATAGACGGTGTCGCGCAACAGCGAATGGCGAAAGCCCACCCGGCCGCGTCGGTGGCGCACCAAGATGCCGGTCTCGGTCAGGCGGCGCAGGCCGACGCTGGCATCCAGCTGGGCGTCGGTCGGCACGCCGGCCCGCTCCAGCTCTTGCAGCACGCCTTCCAGATCGTCGGCGGAGAACTCGGCCCCCAGCAGCGCCGCCAGCCGCGCGTGCGCCAGAAGATCGGGCGGCAGCGACTCGGTCTCGCGGCTGGCCAACCATTGCACCAGCGGCAGATCGGGCAGGCGATCCAGCTCGTCGGTGGCCAGATACCACGAGGTGCCCTTCTCCGACCGTCGCACCAACCCGTCGCGCTTGAGGCCACGCACAAGCTCGGCGAGCAACAGCGGAATGCCTTGCGTGCGCTCGGCCAGCCGCTCGAGAGCGGTGGCGGGGACATTCTCGGCCGGCGACAACAGCCGGCGCGCCAGTTCGGCCGCCGCCGCCGGCTCCAGCGCCGGCAAAACCAGCTCCTGCCGGCGCGCCGCGCGCGACGCCCAGGCCGTGCGGCCGCGCCCGAAGCTGGGCCGCCCCACCACGCAGATCCACATCGCGCAGCCCGCTTCCTGCAGCGACGCGTACTCGAGCGCGTCCAGCGTCGCCTCGTCGACGAACTGCGCGTCGTCGACCACCAGCGCCAGCGGGTGCTTGCGCGCGAGTGCCCGCAGGCCTTCGCCCGCCGCGCGCGCCGCCGCCGAGCGCAAGGCGCCTGGCGCCGCCGCCAGCGCCCGCAGCTCCGGATGTTCGGGCGGCGCCCAGCCCATCGCCACCGCCACGCCGCCCCACACCTCGCGTCCGATCTCGGCACCCACCAGTTCACCCAGCAGTGCGCGGCCCAGATCGGCGGGCGCCTTCCCTGGCAATTGAAAGGCCCGCTCGAAAATTTCCCGCAGGGTTTGATCGCTGGCCCCGCCCGGCGCTTCCTTGGCCCGAATGAACAGCGTGGTCAGGCGCGGGATCGCTTCCAGGTTTTGCACCAACGACTGCGCCACCTGCGTCTTGCCATAACCGGCTTCGCCGATGAGCGTGGTGATGGTGGGACGCGACTTGGCGGTGGCCTCGCGCGCCGCTTCGATCAGCGCGCGCAGCAGGTCGTCGCGCCCGATGGTCGGCGGGCCCATGGTCACGCGCGTGGCGGTGCGTTCGGAGGCCTGGGTGGGCGGCCGCCGGTGCACGACGCCGGCGCGCCCGGCGATCGGATCGACCGCCACGTCGGGCAGCACCTCGGCGGCGGCGGCGGACAGCAGCACGCCTTCGGGATCGCTTGGCGCCGGATACTGTTCCTTGCGCGTGAACAGCGGGCTTTGATAGCGGCGCGTTCCGTCCGGGCGCGGTTGGATCGAGACCGACGCCAGATCAACCAGCGCCCGCTTGCACAGATCGCGGGCGATGAACATCTCGGCGGCAGCGGCGGCGCTGCGCGTGGGGTTGTCGCCGACCTCGTGCCCGAAGGCGGCGACGAACTGCACGCCCGCGGTGTGAGCAAGGTGCGCGCCGACGGAGGTCAACGCCTCGCGTACCGCCGCGACGTTGCCGGCGCCCTCGAAGAAGACCAGGGCCACCGCCCGTCGCTCGCGCGCCGGCGCTGCCGCGGCCGGT
>DASXQB010000107.1:0-2362 GCA_036493295.1 Polyangia bacterium | reverse complement strand
GTCCCCCGCCAGGCCGAACCCCACGCCCGCGATAGCGAAGCCGGCGCGCGCCCACTAAGACGCGTTCGCTGCGACGGCTACGGCTACGGCGACGACGCAGTTGAAGGTGCCGTCGTCCCCGCCACGCCCGGCAGCGCGTTCAACACGTCGATGTATTGCTGAAGGATGGTGATGTCGTCGATCAGATCGGCGTCTGCCCAACCGGCTATGCGCAGCTTGAACTTCGGTTGGAACACCGCCAGCAGATCACGCGCGCCGCGCGGATTGCTCGCCGCCTGAGCGGTGGCGTCGCGCAAGGCCACGAACAGGTCCAGGATGATCGTGTTCTTCTCGATGTCGTGCGTAGAAAAAAATCCGTCGGGCGACGCGGTCTCGTCGCCCACTTGATAGGCAATGGCGGCGTCCTGGGTCTGGAACTCCGTCTGTCCGGGTTGCCGGTAGCGCAGGTGCAGGTTGGCCACGTCGCACTGACCGGCCGTCGGGTGCGCCGGCGTCGGTGACAGCTCGGCCATGATCGCCGAGCCGCCGCCGCGCCGACCGCCGGTGGAATCGGGCATGCTGCTGGTTCGCGAGGTCAAAAAGACGCTGGGGATCCGCACCTGGCCGCCGCCCGTCGAAGCGCGCCACAGGTTGGTGCCGTAGACCTGCTTGATGGTGTAGGCCGGCAACTCGTCGATGGACAGCTCCAGGTCGTAGGCGATCGGCGCGACGAAGAAGGCCAGCTCTTGCGTGAAGACCTCCTGCACGGCGGACGGCTGCTCGACGAAGTAGAAATTGCCGCCGCCCTGTTCGGACAGATCGCGCAGCAGACCGGCGTCGACGTCAGCACCGAGGCCGATGGTGGTGAGGCCGATGTATTGGTCATTGAAGCCGGCGGACATCGCCTTGATCTGATCGAGATTGGTGTTGCCCGCGGTCGGCAGGCCGTCGGTCAAGAAGATCACGCGCCGCTGCTGGGTCTCGTCACCGACGGACAGCGCCGCTTTGTATCCGGTCTGCAGGCCGTCGAAGATGTCGGTGCCGCCCAAGGGCTGGATGCCGTCGATGATGGTCGAGAGCTGCGCGCGGTTGGCGCCGATGCCGGTGGGGCCGAACAGCGTCTGCACCGTGCTGTCGAAGGCCACCAGCGTGAAGGTGTCGGCGTCGCCCAGTTGATCGACCAGCAGGTGCAGCCCTTGCTTGGCGAAGTCCATCTTGCCGGCGTCGGCCATCGAACCCGAGCGATCCAGCACCACCACCAGATCCAGCGGCGGCTTGGTCACCGTGGCCGGATCAATCGGCGAGTTCATTCCCAGCTGCAGCAGGGTCCACTGCCCGCCGTGAACCATCTCCGGCGACACCGATAGCATGCCGTGCAGGCAGAAGGTCTGGCCACAGGTGGGGGCAGGCAGCGTGGTGAAGTGCTCGGCGAAGAAGCCGGCGGCGTCCAGCGAAGCGGGCGCGGGAATGCGACGGGCGTTCAGCGCTTCGCGAAAGGCGCCGAAGTCCTGGCCGCCGCCGGTGGCCACGTTGCTGAAGCTGCCGCTGCCGGTGGCGCTGCCGCCGCTGCCGCTGCTGTTCGGCCCGCCGACGGTGCCGGTGCCGCCACCCGTGCCGCTGCCGGTGCTGGCCGGTGGCGAGCCGAACGGCCCGTTGTTGCCGCCCCCACTGTTGGCCGGCGCGCCGCTGGATCCCCCGAACTCACTGCTGCAGCCGGCCAGCAGGCCAAGTGTTGCAACCATCATTGCCACTGCCGTCCCGATTGTTCTCATGGTCACGCCTCCGACCGCTGGACAAAGCAACGCCGGGGCCAGCCCAGAAACACGGCCAAAACCGCCGGATCGGCGGCATTCCGCGCTCTTCGCCGCCCGAACCGGACAGCGCTGTCGTGATCGCGTCGCGCGGGGGCGGTCGCGCGCTACCGGCGAAGGTCCAGGGTCAGCGGGAAGTCACGCGAGGTCCGTTCGTCGCGGGTGGTCACGCTGCGTTCGGGTGTGCCGGGGGTGTGGCCGATCTTGAAGAAGCGCGCGGCCCGGCGGCTCTCTGCTTCCAGGGCATTGCGCGGCAGCTTGTCGAAGGCCAGGCCGCCCGGGTGCGAGACGTGGTACGTGCAGCCGCCGATCGACCGCTGGTTCCAGCTGTCGATGATGTCGAAGGTCAGCGGCGCGTGCACGCCGATGAGCGGGTGCAAGGCGCTGGGGGGCTGCCAGGCGCGAAAGCGCACGCCAGCCACCAGCTGTCCGCTGGGTCCCGTCGGGTGCAGCGGCACGCGCCGCCCGTTGCAGGTCACCAAGAATCTATCGTCGGTGAAGCCCTTCAGCGCCACCTGCAGGCGCTCCAGCGACGAATCGACGAAGCGAACGGTGCCGCCGGCGGCACCCTC
>DASXQB010000106.1:0-16473 GCA_036493295.1 Polyangia bacterium | reverse complement strand
TCGCGAAAAATTTCACCTGCGCCAACTCCGTGAACGCCCGAGGTCAACACAGCCGCAGTCCAACTGCAAGGTCCGCCCCTCACCCCCGACCCTCTCCCAAAGGGAGAAGGAGATCGGATTCGGTGTCGGCGCTGCTATTTCAGTCAGGAGGCCCGGCTCTGCCGGGCCGGCTCACCTTGCGGAGAACGGGTGGGCTCGTGGGAGGGCCCACCCCTCCCACGTAGCGAGCGCAGCGAGCGCCCTTAAAACTTTACGCCGAAGAAGATGCGCAGCATCTGGGCGGCGCTGGCGTTGGCGGCGTCGCTGTGCCAGATGTCGTCGGGGCGGTTCAGCGCGCCGAAGGGGAAGAACACCGCCCAGGTGGCGCCGGCGTAAAAGCCCTCGGCCGTGTTGCGGTAATTGACGCCCAGATCCATTTCGAATCCCAGGTTGTTCGAGTTGCCCGGCGTCGAAACCGCGACCTGGGCCAGGCTGTAGATGAACGCCGCGTTCAATCCCAGCTGCCGCGAATTCAGCAGATCAAACCAGTAAGCGATCTGGGGCTTGGCGTAGATCGCGTTGGTCACGGTGCCCATGATCTGGCGGAAGAAAATCTGGTCGATGTGGTATTCGGGCGAGAACTTGAAATCGCTGATCTGGTGATCGCCGGGCGGCTGCTGCACGAAGTGCCAGCGGTAGTTCAGGTAGGCGGTCGGGTCCTCGGCCTGATCGCCGCTGGCGCCGCCGGTCTCGAGGCCCACGAACAGCGAATCGCGAAGCAGCTTCAACTCGCCGGCCAGCACCCAGCCGAACTGGCGCAACGTGATGGGGACGTTGTCGGCGGCCAGCGGACCGGCATGGTCGACCTTGCCGAAGACACCGATGCCCTCGAATTCGAGGGTCAGCGCGCGGTAGTACAGCTTCAGCCACAGATCCGGGGTGAAGACGCGCGCGTTGATATTTTGCGTCGGGGGCAACTGCTCGCGGGTCGGCGCTTGGGTCACCGGCGCGCCGGTGTTGGTGACTTGAACCGACGGAGCGGTCATGTCCATGGTCGCGGCCGCGACGGCGTCTTCCTGGCTGCGATAGACCAGCTGCAGGCCGTAATTGAAGACCAGGTCGCCGCGATCCACCCGCTCTTTCAGCAGAATGGGGTTTTCGATGCGGGTGACCGAGGCCATCAACTCGAGCACGTCGTCGTTCTGCGACAGATCGATCGGATAGCCGCCCGGGACGTCCTGCCCGAAACGAACCTGCTGCGACGTCAGTCCCTGCGCGCCCAGATCCCAGGCGAAGGCCAGCTGGTGTCCGTAGATCTGGGTGAGGGCCATGATGCGGTCGACGTTGGTGGCGCCGTCGCAGTCAGCGCAGCTTCCGTCGTTGTAGGCGATGCCGCGGCCCCAGTGCCAGGGCATGCGGCCAAAGCGCAGCGAGCCGAACTCGCTGTCGACCTCGGCCCAGGCGCGTTTGGCGCGGATGCTGGAGACAAAACCGTTCTGGCCAACCTCGGGCGGATCTTGCGTGGAGTAAAGAAAGTCGGCCGGCGCGCCGCCCGGCAGCGAGCCGTTGGGACGGTTGAGGCCCACCAGCGAATCTGGCGTCGAGCCCAGGATGGTGTTGTCCAGGACGTCGAACTGCGTGTGGACGCGAACCTGATCGGTGATGTTCAGCGTCGGTTCGATGCGCAGGCGGATGTTCGCGCCGCCCTCGTCTTTTCGATAGCACGAAGGGATCGGCACGTCGCTGCTGGTTGCGGGTGGCATCGCCGTGGTGGGCGCCGGGCAATCGAGAGGCTGCGGAAATGGCGGGTTGCCGTAGGCCATGCGGGTGGCGGTCGGCATCGACAGGTAAGCCGGTTGCTTCATGCGGTCGTAGCCGAGACCCAGGAAAAAGTTGTGCAGGTAATCGGTGCGCACCCGCAGGTACCCATCAAAGTCGACGATCTGCAGCTTGCGCTTGTTCTGGTTGGCGTAACCCTGCAGCGGCTCCAGGTCCGACGGCTGCGTCGGCTCTTCGGGCGCTTCCTCGGCGGGGCCGTTGTCTTTTGATTCTTGCCCCATCGGCGGCGAGTTGGGCATGCCGCCACCGGGACGGCCCATGCCACCGCCGCCCATCTGCGCGGCCACGTGGCCGCCGACCAGCAGCAGACCACAGCCGACGGTATAGGCGGCCAGCGTTCGCGAGGTTCGACTCTGACTGTTCATGATGATGCGGTTCCTACCGACGGGATCGTTGCGGCGGCGGGCGCCGCCGCGCACAGCTCGAACAAGACGCCCCCGGTCGCCGAGGGATGAAGAAAGGCCACCAGGTGTCCGCGCGCGCCGATTCGCGGCGCCTCGTCGATCAGGCGCACGCCCGCAGCCTTCAGCTCGGCCAGCGCCGCCGGCAGATCGTCGACCTCGAAGCAGATGTGGTGCAGCCCCGGCCCGCGGCGGGCGAGAAATTTTTCCAGCGTCGGGTTGCCGGCGGGGGAGATGACTTCGACCGCGGCCGCGTCGCACGCGCCGCCGTGTTCATCCGCGCCGTCGGTGTGCAGAAACGCCACGTCGGTTTTCTGGCCGGCCACGTGCTCACGCGCGCCCGCCACCAGCGCGAACACCGATTGCAGCTGGGCGGCCCCGGCGTCGCGATCGGCCACCGCGATGGCCACGTGATCGATTCGCTTGACCCTGATCATCTCGACGGGAGGTCCCAAAAAGGTCCGCACCTTATATCAGCACCTTGTTGATTTGAAAGTGGAATGCGGCGCTGCCGGTCCTATGATGCCGCGATGGCCTCTTCGACTGTCGGGTGGCGTCTGCTGTTGCCTCGCCGACGAAAATCGTCGGGGATCGCCCGGTGAGCGCGACCGGCGGCGGGCCGGGCGCGGCGCTGGGACGCCTCTGCGGTCAGCTGCTGTCGGTGGGCACAGACGGCTTGCTGGCGCCCGATGATCTGCGGCGCCGCATTGCTGCCTCCGACGTCGGCGGCGTGATGTTGTTTCGTCCCAACATCGCCGATCCGGCGCAGGTGGCGACGCTGGTGGGCGCGTTGCGCGAGGCGTCGCCCGGCACGGCGCCGCTGCTGGTCTCGATCGATCAAGAAGGTGGCCTGGTACAACGCCTGCGCGCGCCGCTGACCGTGTGGCCCGACATGCTGTCGGTGGGCAGCGCGGGCGACGCGGCCGCCACCCTGCGGGTGGGGCGCGCCGTGGGCGACGAGCTCGGGGCGCTGGGGATCGGCTGGGACTTCGCGCCGGTGCTGGACGTGAACACCAACCCGGCCAATCCGGTGATCGGCAACCGCGCCTTTGGGACCACGCCCGAAGGCGTGTCGGCGCAGGCGCTGGCGTTCTGGCGCGGGCTGCGCGCGGCCGGGCTGGTCGGTTGTGGAAAACATTTTCCCGGTCACGGCGACACGCACACGGACTCGCACCACGATCTGCCGGTGGTCGAGCACGAGCTCGATCGCTTGCGGCGCATCGAGCTTGCGCCTTTCGCCGCTGCGGCCGCCGCCGGGATGGAAGCGTTCATGACCGCGCACGTTCTTTACCCGGCGCTGGACCCGCAATGGCCGGCCACGCTGTCGCGTCGGATCCTGACCGAGCTTTTGCGCGGCGAGCTCGGGTTTCGCGGCGTGGTGGTCTCCGACGATCTCGGCATGAAGGCGGTGGCCGCGCGCTATCCGATCGAAGAGCTGGCGGTGTTGTCGGTGCTGGCCGGCGCCGATCACCTGCTGGTGCGCGAGCCGGTCGACCGACAGATCGCCGCCCACGAAGCGCTGATTCACGCCGCCGAGGCGCGGAGCGAGGTGCGCGCCCGCGTGCAGGAGAGCGCGGCGCGCATGGCAGCGCTGAAGGCGCTGGTCCTGGTCGGCCTGCCGGCGCCGGGGACGGCGTTGCCCGCGTTGCTTGGCCGGGCGGAACACCGCGCGCTGGCGGCGTCGTTCAAACGCGTGTCGCCTGACGGCGCGGTCAAAAGCTCGCCGGTCGCCGATTCCTAGTCTTGGTTTCGTGGCGCGCAGCCGGGGTTTCCCGGGGTTGCGCGGTGACAAAGCGCCCGCAGGTTTCCTGTATGCGCGCATTCGACCGACGACAAGCATTGTGGGCCGGCGCCGGCCTGGCCGCCGTCACGCTGGGCGGGCGCGCCTCCGCCGCCGAGAGCGTTCCCAAGAAGCCACAGCCGGGCGCGCCCGCTCCCGACGACATCAAGCTGCCGGCGGGTGCCGTGATGCCGCGCCGAAAGCTGGGCCGCACCGGCGTCGAGGTGTCGCTGCTCGGTCTGGGCGGCTTTCACATCGGCCTGCCCCCCGACGAACAGACGGCGATCCGGATCGTGCGCATGGCCGTCGATCACGGCGTCACCTTCATGGACAACTGCTGGGACTACAACGACGGTAAAAGCCAGGTATGGATGGGCCACGCCTTGCGCGACGGCTACCGCGACAAGGTTTTCTTGATGACCAAGATCGACGGCCGCACGCGCGCCGCCGCCACCGAACAGATCGATCAGTGCCTGAAGTCGTTCGGCACCGACACCATCGATTTGCTGCAGGTTCACGAGGTGATCCGCGACTCTGATCCGGACCGCGTGTTCGGCAAGGGCGGCGCGATGGAGGCGCTGATGGCCGCCAAGAAGGCCGGCAAGATCCGTTTCATCGGCTTCACCGGCCACAAGAGCCCGGCCATTCACCTGAGAATGTTGCAGACGGCGCAGAAGCACAGGTTCACCTTCGACACCGTCCAGATGCCGGTGAACGTGATGGACGCGCACTATGACAGCTTCGGCCGCCGGATGATGCCGGCGCTGGTCAAGGACGGGATCGGTGTGCTGGGGATGAAGCCGCTCGGGTCGGGGCTGTTCTTTCAAAGCGGTCCCCTTCAGGACGGCAGTTTGACGCCGACGGAATGCCTGCACTATGCGATGAACCAGCCGACGTCGGTGGTGATCACCGGCTGCGACACGGTCGGCGTGCTCAAGCAGGGGCTGGACGCGGCCTATCGCTTCAAGAAAATGACCGACGCGCAGACCGCGGCCATCGTGGCCAAGACGGCGCCCATCGCGCAGGCGGGTGAATTCGAGAAGTACAAGACCTCGTCGATCTTCGACGGGACCGCCCAGCACCCGCATTGGCTGGAAGGCGGCTCGCTCTAGACTCGCACGCCCAGCGCCAACCCTTCACCGGTGGGGATCACGGTCGAACGGAAAAGGCCGCCGTTCGCCAGCGTGTCGTGAAACGCCCGCATCGCCTTGATCGCCGCGGCGTCTTTACCCCTCGGTTCGTCGGGCAGGTGGCCGAACAAGAACGAGTTGTCGCCCAGGACGATGCCGCCCGAACGGAGATTTGTCGCCGCCCAGTCCAGATACGCCGGATAGTTTTCTTTGTCCGCGTCGATGAACACCAGATCGAACGGGCCGTGTGGGTTCAGCGTCGGCAGCACGTCCTTGCCGGCGCCGAGATGAATGTGCACGCGTTTGCCGACGGGGAAACCGGCGCGGCGAAAGGTCTCGGCGGCCACGTCGGCGTGGTGCGGATCGATCTCGATGGTGTGCAGGATGCCGTCGGGATGCATTCCGCGCAGCAGGCAGACGCCCGAATAGCCGCCCAAGGTTCCGACCTCCACCGCCCGCCGGGCGCCACTGGCGCGGGCCAGCACCTCCAGGTGGCGGCCGTCCAGGGCGGCGACGTGGATGCCGGGCATGCCGGCGGCGGCCACCCGCGTGCGCACCTCGCGCAGCAAATCGTCCTCGGGTTGATAGACCCGAGCGATGTAGTCGGCCATCCGGGGATCGTCGTTTCCGAATTGTTTGTTCATGCGCGTTTTCTCCGCGGGTCGGGGACGTCAGACGAAGCGGCCGCGTCGGAATCTGATGGTGAGGATCGATTCGAGAAAAACCAGGCCGATCACCGCGGCGGCCAGCAGGTGCCACAGCTCCAGCCGGCGCTTGGGCGCGCGATCCTCGCCGCCGGCGCCCAGGCGCGCGCGGTCGGGGCGTTGATCGGCGGGCAGGGTGGCCGGATCGGATTCGCGCGGGTCCAGGTTGACCACGAACGAATCGTCGGGGCGATCAAGCTGCGAGCCGTCGGTGTGCGCGCCGCGCACGCGGTACCAGCCCGGCTCGTCGGTCTCGGTGAACAGCACGGCGCGCGTCGGCTTGCGATCGCCCGGGCGTGGCTCGGGGACCAGCCAGCGCGATTCGCCGTTGGGTTTGATCACCTCGATGCGGCGGTCGTCGACGCCCAAGGGGATCTCACGCTTCTGTCCGACGGTCAGCGCGGCCACCGCTTCGCCGGACGGCGCGCCGGCCAGAAGCCGCGCCGCCTCCTGCATCAGCGGCAGAAAACCCGGACGAATCGGCAGATCGGTCCATTCGCGATCGACGGTGGTGGTCAGCAGCAGCACGCGCCCGCGGCCGACCTCCGCCTCGACCAGGGCGGGGGCGCCGTTTTCATAGCGCAGGACCACGCTGCGGTTGGGCGTGTCGGGCGTGGGGGCCAGCAGCATGAACTGGAAAAAACGCGCCGACGACAATCCGTCGCCGCGCGGGGGAAACCCCGTCAGCAACGGATGCCGGCGATCGAACGGGGCCAGGCGTTCCGCCGGACGCAGGTCGACGGTCTCGCCGTCGACGCCGGTGCCGGGGCGGGCCGAGGCGGTGCGCTTCAATCCCAGCGGCTGCGGCAAAATGCGGCCCAGCTCCTGATTCCAGGCGTCGGCGTCGACCTTGTCGCCCACCGAAATGAAAAGCCCGCCGCCGGTTTCGACGTACTGGATCAGCGCCGCCGCCACGTCGCTGCTGGGGCGGGCGACGTTGGCCATGAAGATCGATCCGTATTCGGCCAGCGTGCGGCTGCTCAGCTCGTCGGGCAGGGCGGTGGTGATGGAGAAGCTGCTGCCGCCGGCGCGCAGGGCGGCCTCCAGAAAAAAGGTTTCGTCCTCGGTGCGCACCGTGCGCGGATCGCCGTCGACGATCAGGATGCGCAGCCCACGCGAGATCTCCACCCGGGTGACGCGGCGATCGTCGAGAGGAAACCGGTCGTGATCGATCTCGACCTCCGCCTCGTGCACCGAGCCGCCGGCGGCGAGGGCGTGCAGAAATCGTTTGCGGGCGCGTCCGCTGGCCGGCAGGTCTACGAAGCCTTTGGCCACCGGCGCGCCGTCGAGGCGCAACGTTATGCCGAGGTTGTTGACCGGCTCGACGCCGAAGTTGGCGATCTCGGCGACTACGGCCACGCCCAGCGGTCCGGCCTCGGGCGCCGGCTCGGCGGTGAGATCGACGACGGCGCGGTTTGGCCAGGCCACGCCTTGATTGACGTCCAGGATCACCACGCCTGGCACTGACCCGCCGCCGTCGCCGTCGGGCAGGCCGGTGCCGCCTTCCCATCCGGCCGCCTGCAAATCGGTGATGAGATAGATGATCCGCTCGGGGCGTTGCGCGGCGGCCAGCACCTGCGCCGCCTTGTGCATGGCCCCGGTGAAATCCGCGCGCCGCGCTGAACAGGTCACGGCGTCCAGCGCGGCCAGCATGCGCGCCCGATCCACCGTCGGCTCTGGCACCGGCGTGGCCACGCCTTCCGATGCCAACACCAAAGCCACGTCTGATTCTGGCGCCAGGTTGTCCAGGAGTCCCCGCGCCCGCTGCCGCGCCCGATCGAACAGGGGTGTGCCGTCGCTGGGCCGGGTGCGGCGCATGCTGGCGCTGTCGTCGAGGACGATCACCGCCGCCTGCGGCAGGGCCGTGGTGGGCGGCAAGTCAGAACGGATCTCGGTGTACGGCTTGGCGAACACCAGGGGCAGCGCGGCGGCGATGGCCGTGCGCATGAGCAACAGCAAGATCTCGCGCAGCCGACGCCGCGCCGACACCTGGCGCTCGGCGCGCAGCAGAAGCTCCATGGCGGCGAAGGGCACCGGGTTGGCGCGGCGGTGGCCGATGCGGTGGATCAGCCACGGCAGCACGGCGGCTGCCAGACCCAGCAACAGCGACGGCGCTAGAAACTGCATGACCGTCTCACCGGCGGGCTTTCTTCTGCCGGGCGAAAAGAAAGGCGCGCAGCACGTCTGATGGCGGCGTGTTGGTGGTGGCGAACTGATACTCCACCCGCGCCTCGAGGCAGATCATCCGCCAGCGTTCGCGCAAGGCCAGCGATTCGCGGCGGAAGGATTCGGCCAGATCGCGCGGGTCGGTCAGCAGGCGGCGGGCGTCGTCCGGCTCCATGCCTTCGAACTGGGTGAGGTCGGTGAACGGCAGCTCGACTTCGTCGGGATCCAGCAGGTGGAACAGGGCCACGTCGTGGCCGTGGGTGCGCAAAAGCCGGAGGCGATCGGCGACCGCCGGGCCGGCGTCCAGCAGATCGGTGAACAGCACCACCAGGCTGCGGCGATCGGCCAGCTCGCTGACGTGGCCGAGGGCGCGGGCGGGATCGGTTTTTCCCGCTGGATAGGCCCCTTCCAGCGCCAGCAGGAGATCGCGCACGTGCCCCCCGCGCGAGCGGGGCGGCAAATATTGGCGCGTCTTTTCGTCGAACAACAAGAGGCCAGCCGGATCGCCTTGCTGCCCCAGCATGTATCCCAGCGCCGCCGCCAGGTAGCTGGCGTAGGTCAGCTTGGTCATCCCGCGCTGGCCATAGCCCATCGACGCCGACGCGTCGCAGAGCAGGAAGGTGCGCATCTCGGTCTCGTCTTCGAAGCGCTTGATGTAATAGCGATCGATGCGGCCGACGGCTTTCCAGTCCAGGTGGCGGATGTCGTCGCCGGGCGCGTATTCCTTGTGCTCGGCGAATTCGATCGACGTGCCGGCGTTGGGGTTGTGGTGCATGCCGGCGAAGGCGCCTTCGACGATCACCCGCGCCCGCACAGAGAGACTGGCCAGCTTGGCCAAATCCAGAGGATCCAGCGCCAGCGGCCGGCCGGCGTGGTGGGCGGTGGGCGCTGACATGGTCGCTGTCCTTTACGCGGGCCTGATCGTCTGCACCAGCTGATCGACCAGCTTGCGCGCCGAAAGGCCGTCGGCCTCGGCGTGAAAGTTGGGCAGCACGCGGTGGACCAGGATCGGCGTGGCCAGCACGCGCACGTCTTCGGTGGAGGCGGCGTAACGGCCCGACAAGATCGCGCGCGCCTTGGCCGCCAGCACCAGATACTGCGAAGCGCGCGGCCCCGCGCCCCACGAAACGTACTTCTTGATGAAGTCGGGCGCGGTCGGTTCGCCGGGCCGGCTGCTGCGGCACAAGGCCACCGCGTACTGCACCACGTGCGGCGCCGCCGGCACGCGCAGCACCAGCTCTTGCAGTTCCAGGATGCGCTCCGGCGACAGCACCTTGCGCAGCGTGGGCCGGTACGCGGTGGTCATCTGGTTGACGATCTGGATCTCTTCGTCGCGGGTCGGATAGGTGACGTCGACCTGGAACATGAAGCGATCCAGCTGCGCCTCCGGCAGCGGGTACGTGCCTTCCTGTTCGATGGGATTTTGTGTGGCGAAGACCAGAAACGGCAGCGGCAGTTCGTAGGTGTTGCCGCCGGCGGAGACCCGGTACTCCTGCATCGACTGCAGCAGCGCGGCCTGCGTCTTGGGTGGCGTGCGGTTCACCTCGTCGGCCAGGATGACGTTGGCGAAGATGGGGCCGGCGACGAAGCGAAAAACCCGGCGGCCGGTGGCGCGATCTTCTTCCAGCACGTCGGTGCCGGTGATGTCCGACGGCATCAGATCGGGCGTGAACTGGATGCGCCCGAACGACAGCGCCAGCACGTCGGACAAGGTTTGAATCAGCAGCGTCTTGGCCAGGCCGGGCACGCCCACGAACAGGCAGTGTCCGCGGGCGAACAGCGCGATCAGCAGATGATCGACAACGTCGGCTTGTCCGACGATGCGCTTGCCAATTTCCGAGACGATGGACCGGCGCGCCTCCGCGATCTCGCGCACCGCCTGCAGATCGCGGTCGGGATCCACGGTGGTGACCGGCGACGGCGCGGCTTCGGTTACCTCTGCGCCGCCCACATTCATCGGAATAACCGACCGCCTCTCACGCTCAGACATCCTCGCCAGGATGCCACGCGCGGGCAGCAGGATCCACGACCGTCCACGATGAAGGTTGCAATTGACGCTTCGTTGGTGCTGAACGACTGGTGGTCGCGCCAGGTTCCCGTCACCCGCCAGAGACTCACCATTGGCACATTTTCGTAGGCAAGCCCGTTACGCCCGGGGCGAAGGCGGACAACTGATACCTTTTCCCGGCGCATAACGGGATCGCCTTGGGCCGCGGCAGCGCCCTCGACCGACGACGATTATTCGTCCTGCTTCAAGATGGTGATCTGCACGCGCCGGTTGCGTTGCCGCCCCTCTTCGGTGTTGTTGTTGGCGATCGGGTTGGCCTTGCCAAAGCCCTTGGCCACCATGCGCTCCGGCGCGATGCCGTGCTCGGTCAGCCAGCTCATCACGCTGTCGACGCGCGCTTGCGACAGCTTCAGGTTGAAGGCCGGCTTGCCGCGGCTGTCGGTATAGCCTTCCAGCCGCACCAGCTTGATCTCCGGGTGCTCGGCCAACGCGCGCTTGATGGCGGTGAGCAACGGGTCACTTTCGGGCCGCAGGGTGGACTTGCCGGTGTCGAACTCGATGCGCTCCAAGATCTCGATCGCGCCTTTGACGATCTTGACCTTCGGGCAGCCGTTCTTCTTCGGATCGGGATCGGGATCGCCGGGCACCTCGGGGCAGGCGTCGTCGGAGTCGATGATGCCGTCCTTGTCGGTGTCGGGCGGCAACGGGCAGCCGTTCTTGGCTGGGTCGTCGCTCTTCGGGCCGGCCTCCTTCGGGCACGCGTCTTCCTTGTCGGTGATGCCGTCCTTGTCGGTGTCGGGGCAGCCTTTCAGCTCGGCGATGCCGGGTTCGTCGGGGCAGGCGTCGTCGATGTCCAGGATGCCGTCGTGATCGCGATCCGCCGGTGGCTCGGGTGGCGGCGGAGGTGGCGGCGGTGGTGGTGGCGGCGCCGCCGGCATGGGCATGAAGTAGGTGACTCCGCCGAGGACGCGCAGGTCGGGGCTGCCGACCGACGTCGTGAAGCCGTGGCCGGCGGCGGCGCCGATGGTCCAGGCGTTGCTGACGGCATAGTGCACGCCGAAGATGAGCTCCGACGGAGTGTTCGGGCCCTTCAAGAACTTGCCGCTCTTGGCGGCAGTCTCGCCGTAGGCTTCAGGACCCAGCAGCACGGGGCCCAGGCGCACGCCGGCGGCGGCGCCGAAGACGACGGTGTTGCCCAGCGGCTCGCCGCCAAAGTTTTCGTCCAAAAATCGTCCGTTGAATCCGGCGGTCAACGCGTAGACGAACGGGCCGATGTCGCCGGCGCCGGTCAGGTGCGGGACCAGGCGGAACTTGCTGTCGCCGGTGTACGCCGACCGCTTGCCGGTGGGAAAATATCCCTGCACGCCCAGGCCCAGACGAAAGACGTCGCCGTATTCACCGAGCAGCGCCACGTCCAGGCCAGCGCGGATGTCGCCCAGGGCGACGGTGTTGCTGACCGAATAGGTTTCATCCTGAAAGATGCCGGACGTCCCCGCGCCGTCCATCCCCACCGGTACGCTGACCGCCAGGCGCAGCCGGCTGGCGATGTTCACCCCGATGCCCAGGTGGGCGTAGGCCTGGTATTTGATGGGCGCGCTGATCTCGTTGCCGTTGCCGTCGAACAGCACCAGCGGTTTGTGCGCGTAATCCAGGATCAGACCCACGGCCAGCCGCCCTGTGCCGCGGATGTCCAGCGAATCGGCGGAGAACCATTCGCTGCCGGCCTCCGACGGGCTGTACCGTTGCAGGTTGAATCCTTGCGCGGTGGTCTGCGCGAAGGCGGCGGTGGTGGTCAGTGTGGCGAGGGCCGCGCTGGCGGCGGCGACTAGACCCAGCGTCTTTGCGTTCTTCACGAGCGGTCTCCTGTCTTCTCGTCTAAGGGATGCAAAAAAGATTCAGCCGCGACGCTGGCGGCGACGCGCCACCAGCCCCACCAGCAACGCGGTCAAAGCGAAGAACACGCCCGAGCGCTGGTCGGGCGCTCCGCCGCCAAACCCACAGCCGCCACTGCCGCCCAGGCTGTGCGTGGCCGGGCCGGGGCCGCAGACGCCGTCGGTGCACATCGCCGACCGGCAGTCGGCGGCGGTGGCGCACGATAGGCCGTCGGGCTTGCCGCACTTGTCGTCGGTAAAGCAGATGTTGCTGGCGCAAGTGGTGGCGCCGGTGCAGTCGTCGCCGTTCGGCGAACCGCACACCGTCAGCACCTGGTTGCACATCGCCGACGCGCACACCGCCGGCGCGGCGGCGCAGGTGCCGTCGTGTAGACCGTCGTTGGGGATGCTGTCGCCGGGGTTCAGCTTGGGCCCGCACATCAACATCTTGCGCTGGCAGAACTGGGTGGCGGCGCAGTCCGCGTCTTGCGTGCAGCCGCCGGCGCCGGTCGGCTGGCACTGCATGGTGGCTGCATTGCACACGCCGCTTTGGCAGACGACGACCTGGCTTGGCAAATCGCAGGGACCTTCGCCGCCGTCGCGGCCGCACTTCATGTTGCCACCGCAGATGTTGTCGGCGCAGTTGCCGGCCGTGGCGCACGTACTGCCGACCGGCGCCGCGCACTGGTTGTTGCCGACGTTGCAAAGGCCGCTCATGCAGACGGCTGCGCTTTCGGCGACGGTGCAGGTTCCGTCGTGGATACCGTCGTTGGGAATCGGTTGGCCGTTGGCCAGCTTCACCTGGCAGAGGCCGGCGTCGCCGCGGCAGAACGACGTCGCGGGGCAGTCGCTGTCCTTGGCGCAGCCTTGCGCGCCGCACACGCCGCCGCCGGCGTTGCACATGCCCGACTGGCACAGCGTCGCCGTCGCGGTGGTGCAGCCCGACTGTCCGTCGTTGAGGCCGCACTTCATGTTGTCACCGCAGATGTTCACCACGCATTGGTTGGCGGTGACGCAGGCGGTGCCGTTGGGCGCGCCGCAGGTCTTGGTAATGGCGTTGCACAGCCCCGAAACGCAGGCGGTGTTCGCGGTCGCCGTGCACATGGCGTGAACCATGTCCATCGGCAGCGCGGTCCCCGCCGGCAGCTTGGGCGTGCAGTGGAGCAAGGTCCCGTCGCAGTAGGAGGTCGAGGCGCAATCGGCGTCGGTGCCGCAGCCGCCGGCGTCCGACGGGATGCAGACCTTGCTCTGCGCGCCACACACGCTGCTTTGGCAGACGTCGACGGCGGTGGTGGCGGTGCAGGGGCCGTTGCCGTTGGCGTACCCGCACTTCATGTTGGTGTCGCAGATGTTGTCGGCGCAGCTCTTGGCGTTGGTGCACGCCGTGCGGATCACGTCGCCGCAGGTGTTGGTGGTCTTGTTGCAAAGCCCGCTGCTGCAGGTGGCGGTGGCGTTGGCGTCGGTGCAGGTGCCGTCGTGCAGTCCGTCGCTGGGGATCGGCTCGCCGGACAGAAGTTTCGGCGTGCACAAGAAGATGTCGCGCTTGCAAAAGTGGGCGCTGTCGCAGTCGCTGTCCAAAAGGCAACTGCCGGCGCCGCCCGGCACGCAGGTGCCGTTGCTGCAGGTGCCCGACTGACAGACCGAGGCGGCGGTGGTGGGCGTGCAACCAGGCGTCCCGTTGACGGCCCCACAGATGTGGTTGGCGGCGCAGACGTTGAATTCGCAGTCGCCGTTGCCAGTGCAAGTGACGCCGTTCAGGCCGCCGCAGGTCTTGGTGGTGGCGTTGCACAGACCCGACGCGCAGACCGCGACCGCGTTCGGCATGGTGCACATGCCGTCGTGCAGGCCGTCGCCGCTGGCGATCGGTTGGCCATTGGCCAGCTTGGCCTTGCACATCAGGATATTTCGATCGCAGAAGAATCCCGCCGCGCAGTCGGCATCGACATAACAGGCGCCGCTGCTGGCCGGGATGCAGACGTTGCCCTGGCTGCACACCGCCGACTGGCACACCGTCGCCGCATTGGCCGTCGTACAGGGACCAAGTCCGTCGACGAAGCCGCAGGTGTTGTTCGACGGGCTGCACACCGCCGACACGCAATAGCGCACGCCGAGTGGCGCCGTGCAGCTGCCGCCCGGGATGGGCAGTGGGTTCGCTGCCTTGGCGACGCACTTGCCGGTCAGGCAAGCGTTGCCCGGGCCGCAGTCGGCGTCGACCGCGCAGTTGGTCACGCACACGCCGGCCGAGCTGCAAAAGCCACCCGCGTGCGTGGCGCCGGCGCTGGTGCAGTCGGCGTTGCTGGTGCAAAGGCCGCAGTACCCGGTGTTCGAACAGAAGGGCGCGCCCGGTGGGCAGGCAGCGGCGCCGGCGGTCCCGGCGTCGCCCGAGCAGGCCGCGCACGATCCGGCGCCGACGCCAGTGGTGCGGCAGACAGGAAACGTCGCCGATGGACAAGCAGCGGGCGTGCCGGCGCCGAAGCTGCCGTCGCACGGCACCGTGCAGACGGCGTGGCCGGTGCTCAGGTTGCAGGCCTTGTCACCGGCGGGACAGCCGGTGGTGTTGTTGAAGCTGCAGGCGCCGCACACCTTCTTGTTGGGATCGCAGATCGGGCCGGCCGCCGAGGCCGCGCAGTCGGCGTCGACGCTGCAGCAGCCCGAGTTGGCCTGCGCGCCGTTGTCGGTGGCGTAAAGCTGAAGAAATTCGTGCTTGGACCACTCGCCGCCGGTCGACCCGGTGAAGCCGACGAAGAAGTTGTTGCCCAGCACCGTGGCCAGGTTGATCGCGCTGGTGGTCAGCGCCCGTGTCGCCGGCTTGCTGTCCGTGGCCGAGACGAAGACATTCAACGTGGTGGTGGCGGCGGTGTAATCGATCCAGATGAAGAATGGCGTCCCGTTGACCGGATCGATCGCCGGCGTCAGCGACGAGAACAGCACCGGCGTAAGGCCGTTATTGATGGCCTGATTGTGGCGGTACTCGCCGTTGCGGGTGATGGCGATGTGCGGGCCGGCGGGATCCCACGGCAGGTTACGGAAGGTGTCGAACTCGACCACCACCGACGGCGAGATGCCCGCCGCCGGGGCCACCGCGCCGTACCCGATGCCTTCGCCCGGGCTGCCGAGAGCGGCGGCGCCGGCGGCCGCGCTGTGCATGACGAAGGCCATGCCGTCGGCGGGCGCGTCGGTGTCCGCCGGCGTGGTGATGCGGACCTCCATCTTGATGTGAAAATCCGCCGCGCCGGCCAGGCGGGTCTGGTACATCACCGACCCGTTCTGGCCCATCCCTCCCGGCGTGAGGTTGCTGTTGATGCCGTCGGTGAGGACGATGCTGGTGCCGTTCAGGTGGGCGCTGCCGTTGAGCTGAAAGTTGGCCAGGATCGGTCCACCGGCGTAACAAACATCGTTGGCCGCGCGCGCCGCTCCAGGCGAAAGCGCGGCGGCGAGCAGGGCGGAGGCACACGCGCAGGCAGAAAAGATGCCTTTGTTAAGTCGAAGCATAGATAGATCCTTGGCTTGAAAAGACGGACACCGCGGAACCGCAGCGTCGCGCAGGTTACTACAGTGGCCGAGGGAGTCGCTATTGGATCTTGGCCGGCAGAAACTTTTTCAGGCGGTCAGGAAGAAGATCGCCCAAGAGATCTTTCATGTAACTGACGCCGACGAACAGCGCGCCGTGATCGTTCGGTCCGTGCAGGGGAAAGACGTAAGACAGGCGGACGAAGGCGTTTTGTAGAAATCCCAGCGACACTGACGGTCCCAAGCGATCTTCGTTCAGCGTGCCGCTCGGCCGCCAGATGGCCGAGCCTTGCCGCTGGTATTCGGCGCCCACGGTGAAAGTGGTGATGGAAAACGGCGCGCCCGGCGCGTATCGGGTCAGGCCGCCGTCGACGAAGATGTTCTGCGCCGGGCCGGCCAGGGCCACGGTGGCGCCGGCATTCCAGTAAAACCGCGGCAGGTCCGACGTCAGGTATCCATGACCGTCAAAAGATTCCGGATGGGTCTCGCCGAAGGCGCCCTGAAACATGTAGCCGGCGCTGACGATGGGTCGGCTGGGTGCGCCGTCGAACAGGTTGACGGCGGCGTCGGTGACCAGCAGGTGAAAATGCGGCCACACCGGCTCGGGGCGTGGCGAAGGATCGAACCCGGCGCACAGGCCCGTGCTCTTGCAGGCGGCGCCGCCGCAGCCGCGATCGCTTTGACACTTGCCGCAGAAACCGGGAGTGCCGGCGGTGATCAGGTTTTCGTCGGTGCCGGTCGGGACGTCGGGCACGCAGGCGTACGGCGCGCAGGCGCTGGTGTCGCCGGGATCGTATTTGCACGGCAGGCGGGTGTCGTTCGCGTCTTTCACCGTTTGGTCGGCGAACGCGTCGGTGGAAAACGACCACAGCGCGAAGACAGTGAACAATCCGGCCAACCCTGCGCGAAGTGTCTGCACGGTGTCTCCGTCTTTATTTTTTCTTTGTTTGGACTATTGATTGAAAAAGCTCGACACGTCGGTGGCGACGAACGGATCCACACACAGGGCAAAGTGGCTCATGGTGTTCTGGTTGTCACCGAACAGGTGGCTGGCGTCTTTCTCCACTTTCGCTTCCATCTGATAA
>DASXQB010000105.1:0-5046 GCA_036493295.1 Polyangia bacterium | reverse complement strand
GAATCGCGGCGGTCAGAACCTCGGCGCCGGTTTCCGTAACCAAAACGTCATCTTCGATGCGGATGCCGCGGGCGGGGCGGAAGCGCGCCAGGCGTTCCAGGTCCATACGGCCCGCCGCTTTTTTCATCGCAATGGGGTCTTCCAAGATGGCCGGCACAAAGTACAGGCCCGGTTCGATGGTCACCGCCATCCCGGCAACCAGGTCGCGATCCAGGCGCAAAAAACGCAATCCGGCGTCTTGACTTCGCGTTCGTCCAGCGGCGTAGCCAGCGCGGTCGCCCAGGTCCTCCATGTCGTGAACGTCCAGGCCCAGGAGGTGCCCCACGCCGTGCGGGAACAGCAGCGCCACCACGCCGTCGGCGACCAGCTCGATCGGGTTGCCGCGCAGAACGCCGAGATCGATGAGGCCGCTGGCCAGCGCCTGGCTGGCCAGGAGGTGGATGTTGCGATAGCGCGCCCCCGGCGTCACCGCCGCGATGGCCTGCCGCTGGGCTTCCAGGACCACGTTGTAAAGCTCGCGCTGGGCGGACGAAAAACGGCCGCTGACCGGCCAGGTGCGGGTGACGTCGCCAGCGAACCCGCCGCGGCTTTCCGCGCCCACGTCGGCCAGCAACAGCTCGCCGGCCGCGAGGACGTTGTGGCGCTTCTCGTTGTGCAGGATCTCGCCGTGGACGGTGACGATCGACGGATAGGCAACGGTTAAATCGTGGGCGATGATCTCGGCCTCCATCGCGGCACGCACGGCCGCCTCGCGCACGCCCGGGCGGGTGGCGCGCATGCCGGCGCGGTGGGCCAGGCCGGTCACGTCGGCGGCGGCGCGCAGCTCGGCGACGGCGGCATCGTCGTGGCGCAAGCGCAGATCGATCAGGGCGTCGGCCAGCGGCGCGTCCAGGACGTCAAAGACGCCGCGGCGGATTTCGCGCTGCAAAAGCCGGCTTTGCTCGGCGCAGGTCTCGAGATCGGGCGCCGGTATGGTGGCCACCGCGCGGCCGCGCACGTTGGCCGGTAAACGCGACAACGCGCGCACCGCACAGCCAGTGGCGGCGGCAATTTCCTCGAAGGTCGGCTGGGCTCCTTCCCAAAGCGCGTCGTCGGCGCCCGGCTCGGGCAGGTACAAGGTGAAGCTGGCGCCGTCGAACAGCAGCACGCCTCCTTGCAGCGGCAGGCCGACAAGATACAGAAAATGGCTGCTGGCCCGATACGGATAAATATTGGCCGTGTAATTGCGGGGGCGCGCGGCACCGGCGGCGATCAACGCCGGGCGATTTTGCAAGCGCGCGGCCAGCAGGGCGCGGCGGCGTTCGAACGCTTCGCGGTGCGCAAGCTCGAGAGCCATCGGAGCAGTATAGGCGCGACCGCTAGCGCTTGCGCGGCGGCAAGGGCGGCGGCGGGCGGGCGGTGGCTCCGTCTTCCGGCCAGGCGTGCTTGGGATAGCGACGCCCGAGCTCGCGGCGCAACGGCGGGTAATGCTTTTGCCAGAAGCTTTCCAGGTCGCGGGTCACCTGCACGGCGCGCTGGTTGGGCGCCAGCAAATGCAAGGTCAGAGGCACGCGGCCCCCGCCCACCGCCGGGCCGATGCGCATGCCGAAGAAGTCTTGCAAGCGCGACGCGATCCACGGCGGTTGTCCGGATTCGTAGTTGATCGTCACCTTGCGCCCACCGGGCAGGGTCACCGCCTCAGGCGCCAGCGTCGCCAGCGCGCGCTGACCGTCGGCTGAAAATGATCGCTGCAGCTGCGTGGCCAGGCCCGTCGCGCGAAGATCGTCGAAGCAGGTGGCGTCGGAGCAGGCGGCGCCCAGGGCGCTGGCCAACGTGGTGTCATCCAGGGCCGGCAGATCGACCGCCGGCGACACCTCTCGCGCGAAGGTCACTCGCGCCCGCAAGCGTGGCAAGGCACCGTCTTCATCCAGGGTCTCGATGCCAGCGGACAGCGCTGCCGCCGCCAGCACGGCCGCCGTTGCGGGACCAGGCGGCGCCGGCGTGATGGTTTCGTCCAGGGCCAGCGATTGATAGGTGAGGCGGCGTACCCGCAGCACCCGTTCGCTGTTTGGATCAAATTGTAAATCGTCGCTCTCGGCCACGGGCTCGCCGGGCAGATCCAGCAGCCAGTCGGGATTGATCTTCAATCCGGCGCGCACCACCACCCGACCACCGGCGCGAGCGGCGGTGCCGGTCTCTTCGGCGTCGACGGCGACGATCCAGTCGGCGTCGGTCTGGAAACCCAGCTCGGCGGCGCCGCCACCGGCCAACAACACGGTTCGCTCGCCCGGCCGCCGCCGGCGGGCCACGCGATCGGGGAAGGCGGTCAACGCGGCCATGGCCACGGCTTGTTCGACGGCGTCGGGATGGTGCAGCGCTGGCGCGGTGTCGTCGCGGGCGGGCGCGGTCTTCGCCGCCAGGCCGCGCAGCTGTCGTCGGGCGCGCTCGACGGTCTCCACGGCGCGCGGATCCAGCTCCAGCATGCGCAGGCGCTCGTGGGCGAACTCGGCGCGGCGGGCTTCGGCGAATTGCTCGACCAAATCCAGCAACTCGACGCCGCGATCGTCGCCCGCGCTCGGCATACCAGCGCCCTGCGGACCCGCCGCCGCGCGCGCAAACGAGGCGCGGCCCCGCTGCCGGATGTCGCGCTCGGCGATCAGCGCCGCCAGGGTGCAGGCGGCGTCGGTCACTCCGCGATCTTCGCCCGCGCATACCAATCGTTCGAGGCGCGGGTGCACGGGGAAACGCAGCATGCGCCGGCCCAGCGCGCTGACGGCACCGCGGTCGTCGACGGCGCCCAGTCGTCGGAGCAACTGTTCGGCGACGCTCAGCGCGGCTCCGGGCGGCGCTTCGAACCAGGGAAAATCGTCGAGGTCGCGGATCCCCAGCGCGTGCAATGCCAGCGCTGCTTCGGCCAGATCGGCGCGGGCGATCTCCGCCAGTTCGTACCGTCGGCGGGTGTCGAAGTCTTGGCGCGGGTAAAGCCGCAGCGCCATCCCCGCGCGCGTGCGGCCGGCGCGGCCGGCGCGCTGGATCGCCGACGCCTGGCTGATCTTCGCCAGGGTCACCGTCGGCAATCCCGTCCACGGCGAGTGCGCCGCCACGCGCGCCAACCCCGAATCGATCACCGCCACCACACCGTCGATGGTCACCGACGTCTCGGCCACGTTGGTCGACAGGATCACCTTGCGCTGTCCCGCGGGTTTCACCGCCCGGTTCTGTTCGCTCAGGGACATCTCGCCGTGCAGCGGCAGCACCAGCAGCGACGACAAACCCGGTTGCCCGGCGATTGACTCTTGGGCACGCCGGATCTCGCCGGCGCCGGGTAGAAAAACCAAGATGTCCCCGTCGGGCTGCTCGCGCACCAGGCGGCGCACCGCCGACGCCACCTGCGCCGCCAGCGGTCGGTCGTCGGGGCCGTCGACGTGTTCGATGGCCACGTCGAAACGCCGGCCTTCGCTGCGAAACGACGCGCAGCCGTCGAGATACGCGCGCACCGGCTCGGCGTCCAGCGTCGCCGACATCACGACCAGCTTCAGATCCGGCCGCGCGGTTTGCTGCAATCGCCGCAACAGCGGCAACGCCAGATCCGTCGCCAGGTGCCGTTCGTGAAATTCATCCAGCACCACCACGGCCACACCGGCCAGGGTTGGATCAACCAGCAAACGGCGGGTCAAAATGCCTTCGGTGATAAAGCGCAGCCGCGTCTCGGCGCTGCCGACGTCTTCAAAGCGCACGGTGTAGCCGACCGTCCCACCCGGCGTTTGCCCCAGCTCTTCGGCCACCCGGTACGCGCCCAGACGCGCCGCCAGTCGTCGCGGCTGCAAGATCAAGATCTCGCCATTTTTAGCCAATTTTCCGTCGAAAATGGCGCGCGGCACGCGCGTGGTTTTTCCTGCGCCGGGCGGGGCTTCGATGACGACAGCGGGCCCGGCCTGGAGTGCTTTCACCACATCCGGCAGCAAAGGATCGATGGGCAGAGTGTTCATGCAGGCTGTCGCCAGGATGCTGGTCGTACTAACATAACGGGTCAATGATCCGCTGCCCGACCTGTGGCAAGCGCCTGCGCGACAGCCAGCCGATCTGTCCTACGCATGGTGCGGCGCCACCCCCGCCTCCGCCGGTCGCGGGCGAGGCGCCACCGCCGCCGATGGCGCCGCCGGTCTTGGCTGGGTACCTGGCCGGGCGGCTGCTGGGACAAGGTGGCTTCGGTGCTGTCTTCGAAGCGACGCGCGCCTCGGACGGTCAAACGGTGGCGATCAAAGTGGCGCGCAATGATCAAGCGTCGGCCAGCGAGAGATTGGTGCTGGAAGGCGAGGTGCTGGCGGCGATCGGTCCGCCGCACGTGCCGGCCGTGTACGGCAGCGGGCGCCTCCACGACGGCGCCGCATTCTTGGTGATGGAGTTCGTGCGGGCGCCCATCATGGCTGACCGGCTGACCGCGCAAGGCGAGCCGATGCCGCTGGCGTTGTTCGGGCGCGAAGCGCTGGGCATCCTGGAAATCATGGAGATCGTGCACAAGCAGGGTTTCGTTCACTGCGATCTCAAACCGGAGAATCTATTCGTCGACGACGTGTTCGGCGTCAAGCTGTTCGATTTCGGTCTGGTGCGGCGGCAAGGCAAAACCGGCGGCGAGTCAACGCGCGAGGAAGCACCGGCGGGCACGCCCGAGTACATGTCGCCCGAGCAGTGCGAAGGCCGGGTCGATCTGGACGCGCGCAGCGATCTGTACGCGCTGGCGGTGATCTTTTACGAGATGCTGGCGGGCGTGCCGCCGTTCTTCGGTAACCCGGCCGAGGTGCAACAGAGCCACCGCAGCCGCCGGCCGGCGTCGCTGGCGCGCAAGGTGCCGGTGCCGGCGGCGCTGGACGCGGCGATCATGCGCTGTCTCGCCAAGGATCGCGATCGCCGATTTGCCAGCGTCGCGGCTTTCAAAGAGGCAATTCGCCAGGCACTGAAAGACGCGGCAGCGGCGGCCGAGATCACCAGCGCGCGCACCACCGCCGTCGGGCACGCGGTGACCGCCGATGCGGATCCAGCGACGGGATCACCGGCGATCGGCGCGGT
>DASXQB010000104.1:0-25806 GCA_036493295.1 Polyangia bacterium | reverse complement strand
TTTCTCCGTCGACGGTGCACTCGATGAGGAACGGGATGAAACCGTAGAAAATGACCTGGACCAGCGGCGCGGCGATGACCTCCGTGACGTGAAAGTTGGTGAAGATGCGCGCCGTCATCTGGAACGCCGAATGAAACGTGTCAGCGCGAAAGAGCAGCCAGCCGGCGCAGGTCAGGTGGAACATCACGATCACCCGGAACAGCCAGTGCAATTTTTGGCGCGGCGTCTGGCGCGGCAGGTTGTCGGAAATCCCCAGCAAGCGGAACGCGCACAGGATCCCGCCGTGGTAAAGGCCCCAGGCGACGAAGGTGAAGCTGGCCCCGTGCCAGAGGCCACCCAGCAGCATGGTGATCACCAGGTTGCGGTACTGGATGCGGATGCCGCGCCGGTTGCCGCCCAGCGGAATATAGAGATAGTCGCGCAGCCAGCTGGACAGGCTGATGTGCCAGCGGGTCCAAAAGTCGCTGGGGCTGACCGCCAGGTACGGCAGGCGGAAGTTCATCACCAGCTCGAACCCCAGCCACTTGGAGATGCCGCGGGCGATCGCTGAATAACCCGAGAAATCGCCGTAGATCTGAAAGGCGAAGGCATAGATGCCCAGCAGCACCTCGGGCCCGGTGATGCCGGCGGATTTGCCGTCGAAGAAACGGAAGAACACGCCGTTGGCGACGGTGGCCATGTTGTCGGCGATGAACAGCTTCTTGAAAAGGCCGATCACCACCAGCGCCAGACCCTCACGCATCGCCTCGGTGCGCCGGGGATCAGGCCGCGGGTTCACCACCTGCGGCAGCAGCGTATGCGCGCGCATGATCGGCCCGGCCACCAGGTGCGGAAAGAAGCAGACGAACAAGGCGAAGTCGGGGAAGTTCTCCGTCGGCTGGGCGTCGCCGCGATAGATGTCGATGGTGTAGCTCATGGCCTGGAACGTGTAGAAGCTGATCCCGGCCGGCAGGATCAACCCCAGCGGCTGCCAGCCGACGTTGCCGAAGCCGAACGTGTGCAGCAGAGCGACGAAGTTGGTGATGAAGAAGTCGCAGTATTTGAAGAAACCTAGGATAGCCAGGTTGGCCACCATGCTGATGGTCAGGAACACCTTGCGCCGGCGCGCCTCGGGCGCGGCGTACAGCGACGGCAAGACAAAGCCATAGCCGAGGGCCACCACCGCGGTGCCCAGCGGAATCAGAAAATCGCGGAAGGTGTGCGGCAGCGCCGCCGCCGCGCCCGCCCCGTCACCGTGGGTGAGCGCCGCGAACAGCGCCGGGTAGTGGACGTTGCTGCACAAGATCAGCGCCGACCCGACGATCAGCGCTCCCAGCCAGCGCAGCTTTTCGCGCGGCAGTTGCCGGCCAGCCACGCCCAGGCCGCCCAGGTAATCAATCACCGTCGAGATGAGGATCAGAAACAGGAACCGGTAATCCCAGGCGCCATAGAAAATATAGCTGGCGCCCAGTAGCAGCCGATTCTGCCAGCGGTGTCCCGCCCGCCAGTAAAGGAGATACAGCGCCGCGAAGAGAAGCCAGAAGCTATAGCTGTTGTAGTTCACGAGGAGAGATCGCGGGCCACAGCGTATGCGAGCGTGGCCCGGGTCTCAAGGCGTCAAATCGCCGCCGCGGGCGCGCCAGCCGCGCGTTGACAGGGTGGAAAGCGCCCCGTACGCTCGAGGCACGTGCGTCGCGTATTTGGTGGCTTTTTCCCGACGCTGGCGCTGCTCGCGCTGGGATCGTCCCCGGCGGCGGCGGAGGCGCTGAAGACGACGGTGCCATCGGGGCCACCGCCGGCCATCTTGCCGCTGTCGCAGGTGCGGCCCGGCATGGAGGGCTATGCGCTGACGGTGTTCGCGGGGACCAAGCCCGACCGGTTCAAGGTGCGGGTGGTGGCCGTCATGAAGGCGTTTCTGCCCAAGGAAGACGTCATCTTGATCCGCGCCGAGGATCCGCGGGTCGAGTTCTCCGGCATCGTCGCCGGCATGAGCGGCAGCCCGGTCTACATCGACGGCAAGCTGATGGGCGCCGTCGCTTACGCCTGGAGCTTCGCCAAGGAACCCCTGGGCGGTGTCACGCCGATCGAATCGATGCTGGCCGAACAAAACCGCCCGCGCCGGAGTAAACCCGAGAACGCCGCGCTGGCCGCGGCTTTTCCAGCCGAGGGCGCGCCCTTCGGTCTGCCGACGGTGGCGACCGCGACGGGCACCGAACCGCGGCTGATGCGGGCGGCGGTGCCGCTTTCGGTCTCGGGTTTCACGCCGCGCGCCTTCGCCGATCTGGAACAGGCGCTGCGGCCGGCTGGTCTTTTGCCCATGCAAGCGGGCGGCGGGCGGCGCCTCGGCCCCGGCAGCAAAGGCGCCGGCTACGTGGAGCCGGGCTCGGCCATCGGCGTCGAGCTGGTTCGCGGCGACATGAGCATGGTGGCCACCGGCACCGTCACCTACGTCGACGGACCGCGCGTGCTGGCCTTCGGCCACCCGCTGTTCGGCATCGGCGAGGTCTATCTGCCGATGGTCGACGCCGAGATACACGGCTTCCTGCCGTCGCTGTCGCAGTCCTTCAAGATGTCGTCGCCGCTGCACGAGGTGGGCACACTGGTGCAGGACCGCCCATCCTGCATCATCGGCGATCTCGGCGCCCGCACCACCATGCTGCCCATCGACGTGCGCGTCGCCGGCCCGGACGCCGAGCCGCGCGCTTTCCACGCCGAGGTGGCCCGCAACCGCCGCCTGACGCCGACGCTGGCCGCGCTGGTGCTGGGCAACGCCATCAGCGACGCCGAGCCCGACGTGACCGACATGACGGTCACGGTTTCGTCGAAGGTGGCCGTGCATGGAATGGCCCCGCTGGAGTTGAGCGATCATTTGTTTTCGTCCGAAGGGATCTCCGGCCGGGCGTTGACCGGCACGCGCGGGATCAAGGCCCTGGGCGAATTGATGACCAACCCGTTCGAGCCAGTGGCGCTGGATCATCTGGAGATCGACGTGAAGGTCGAATACCGGCGCGACGTCGCGGACATCGTCGGCGTGGCGCTGCCCGGCGATCACGTCGATGCCGGCGGCACGGTTCCCTTGCGCGTGACCTTGCGGCCCTATGCCGGCCCCGAGTACGTCGAGACCATCCCGGTGGCGTTCCCGCGCCATCTCGGCGGCACCACCGTGAAGATCGAAGTGGCCAGCGGCGCGGTGGTCAAACCCGAGCTACCGCCCGCCGAGACGCTGGCCATCTACATCGACAACCTGCGCCGGTATTACACGGCGTCGTCGATCGTGGTCAGCTTGCAGACGCCCGACGACGGCGCGGCCCTGCGCGGGCGGCTGCTGCCCGATCTGCCGGCGTCGGCGCTGGACACCTTGCAGCCGGGCAACCAGACCCGCCGGGCCGACGCCTACCACGTCGCCGACCGTACGGTGTTCTCGTCGCGGCGCCTGGTCGGCGGCAAGCAAGAGCTGTCGGTGTTCGTTCGCGAGGACGTCCTGGGCCAGCACCTGTCGGCACGCCCGCACTGACCAGGCGATCGCTGATTTCCGCGTCGGGCGGCCAGTCGCGTACAATCGTCGCCGCCTGATGCTGACATTGACGAAGAGGATGCTCCTGGCCACCGGCGCCGTGCTGGTGGTGGGCGGGTCCGGCGCCGCGCTGGCGGCGGGGACCAAGGTTTTCCGCCACACCACCGCCAAGGATTTCGAAGAAGGCGAAGCCACCGGCAGTTTGATCCTGCCGACCGGAGAAGTGGCGGCGGGGATGAAGACCACGCGCGTGCCGCTGGAGGCGGCGTTCGTGTGGTGCTCGGCGCTGTCGCGCGACGGGGGAACCGCGTACTTCGGCAGCGGCGATCGCGGTCAGATCTTCGCGGTTGAAACCGGTGGCACCTCCGGCAAGGCGCCCAAGACCGAAAAGCCGGCGCGCAAGGTGGTCGATCTGGACGCCGCCTGGGTGACCGCGCTGGCGGTGCGCCCCGACGGCATGCTGCTGGCCGGGGCCACGCCGGGCGGCCGGGTGTTTGTCGTCGATCCCAAGAACGGCAGCGCGCGCGAGCTGGCCAAGCTGCCGGCTGAACACGTGTGGAGCCTGGTGCACGACAGCGCGTCGGGCACGACGTACGTGGGCACCGGCTCGCCGGGGAAGATCTTCGCCATCGACGCCAAAGGAAAGTCGCGGGCGATCTGGGATTCGGGCGACAAGCACGTGGTGTCGTTGCTGCGCGCGGCGGACGGGCGTCTTTTGGCCGGAACGTCGGAGGAAGCGATCCTGTTTCGGGTCTCGCTGGACGGACACGCCGAAGCGCTGCACGACTTCGAAGCCGAAGAAGTCCGCGCCATCGCCCGCGACGGCGAGACGATCTACGTCGCGGTCAACGACTTCGAGAAGGCGACCCCGCCGACGTTGCCCGGTCCGGTGGCGGCGAAGGGCACGCGCGTCGTCGTCTCGACCGCCGGGACGCCGTCGTCGGCGGGAGCGCTGCCGCGGCCCGGGCAACGCAAGGCCAAGGCCGGCCTTTATCGACTGGAGAGCGACGGCCGGATCGAACAGATCTTCTCGACGGGGGACGGCTATTTCACCGCGTTGCAACTGGACAGCGCGGGCGGCGTATACGTCGCCAGCGGAACGCAGGGCAAGGTCTATCACGTGGCTAAGGATCGGACGGCGTCGCTGGCCGTGGATCTGGCCGAACGGCAGGCGCTGACGCTGCTGCCGGCGGGCAACGGGCTGCTGGTCGGCAGCGGCGACGTGGGCGGCGTGTACCGCGCGCGCCCGGCGGCGGGCGACGAAGCAATTTATCTATCGAAGGTGCTGGACGCGGAGTTTCCTGCCCGCTGGGGCATGGCCCGCTGGCACGGCACGCGTGGCCTGACCATCGAGACCCGATCGGGAAACACCGCAAAACCCGACGTCACCTGGAACGCCTGGCGCGCCATCGATCACCCGCAACCCACCACCGGTAGCGGCGCGGCCGGGGTGGTCGGAAGTCCCCCGGGGCGTTACGTTCAATATCGCGTCGGTCTGGGCGGACCGACCGGGAGGCTCCGCGACATGAACATCTTTTATCTGCCGCAAAACCAGCGCGCCCGCATCACCGAGGTCGGCGTCGCCGATCCCACGCCGCCGGCCGCGGGCGCGGTGCGCGTGCATTCATCGGTGATCAAGCTGCGCTGGAAGACGGAGAACCCCGACAGCGATGACTTGATCTATCGCGCTGCCTTCCGCACGGAAGGCGAATCCACCTGGCGACCGCTCGGTGGTGCCGAGCCGCTGACCAAGGCCGAGTACGACTGGAGCACCGATGGCCTGCCCGACGGTTCGTACGTCGTGCGCGTCATCGCCAGCGACGAGCGCGCCAACCCCGGCGACCGCGCGCTGGACTTCGCGCTGGAATCGTCGCCGCTGCTGGTGGACAACCGCCCGCCCGAAGTGATCGATCTGCAGGCCCGTTACCCGCAGATCAGCGGCCGCGCCCGCGACGCCGCCAGCAACATCTCGGCGATCGAATACGCCATCGACGGCGGCGAATGGCGAATGGTCGCGCCCAGCGACGGTATTTTGGACGATCCCGTCGAGCCGTTCAGCTTTCGCTTGCCGGCCCTGTCGCCCGGCCCGCACGCGGTGACCGTGCGGGCCTGGGACGGCGGCGACAACGTGGGCGCCGCCAACCTGACGGTGACCGCCAAATGAGCGCGACAACGACGCCCCCCGAGACACCCGCCGAAAGCGCCGCCCGCGACGTCGCCGGCCTTCCCACCGCGCCCGCGGTGTTCCAGCTCGAGGTCGGCCTGCTGCAGAACTTCTGCGAGATCATCTACTGCCCCAGCACGCGGCAGGCCGCCGTCGTCGATCCGGCGTGGGAAGCCGATCGCCTGCTGCGCGAGGCCCAGACCCTGGGCGTGCAAATCAAGACCGTGCTGATCACGCACACGCACAACGACCACATCGAAGGCGTGGCCGAAATCGTCGGCGCCACCGGTGCGTCCGTGGTGGTCAGCCCGCGCGAGGCCGCCGCCATCCGCAAAGTGGCGCCCGAAGCGGCCACGTTGATCGACGCTGTCGACCGGCGCGCCATCGCCATCGGCAATTGCGGCCTGCGCGTCCTCGAGACCACCGGCCACACCGTGGGCGGTGTCTGTTACCTCGGCGACGGCTTCGTCGTCACCGGCGACGTGATGTTCGTGGGCGGCTGCGGCCGCACCGATTTCACCGGCGGCGACACGGCGGCGATGTGGCGCAGCCTGCAGCGTCTGAGCGCGCTGCCCGAAGAAACGAAGGTTTTCCCCGGCCACAACTATGGCCAGACGCCGACGTCGACCATCGCCCACGAACTGCGCACGAACCCGTACCTGCTCTGTCAAACCTTCGAAGAATTCCGCGCTCTGCGCCAACGGCCGCGCCGCTAAGCGAGCGACCTAGAGACCCTAACGACAGACCAGCGGCAGGGTCGAGAACTCCGCCAGCAACGATCCGTAGTCGTCGACGCGGCGGCCTTTCCAGGCGGTGTCGGTGAACTGATAGAAAATTCGATTGGACAGCGGCTCGATGCCGGCGCTGTTGTACGCGTCCGCGTCGGTGCTGGTGTTGCCGAAGCCAAAGGCGGGAATCATTCCCTTGGCCGCCAGCAACTTGAGATCGTCGGTCTTGAACGTGCCGGCCGCAGCGCCGCTGGCCCCGCCGCTGGTCAGCGTGGTGTGCACGATCCCCGGCGGGAAACCCTTGCCGGCCAGCCAATCGTGGGTGGTCACGGACAGCCATTCGGGCCGCGCCGTCAGATAAAACGGCCGATACCCTTTCTGGGCCAGCAGGGTCAGCGCCTGGGCTGCGTCTTGATTGGCGTCTGGAGGCGCGCCGGTAAACAGCGCAATGGCCTGCGCGTTCTCCGACGTGGTCAGCGTGCCGTCGACATCGGCGACGAACAGCGGCGCGCCGGAGGGCAGCACTTCGATGAAGACTTCGACGGCGGAAAGATCGCCGGCCACCACCAGCCGCAGGCGATGGCGACCGGGCGCCATCATTTTCTCGCTGGGGACCGAAAAGAACAGACGCCCGGCCGCATCGTCGACGCCCTCCTCAGAGGCGTGCGCCGCCGCGGCGCTGGTCAGCGCGGTGCCCAGTTTTTCCCAGGTGGCGCCGCAGCCACGCAGCAGATAGATGTCCACCTCTTCGTCAGACAGCGCCGCGTCCAGCAGCGGCAGCCCGTAGCGAAAATTGGCGATCACCCATTGTGGCGCGCCGGGATTGACGAACAGATCACGACCGCTGTGGTTGGCGGCGCCGGAAGGCGCCTGGTGCCGCCACGCTCGGGCCGCGCCGGGGTCGGGCGCGCCGGCGTCGCAGCGCGGAACCGCCGGGCAACGCGCGGAGGAAGTCCCGCCGCCGCCGGCGGTGTCGACCGTCGGCGCAGCGTCGGATCCGCCGGCGCCAGCGTCAGCAGCCATCGCGGCGCCGCCCGCACCGGCGTTAACCGCACCGTCTGACCCCGTCGAGACGCCGCCCGAGCCAGACGCGTCCGCGCCGCCGCTCGCCGAGGATGATTGGCCACCGGCCCCGCCCGACGAAACGCCACCGGCGCCACCGGAACCTTGCGGCGCCGCGCCCGGCGCCGCGCACGCCGACAGCACGGCGGCGACGCCAGCCACGAACAGCAAAAACAAAACCGACCTGATCATAGCCAGCTATCAATTAAACACCCGTCACTGTGACCGAACCAAGCACATATTGAATAATGTTCAGTAACGAACCTTTCGCGCGCTGTGGCGAGAACCCCCGGGCCCCCTGGCTGCTTGGTCGTCTTTGCCTGGCCGCTGTCGGCGTTTCACAAACCTTGTCTATCTAACCGAGAACGAACAGAGCTTGCCTTCGGCGCCCAGCACGATGCGGCCAGCGCCGCCCACGATCGGGCTGGTGAAGCGCTGGCTGGCGCAGCCGCTGGCGCCGCTGAAAACGGCGGCGCCGGTCTCGCCGTCGACGGCAGTCAGGCTGCCGCCGTTGTTGTACCAGACCAGGGCGTCGTGCGTTCCGTCGGAGGTCGTCGAGATGGGAACCGTCACATCGCCGCTCAGCGCGGCGCACCACGAAATGGTCGGGGTGATGGCGCCCGCGGTGACGCCGACCTGCACGCCCATGACCACCGTTCCGGTGGGTCCGCCGGCCGGACAGTGGGCGGCGCCGGTGCTGAGCGCGACGAACATTCCCTTGGTCGTCATGTACGCCGTCGGGCTGGTGCGCGCGCTCATGCTCTCCTGCGCGAACACCAGATCGGAAAGCTCGCCGCCTGCGCCGCCCAGGTTGGTGGGATCGAGAAAATAAAGGTGCCCGTCCTTGGCCGGCGCGACCAGATACTTTGCCGGGGTGGCACCCGGAACACCGAACAGCGCGGGCGCATTGCAGCCCATGTCGAGATCCATGGCGTCCATGGCGCCCCAGCGCGCGGGGTAGAAGATGTTCTGATCGGTGCGGTTCAACACCGCCAGGCCGGTCAGGTGCACCACCTCTTCGCTGTCCAGGTGAGCGGTGAGGCCGACGTCGCCGTTGCCGGTCAGCGCGAAGACACCGTCGCCGTCGGAGGCCATGCCGCCGGCGCCCCAGATGGCCTCGCCCAAACCGGTGGTCTCCCAGTTGCCGTTCTTGCTTGGATCGCTGATGTCGATGGCCAGCACGCGCCCGCGGTACACCCCACAGTCGCCAGCGTGTCCGCCGAAGGCCACGTACAAGATCCCTTTCACCAGCGCCAGGGCCGTGCGCTGGTTTTGCTTGGCCGGCAGGAAATCGCTGATCACCTGCGCCACGTCGACCGGCCAGCCGGTGCGCTCGGCGCCGGTGTCGACGTTGAAGGCGTGCACCTGGAATGACTGGATCGCGGTCGGCCCGTTCGCCGCCGCCACGAACAGCGTGCGCGAAGCGGCGTCGATGATCGGCGTGCTGAAGACGCCGACCGCGAGGTATGAATTCCCACACGGCGAGCCTTGCGCGACCGGGCCCGCGCTGCCGTGCCAGACCTCGGCGCCGGTGGTCTCGTCCAACGCGTAGACGAGATTGTCCTGGGTGGCCACATAGAACGCGCCTTTGTTGTTGGGCCCGTTTTGCAAATACAGCGGCACGTTCCAAAGATTGCCCTGGAACCTCGGATTGAACGCGGTGTCGGCGGTCATCGTCATCGCGTTGGCCTTGGTCAAAAGCGGGCGAATGAACTGACCGGTGCGCGCCGGATCGCCGTTGCGCTCGAGCATCGAGTAATCGACAGACGAACCACCCGCGTCCCCGCTGTCAGTGACGGTGTCAATGGCGCCGTCGCCACCGGTGATGGCATCGCCGCTGGTGGTCTCGCCGCTGCTGGTGTCGGCTTGTTCGAACGAGCCGTCGCTGGCGGCGTCGACACTCGCCATGTCGGCGGCGATGTCGCCGTTGCTGTCGGTCTGGCCCGCGTCGACGGCGCCGCCGGTGCCACCCGTCGCGGTGCCGCCGCTGCCGATGCTTCCGCCGCTTCCCGACAGACCTCCGCTGCCTGACGACGTTGAGCCGCCGGCTCCCCCGCCGTCCTTGCCTCCACTGTCTTTGCCGTCCGCCCGCCCGCCGTCCTTTGCCGCCTCGCTGCCCGAGCAAGCTGCCACAAACAACAGAGCACCGATCCAACAGCGGCGACGGTTCATCGAGTTCCTCCTAAACGGTGCGGAACAAGTGTGGAGCGAGAAGGCCGGCAAGAATACGGCGTTTCCACTATTGATCCGCTCGTCGCAAAGTCAATCGCGTGACAGCGCGATCAGCGTTCGGCCCGCGCCCGCGCCGCCACCAGAATACGCGCGCCGATGGCGGCGACATCGGCATCGACGGCCGGATCGATCTCCAGGGTAAAACGCGGCTCACCCGCCCGGGGAACGAAGCTGGCGCGCAGGCCGGCGGCGTCGCGCCCGGTGGTCACCTCTGTAAAACCAATGTAGCGGCGAAGGCTGGGATCCAGCGCCTTGTACACCGCCTCCTTGCACGCGAAGCGGATCAGCACCTCGATCGCCCGCGCCGGCTCGTCCAGGGTGGCCAAGGCGGCACGCTCGCCGTCGTTCAGGACGTGCGACGAAATATCGTGGCGCGCGGGCCGGCGATCTTCGAGGTCGATGCCCACTCGCCAGCCGTCATCGCGCGCCGCCAGCGCAACGGCCAGCCCGTCTTTGTGGCTGATGGAACCGACCACGCCGGCTGGCAACTGCGGCGCCCCGCGATCATCGGGCCGGATCGCCACGCCGGCGCTTTCCGGCGCCACCACCCCGCCGTCGATCAGCGCGCCCAGCGCCGCGCGCAAGGCCAGCCGGCCGCCCACCCACGAAACCGCGCGCGCCGGGGCCAGCGTCCGCGCGTGCGCCCGCTCGCCCTCCGCCAGCTTGACCAGCGTCGCCTCAGCGATCGCCGCCGGCGCTTCGGTGGTCCCGCGCAGCCGGGGCAGCCACACGCCGGCGCAAAAACCCCAGGCGTGGGCGACGACAAATGCCGGCGAGAACGGCGGGCCGTCGGCGTCGATCACCCTCCGCCACCATTCAGCACCGCGGCCACCGCCGCCAGCAGCGACGGGCTGCCCACCGCCACCTCGACGTCGTCGGACAGCGCGCGCAGATACCAGCTCACCGCCCAGTGGCAGGCGCTGCCGGCGGCGATGGTGGTCAGCGGACCCTGCTGTTCCAGCTCGACGTACGTGAGATCAGGGTGGGCGTAGATCTCGATCAATGCTTCGCCGTTGGCTTGTTGCGCGCGCGCCACGCGCGGGAACGCCTTGACGAACAACGTGCGCCCGTCGACGTGGGCCAGCCAGCCGGCGCCGGCGTCGGCGAACAGCTTGGGATGGCCGGCGATGCGGGTGGCATCGAAGGCGAACCAGGTGGCACCGGCGGCGTCGGTCACGGTCAGGTTCGACGACGGGTAGACACCTTCGCCGGTGGGAAAAAATGTCAGGCCGCCCGGATGAACGCGCGTCACCTCCCACGGCGCCAGCCGCACCTCGGCCGCGCCGCCGTTGCGAAGGCAGTAATCAATTTCCAACGCGCGTCGCTCCGGTCGAGCGACGAACCGTTTCTCCACGTGAACGCCCAGCAACGAACTGGGCGAGCCGATCAGGGTCAGCGCACCTCTGCCTGCGGGTGCCACGATATAGGGCGCGCTGTCGATCTCGACGACGGGCGGCCAGGCCCAGTCACTTTGTGGGCTGGTCCAGAACGTCGACCCAAAATTTTCTGGGTGGGCATCGGCCTCGGACAGGACGTTGCGTCCATGCAGACGAAACGCCGTCACGCGCCCTCCCAGCGCCGCGTCCACTTCGACGACCAGTTCGCCGAAGGCGAGAACGTGCAGCGCCGATTCCGCGGCGGCCATGTTCAGTTGCGGAGCGCCTGCAACGGCGCCGGAATGCGCCCACCCAGCCGCACGAACCCGTCGGAGCGAAAACGGCTGACCGGCTGCACGATGGCCTCACCCAGCAAGCCGCCGTAGACCACCGACTCGCCGGCTTTTTTCCCGGGCACGGGGATGATGCGCACGGCGGTGGCCTTGTTGTTGAACACGCCGATGGCGATCTCGTCAGCGATGATGGCGGCCAGCGTTTCGGCCGACGTGTCGCCGGGGACGGCCACCATGTCCAGACCCACCGAGCACACCGCGCTCATCGCCTGCAGCGATTCCAGCGACAGCGCGCCCACCCGAACCGCGTCGACCATGCGCGCGTCCTCGCTGACCGGAATGAACGCGCCCGACAAACCGCCCACGTGCGACGAGGCCATCACGCCGCCTTTCTTCACGGCGTCGGTCAGCAAGGCCAGGGCCGCCACGCTGCCGGGCGCGCCGACGCGTTCCAGGCCCATCGCCTCCAGAATCTCCGCCACCGAATCACCGACGGCGGGCGTGGGCGCCAGCGACAGATCGACGATGCCGAAGCGTGCGGGCGGACCCAGACGGCGCGCCACCTCGCGGCCGATCAGCTCACCGGCGCGCGTGACCTTGAAGGCCATGCGCTTGATGGTCTCGGCGACGACAGACAGATCGACGGCGTCGCCCGACGCGCGCAAGCGGCGGATCGCCGACAGCACCACGCCCGGGCCCGAGCAGCCGACGTTGATGACGCATTCGCCTTCGCCGACGCCATGCATGGCCCCCGCGACGAAGGGGTTGTCGTCGGGGATGTTGGCGAACGTCACCAGCTTGGCGCAGCCAATGCCGCCTTGTTTCGCCGTGCGTTCAGCCAGCTCTTTGATCGTGCGGCCCATCAGCAAGATGGCGTCGACGTTGATCCCGGCCCGCGTGGTGGCCACGTTCACCGACGAGCAGACCCGTTCGGTGGCAGCCAGCGCCTCTGGAATGGATTCGATCAGCGCCTGATCGCCCGGGGTCATGGCCTTTTCCACCAGCGCAGAGAAACCGCCGATGTAGTCGACGCCCAGTGCTTGCGCCGCGCGGTCCAGGGTCTCGGCGGCCTTGACCACGCGTGGGGCACCACACGCTTCGGTGACCAGCGACAGCGGCGTGACGCTCAGACGCTTGTTGGTGATGGGCACGGCGAAGTCCGCCTCGACGGCGGCGGCGGTGGAGACCAGCTTTTCGCCGAGGCGCATGACCTTGTCGTGGATGCGCTGGCAGGTGCGCTCCAGCGTCTCGGCGGCGCAGTCGCGCAGCGAGATCCCCATCGTCACCGCCCGGACGTCCAGCGATTCGTTCTCGATCATCCGCAAGATCTCGCGGACCTCGCCCGATTCCCACGACGCCGCCATGATCGTTACACGCGCTGCAAGGCGGCCACGACCTCTTCGTGCATCACCACGCACTCGGCGCCCAGCGAGCGCACGGCGCCCGTCAAACGCGCCTTGAACTCGGCGAAGGAGACGGCCAGGTCGGCCATGTCGACCAGGATGATCATCGAAAAATATTCGCCCACCAGCGTCTGCGAGATGTCGACGATGTCGCCGCCGGCGTCGGCGATGGCCTGGGCGATCTTGGCCACGATGCCGCGCTGGTTTTTCCCGGTGGTGGTGACGACGGCGCGGCGACCGGCCCGTCGGCGTTCTTGATCGAGACAACCGCGGCACAAAGAGCCGGCCGCAGCGGGCGCGTCCGGATCGCGCGCCTCCAGCGCCGCGGCCACCTCGGCGGCGACCACCGGCGCCAGCTCGTCGCGCGACTTGCCGGTGCGGGCGGCGACGGCGCGCGAGACCCGAGCCACCAGCTCGCGCAGGTCGGCTTCAGACTTTGCCATGCGTCACCGACACGCGATCGACCACCGCCACCACGGCGGCGTCGATCGGCACCTCGGGCTTTTGTCCCGGGCCGAGCGTCTGCGACAGCGCCACGCGCGCGGCGTGCCCGAAGGCCACCACCACGTCGTCGCCGGCGCCGGCGTCCAGCGCGTCGGCGCACACCACCAGATCGTCGACTGGCTCCGACGGGCGCGCGCCGGCAGCGGCCTTGGTCTGGTCGTCGCCCGGCGCCAGATCGCCGAGGCGATACGGACGCACCAAAAGCAACTTCAGCCCGACGGCCTTCGGCCACTTCACCGTCGACCACACCGAGCCCACCACGCGTCCCAGGAACATCAGCCCGCTCCTTCCACGATGGTGGCGACGGCGGCGTCGCACAAAAGCTCGCGGTTCTCTGGACCAGGCCGCAGGACGTTGCGCGCGCCCGAACCGAACGCGACGGTCACGTCGTCGCCGTCGCCGGCCTCCAGCGTATCGATGGCCACCACCACCCGTCCGGTCGGTTGCCCGTCGGCGTCGCGCGCCGCCACCAGCACCAGCTTGCGTCCGTCGAGACCGCTGGCCCGCCGGGTGGCCCACACTTGACCCAGCACCGTCCCGCGCATCATCGCGGCAGCTCCAGGCGGCGGCGGATTCCCGGCGCGGCGCCCGGGCGCGCAGCGACATCGGCATCGAGCTGCACGCGATCGACGACGGCCATCACCGCCGCGTCGACCGGAACGTTGTCATCGCCGCGCGACAGGCGCGCTGGCTGGCCGAGGCAAACCACCACCTCGTCGCCCACACCGGCGTCCAGCTCGTCGGTGGCCACCAGATGGGCAGTGTCGAAGGCCGCTTCGTGCCAGGCGTGCGGGCGCACCAGCAACAGCTTGGCACCGCCGAGACGCGCGTCCTTGCGCGCCGCCCACACTTCGCCTATCACCCGGCCCAGGATCACGCCGGCACGCTTTCTTCGACGTGAAAATCGTCGACGATGGCGATGACGACGTCCTTGTCGGGAACCGCCGCGCCCACTGTCAGATCGCGCACCCGCGAACCGTGAGCGACGATCACCCGTTCGCCCGGGCCGGCGCCCAGGCGATCAACGGCGACGATGAGACGCCGCCCCGGCCCCGCCGCGGTCAGCGGTCGCACCAGCAGCAACGTCTGGCCGGGCAGCCCCCCGGCCGTTTGTGCCGCCCACAACCGCCCGACGACGTCGCCGATCAGCATGCGCCGGCAATCTTACGCGTTCTTCTCCGCGGCTGTCTTCTTCGCCTTGGTCTTGCCGGCCGCCTTGGCCTTGGCCGGCGCGGCCTCCTTGGCCACCTTGACCTTGGCCGGCGCGGCGCTCTGTCGCTTGTTGCGCTTCTCGGCCGCCGACAGCACGTCCAGCAAGCGACCACTCGAGAACGTGCCCAGCTTCTCGACGTAGTCCTTGTCTTTCGACCGTCCCAGGCCGGCGGCGGTGGCCGTGACCAGCTTGTCATGACCGCCGTGCTGCTTGACCGCCTCGGCGACCTTGTGCAGCCGAATCAGTTTTTTGTTGGCCGCGCCCAGCAGGCGCTTGCGCAGATCATCCTTGGATTCATCGGCGCCGACGCCCAGCAGGCCGACGATCTTGTCGACCAGTTTGTCTTTGCCGCCGAACTCTTCTTTGACCCGCGAAAGCGGGGTTTGTTGAGACATGGAACGGTTTCCTCCGAGGGCGGGTTCTTACCGCAAAAAGCCCGCCGGGGAAACCCCCCTCATGGTTTCGGCCTTGGAAGCGCGATTCAGGGGACCATGAAACGAGCGATGAGCTGCAGCAAACGGATCGTCTCGTCCGCGGTGGCGAACTGGTGCAGGTGGAGGACGGACCCTTCGCGGATGACCTCCAGACGGCCCAGCAGCGACACAAAACCGGTCAGCACCAGGTATGGATTGACGCTCAGCTGGCGGCGCACGCCGGGCCAGGCCTGTTCCCAGCGCTGGGCGTCGTCGTCGGTGGGCAGCTCGGCTTTGATATCGGCGAAGGGCGCGGGATCCGCGCCCAGAACCACGGTGATCACCTTCGGCACCGGCAAACCAAAGACGGTGGCGCCGCCGGTGCTGTCGGCCACGCCCTGGGCGGCCTTACCGCCGCTGGGGAGGGCGGCCAGGCCGCGGCGCAAGCTGCGCGCGCTGAAGATGTCGACGGCGTTCAGCATGGCGATGGCGTTCGCCGGCAAGATGCTGTCCTCGGCGTCGATGCGACGGAGCAGCGATCGCCAGCCGTCGCCGTCGGGCGGACCCAGCGTCGACGGCGCGGCGCTGCTGCCGGCGTCAGCGGCGCCACCATCAGGCGGGGCCGCGCGCGATCGCGGCGGGCGCAGCAGCATGTTCCGATACACCGGCGGCGTCACCACGGCCAGCCCGGGCGCGGGCAACACGATGATCCGTTCGTCGCGCGACGCCAGCGACCCCGGCGTGCGCGCGTGGCGCTCGGCGAACGGCCGGCGGGCTTCCGTGCGCCAGCTGAGAACGCGATCGGTGGCCTTCGCCCCGCGCTCCAGCGCCGCCTTCAGCTGCGCGTCGCCCAGGTGGTGGCGCACCGCCAGAAACGTCACCGTGAAGTCCATCGGGTTGGGCGTGGCGATCAGCAGCGCATCGAAGTCCTTGTAAAAATCCAGGCCCGTTCCTTCGAGCAGATCGCGGCGATCGGGCAAGTGCATCAAGATCTCGTCGACGCTGGGCCCGAACGGCGTGGCCCGCAAGCGATCCAGACGCACCAGCGCCGTCACCCGCGATCCTTCCGGGCCATACTGGCGCAGGTCGCTGGCGTGCACGGCCGCCTCCGGCAGCTCGATCGCCGTCTCGTCAGCACCGTGTGTGCGGCGCCGCTTGCCTTCGTTCGTGGCCAGCTCGCCGGCGCCGGCGGCGGGCTTCGGCGTCTGCGGCGGCGGCTGGGGTTTGTCCGCCTGCGCATTCCCGCGCGCGCCCGGCGGCGCGCCCAACGGCAGATCCTTCACCTCGTCCAGGCTCATCCCGGTGATCTCCACATCGACCGTGCGCCCGAACGGAATCCCCAGCACCAGCGCGATCCCCAGCGCCCCGCCCACCACCAACACGTGGATGACCAGCGAAAGGCCAATCACCAGACTCCAGCGGCGGAGCATCAACGAAGCAGCCTAACCGAAATTCCGCCGCCCTGACGGCTATGCGTTTACGTCTCCGTCTCGGCCAATGCCAAATCACGGGGTCATGTACGCGATGCTGTTGCCGCCAATCTCGGTGAACCAGATGTTGCCGTCCGGGCCGGTGGTGATTCCAGCGGTGGCCGTCGCGGTTGGAAGCGCGAATTCGGTGATGGTTCCGGTCGGGCTGATGCGCCCGATGCGGGCGTGAGCCGACCGATGGCGTTGCTGTTGGCTTCGGTGAACCAGAGATTGCCGTCGGGCCCGCTGGCGATGCGTACGGGCACACTGCTCGGAGTCGGGATCGGAAACTCGCTGATCGTCCCGGCGGTGGTGATGCTGCGGATGGTGTTACCTCCGATTTCCGTGAACCACAGCTTGCCATCCGGCCCCGCTGCAATCCCATCGGGCCCGGCATAAACGGCGGTTGAGTTCGTTGCCAGCGGGACCGGGAACCCGCTGATCGTCCCGACGGTGGTCACGCGACCAATCGCGGTGGTCGACTCCGTGAACCACAGGTTCCCGTCCATTCCCGCCGCAATATCCAGGGGCGAGCCGACCGCGCCAGCCACCGGAAATTCGGTGATCATCCCTGAGGTGGTGATGCGTCCGATCTGTTTGCTGGTTCCTTCCGTGAACCAAAGATTGCCATCCGGCCCGGCCACGATTCCCCCGGCAGCGCTCGTCGGCGTCGGAATCGAAAACTCGGTAATCGTCCCGGCGGTTGTCACGCGTCCGATCTTGTTTCCGAGTTGCTCGGTGAACCAAAGATTGCCGTCCGGGCCCACCGCGATGTTGAGGGGCGTGCTGTAAATCGTGGGGATCTTGAACTCGGTCACGACGTGCAGGCCGCCACCGGATCCCGCGGCGCCAATCATGCCGCCACTGCCGAGTGATGGAGCCCCGCCGACGCCATCGGCAGCCACCGCGGCGTCGTTGTTACCCGCGTTCGAACCGGCCCCGCCCCCACAAGCGAGGATCAGGCAAGCCGACGCGAACCCAACGACGAAGCAAAGAGCTTGCTCGCGACCAGAGCCAATCGGTCCATTGGAAGGTGCGATCGGACGCCTTACCCTGCGCGCTGCGCGCCGTGGTGGGCCAGCAACGGATCCATCGCGCCGACGTTCGCCTCCAACGGCAGCGTGACCGTGAACGTCGCCCCGCGGTCGGGCGCGCTTTTCACCTGGATCGATCCTTGGTGCGCTTCGACGATCTGCCGGGCGATGTAAAGGCCCAGGCCAAGGCCCCCATAGTGCGACGCCGAGACCGCGCGTTCGAAGCGATCGAAGATGCGCGCGGCGTCCCGCGGGTCGAGGCCGATACCCTGGTCTTGCACCTCGATCTGCGCCGCGCCTGGCAGGTTGGACAGACGCACTTCGATCGGTTTGCCCGGGCCGTATTTCAGCGCGTTGGTGAGAAGGTTGATCATCACCTGTTCGACGCGCAGGGCGTCCCAGCGTCCCCACAGCGTAGGCGGCGCCTGCAAGGTCACCGTACAGCCCGCCTTCTTCATCTCTTCGCCCTGGCGCTGCACCACATCGCGCAGCAGGCGCGCCAGATCCAGGCTCTCCGGCTGCAAGGTCAAATGGCCGGCGGTAATCCGCGAAACGTCGAGCAGCTCATCTATCAGCTTGGTCAGGCGGTCCGCCTGACGGGAGATCTTTTCCACGCCGCCGGTGACAGTCTCGATGGTGGTCTCGGCGCTGGGCCGGGACCGTCCCATCGACCGCTGGATTTTTTCCAGGTGCAAACGCAGCGCGGTCAGCGGCGTCTTCAATTCGTGCGAGGCGATGGCCAGGAACTCGTCGCGCACCTGGACCGCGTCCTCGACGCGCGAGAACCCTTCGGCGTTTTGCCAGGCGGCGCCGGCCAGGGTGGTGATGTACTGGGCCAGGCGTTCCTCGTCGCGGCCGAACAGATCGCCGACGCGGCTATGCGTGACGTAAAGACACGCCACCGGCCAGCCGCGCACGAACATCGGCGCGCACAGCACCGACCGGGCGCCGGTGATGCCGATGCTTTGATCGGTGGCCTCGGGCCGCCCGCTGTCGGAATCTGACACCACCAGCGGCTTGGCCTCGTCGATGGCGCGGCTGATGATCGATCGGCTGACCGTGCCGGCGGCGTCGGGAACGTGAGCCACCGCCAGTCCGTCATCGGTGCGATCGATCTCGATGATCAAACACTGGTCGCCGCGCAAAAGCGTCAAGCCCGCCTCCCGTGCCGCCGCGATCACCGCTTCTTTGGACAAGGCGGCGGCGATGTTGCGTCCCTGATCGACGATCTGATCAAAGCGCTGGGCCAGCGACAAGGTCACGTCGCCAGCGCTGGAGGTGGGCGCCGTGCTGTCACCGCCTTCCATGCTTTCCAGTTGCTGGCGGGCGGCGATCACCTCGGCGTCGGCCTCCGGCTGGCCATCCTGTGCGAGGGCGGCGGCGATCAACGCGGCGGCCAGACGGGTCTGGCCGAGCTCATACGCCGCGCCCTGCACTTCGGCGACGGCACGGCTTTCGTCCAGCAACCGGCGCGCCTCCCCGGTTCGACCGGCGGCCGCCGACAGCAGCGCCGTTTCTCGCAAGGCGTGGGGCAGATTATTTCGATAGCTGCGGGCCAGGCGCAGGGCCCGCCGGGCGGCGCGCGCCGCTTTTTTCAGCAGCCGGCGTCGGCGATCGGGCGCCCAGATGGGCACCGCCTCGGCCTGCGCGCGCAGCGCCGTGGCCAGCCACGGCAGCACGGGCGAGACGTACTCCTGGCGAAATCCTTTGCTGACGATTAGCTCATCGGCACGTTCCAGCGCGGCCACCGCCTGCGCCGGCTGGCCGGCGCGAAGGTGGCGCAAGGCTTCGGCCTGCAGCAGCTCGGCCTCGGTGTGGACGTCGCCGCCGGCGCGAGCCAACTCGCGCGCCACCGCCTCTTCCGGCACGTCGCCCCGGGTGGCCTTGGACCAGGCGCCCAGGCTGATGCCGGTGGCCTGGGCGTCTCCGATCGCCACGCCCTCGCGGTAGATGCGCTGGGCGGTGCTCAAGGCGCCGCGCAGATCGCCCATCCGGTACAGGCTGAACGCCACGTGCCAGGCGGCGGTGTTGTACTCCCAGCGATCGCCGGTGCGCTCGAGATAGCGCATCGCTTCGCTGCAGCTCTCCACGCATTCGGCATAGCGAGAGGCGCCGTAAAGCACCACGCCGAAGAAGTGCAGCGACTGTCCCTGCCCCCACACATCGCCGAGGGTGCGCCGGATGACCAACGACTTGCGCGCGTAGGCGATGCCGCGATCGAAGGCGGGGATCATCGTCATCACCGGCGCGTGCTCGGAATAGGCCTGCGCCAGCTCGGCGGTGGGCGGATAACGTTCGGCCAGGTTCAGGCCGCGCAGGTGCGCCCAGGCGCAGGCCACCCGGCCGCGCCCGAACCAGTACGCGTGGGCCAGCCGGCTGTAAAGACGAATGGCCAGCAGTTCGGCCTCGGCGCCCGCCAGCGGCCGGCGGGCCAGAAACAACTTGGGCAGCAGCGTGTGCAGCACCTGCACCCCGGCCTCCTGCAAGCAGCGCAGAAGAAACGTCAGCGGGCGCGCCGGCACCGGGCGCCCCAGCAAACGCAGCGCCTTTTCGATCGAGTGGCAGGCGTTCTCGACGTCGCCGCGCTTGAAGGCCAGCTCGCCCAGCTTGCCTTCGAGCCGCGCGCGATCGACGGCGCTGCCGGCCAGCTGGCGCGCCACGCCCAATTCGTCCAGCGCCTGATCGTACTGGCCGCGCAGAAGCAAGACGTCGCCCAGACCCTCGGCGACGCGCAGGCGGGTGATGGCGTCGGCGCTGGCCATCCCGCGGGCGGCGATGCGGTACTGCTGCTCGGCGAAGGCCAGGGCGTGCCGGGCCCGGGCGCTGTCGCCGGCGGTCAGAGCGTACGGCAAGGCACGCTCGGGCTCGCCGGCGGCGTCATAGTGATAGGCGATCTCGAAGCAACGTTGCGGCGCGCGCGCCTCGATGGCCGCCGCCGCCTTCCGGTGCAGGCCGCGCCGCACCGGCTCGCCCACCCGGCCGAGGAGCGCCTCGCGCAGCTTGTCGTGCACGAACACGCAGCGGGTGCCGTCGCCGCGAATCCACACGATGTGCCGCCGGCGCACCTGCTCCAGGGCGACGGCGGCCGCCGCCACCGACTGCCCGGCCAGCGAAGCGGCAAAATCGAGATCGAACTCTTTGCCCAGCACGGCGCCCACGCTCAGCAGATCCAGCGCCGGCCCGGGCAGACGTTCCAGACGCCGTCCCAGGAACACCGCCGCCTGGCGCGACGACCGCACGTCGTCAAGGGCCAGCGGCTCGACCCGCCAGCGATGCAGGGCCGGCACCAAAGCGCCGCACTCGACCATCCCGCGCAGCACCGCCGAGACCATGAACGGGCTGCCGCCTGACAAGGTCTCGGCCACCTTCAACGCGTCGTCGGGAAGCTGGCCGGCCATCGATTCGGCCATGCGGCGGATGTCGTCCGCGGACAGCGGGGCCAGCATCAGCGAGGTGGCGGTCTCGAGCTGGCGCAGCGAGTGCCCGGGCGGCACCTCTTCGGAACGGAACGAGGCCACGATGGTGACGTGGTCTTGCCCGCGCCCCGGTCGCCGCTGCTCGTGCCAGTGGCGCAGCAGCTTGATGGTCAGCTCGTCCGCCCACTGTGCGTCGTCGAAGATGATCAGCGTCGGACGCCTCGGTCCACCCAACGCGTCCAGCAGCGACGACAGCGCGTTCACGGTGCGCGCTTCGCCGAACGCTTCGGGACCCAGCTCGTCATCGGCGGCCTCGCGGGCGGTGTGCAGGATCGATCCCAGCTCGGGCAACGCCGCGCAGGCCGCCGGGCGATCGCCGCCGAGGCTCTCGCGGATGGCCTGCGAGTAATCGGGATCGGCGCGCGTCGCCGTCATCAGCTGCTCGGCGAAACCGACCAGCATCTGAAACGGGCGCGCCGCCTGATCGACCACGCCCTGCCCGCGCAGCACCACCACGTCGCGGCCAGCCCGCAGCGCCAGCTCTTCCAGAAGGCGGGTCTTGCCGCCGCCTGATTCGGCCTCCACCAGCACCAGGCGGCCCTGGCCCTGGCGCGCCAGATCGATCTCGGCGCCGAGAGCGCGCAGCTCGCCGCCGCGGCCGGTGAACGCCGGCTCGGTGATGGTCAGGCGCTGATCGCGCGAGCCGATGACCACCGTCGGCTCGGCGTCACCGCGCTCGAGCGCCTGCTCGACGGCGGTCAGATCCGCCAGCACGCCTTCTGTCGAGTGGTACCGGTCGCGCGGATCCTTCTTCAACAAGCGCTGCAGAATCCCGTCCAGCGCCCGCGGCACCGCCAGGCCCAACGCGCGTAGCTCGGGCGGCGGTTCGCTCAAGTGCTGGCGCACCAGCTCGGAAATGGTGGCGCCCATGAACACGGGCCGGCCGGCCAGACACTCGAACAGCACGGAGCCGGCCGAGTACAGATCCGAGCGTTCGTCGACGTTGGCCTCCAGCAAGCCGGCCCGCTCGGGCGACAGGTGTCGAATCGCCGCCACCGGTTGGTCGCGCACCGAATGATCGATGCGATCGCTGCGGGCGATCCAAAAATCGGTCAGCGTGGCGCGCTTCATCCCGTTGCCTTCGTTGACCACGATGTTCGACGGCTTGATGTCCCGGTGCAGGACGCCGCGGCGATGAGTCTCGCCGAGACCGGTCATGATGAAGGCGGCCAGCCGCAACACCTCGGGCACGGTGAGGGGACCTATGCGCAGGCGTTCTTCCAGCGTCACGCCGTGCACGAACGGCATCACCATGTACAAAAGAGGACCGTCGACGCCTACGTGAATGGGCGAGCTGACGTACGGGCTGTGCACCTCGGCCAAAACCCGCGCCTGATTGCGCAAGCGATGTTGCGCGCTGGCCGGAAAGGTCGCGGCGACCACAAACTTGATCACGACAGGGCCTTGCCCCAACCCGTCCGTCCCCAGCCAGGTTTCAATCCCCTGTCCCGCCTTCAACAGCGAGACCGCCCGGAACCGCCGCTCGAACACACGAGGCCCAGGCGAATTCGACGGTAGGTCCATTCGCCTTCGTCATTGTATGTCCGCCGCGACGACGGGGGCAAACGTCTCTCGACGGGCGGCGGGCGGTAAAATGCACGGCCGTGCAGCGGCGGGCGGGTGCGGGAAATACCTGATGGTCCCACTCTTTGTTGCGGCCGGGCGGTGGGGTTGTGCCCGCGGGTTCAAGATCCTTCGTCGCTCGGCCGACGTCTAGGGAGCGCCCCCGGGCGCACCCAGAAGACATGTCAGGCGACAACCCCCACGCCACCCCGGCTAGAGCGCGCAGCCGCGCGGCGGCGACTGCCGTCGACGGCCGACCCGAGTCGACCGAGTCGGATCAGGTCACCGCGCTTTCCAACGGCGAGGGATTCTTGGCCTTGGGCCCGCGCTGGCGCGAGCTGTGGTCGCGATCGCCTGAACAATCGCCGTTCAATTCGTGGGAGTTCGTCTCCACCTGGTGGCAGCACTTCATCCTGGGCCGCACGGGCGGCGCCACCGGTGAGATCGAGGTGCTGCTGGCGCGCGATCAACGCGGCCAGATCATCGGCATGTCGCCCATGTTCGTCGAGCACAACATGGGGCAGCCGGAGCTGGGCCGCACGCTGCAACCATTCGGGCGCAGCAATTCGCTCGAGACCATGACCGACGAACCGATGACGGTCCTCCACCGCCAGCATGGCGAGCAGGCACGCGCCGCCATGGGCGCATACTTGCGCGACAGCGCCATCGGCGCCGAGTGGGATCTGGCGGTGACCCGATCGCAGGTACCCAGCCAGGCACCGCCTCCGTCGCCGCCTTTGCGCTGGAACGGACCGACAGTGGAGCTCGATCGCCTGTCCCCGGGCACCGTCGCCGTGCCCCTGGCCCCGACGTGGGAGCAGTATCGCCGCGGGCTTTCAAAATCGATGCGCGACAACGTCGCCTACTATCCGCGCCGCCTGCAGTGCGAAGTCGGTCCCTTCAGCGTGCGGATCGCTCGCAGACCGCAAGACGTCGCCGACGCCGTCGACGATCTGGTGCGCCTGCACCACCTGCGCAGCCTCGGCCAACATGGAACGCCCCATTGCAGCCACATCTCGACCGCCAAGAACGCGGCGTTCTTCGAAGAGGTGATGGTCCGTCTGGCGCGCCAGGGTCGAGCGTCGATCGCCACCTTGACGGTCGCCGGCCGCACCATCGGCGCACATGCGTTCCTACAGACGCCCAACGCGCTATGGACGTACTACTCCGGTTTCGATCCGGCCTGGCACCGATTCAGTCCGCTGACCATCATCACCAGCGAAGTCCTGCGCGACGCCATCAATCGAGGTGTGCAGCAGCTCTGCTTTTCACCAGGGCAAGCGCCGTGGAAATCGCGCTGGGGCGGCCGGGAGGTGAACCAAATCCAGGAGACGTCGGTGTACGCCATCCGTCCCCGGGCGCTGTTGCGCGGAGTTGTTCGCCGCCTGCGCTGGCGCGCCCACGCCGCCCGTCGCAGCGTCCACGGCGGGTAGATAGGAATCGCCGTGGCCGCCTGCAATTTCACCGCTGGCGACGCATTGCGCAGGGGCCCCCTTGCGCCGCGGGCGTCGGGGGGGTATGTCTCCCGCCGCTCATGAGTACCGCCGTGCCTTTTCCCGACGAACCAGAGTCCGCCACCAGCCGGGCGGTCCGCAGCGATGTGCGCAACATTGCGATCATCGCGCACGTCGATCACGGCAAGACCACGCTGGTCGACGGGTTCCTGCGCCAGGCCGGCACCTTCCGCCCGGGTGAAGTGATCGCCGACTGCGCGATGGACTCGAACGATCTCGAGCGCGAGCGCGGCATCACCATCCTCTCGAAGTTCACCGCCATCACCTGGAAGGGCACGCGCATCAACATCGTGGACACGCCCGGCCACGCCGACTTCGGCGGCGAGGTAGAACGGGTGTTGAAGATGGTCGACTCTGTGTGCTTGCTGGTCGACGCCTACGAAGGGCCGATGCCGCAGACCCGTTTCGTCACGCGCAAGGCGTTGGCGCTGGGCCTGCGTCCGATCCTGGTCGTCAACAAAGTCGATCGCCCCGGCTGCGATCCTGACGGCACGGTTGACGCCACCTTCGATCTGTTCTGCGCGCTGGGCGCCACCGATGCGCAGCTGGATTTTCCCATCGTCTATGCGTCGGGCCGCGAGGGCTGGGCGGTGAGGGATCTCAAGGACGAGCACAAGGATCTGGGCCCGCTGCTGGACATGGTGATCGACAAAGTGCCGCCGCCCAAGGCCGACGTCGACGCGCCGCTGGCCATGCACGTGACCACGCTGGACTACGACGACTATCTTGGCTACGTGGCCATCGGCCGCATCCAGTCGGGCCGCTTAAAGCAAGGCGAGCGCGCGCTCTGCGTGCACCGCGACGGCAGCCGAGAAGAGTTCCGCGTCGCCAAGCTGCTGGGCTTTCAGTCGCTCAAACGTTTCGAGCTGGCGGAGGTCGCCGCCGGCGACATCTGCGCCGTCACCGGCATGCAGGATCTCACCGTCGGCGAGACCATCACCGATATCGCCCGACCGATCGTGCTGCCGCTTCTCGAGATCGAAGAGCCGACGGTGCACATGCAGTTCATGTCCAACAACGGGCCCTTCGCCGGCACCGAGGGCAAGTTCGTCACCTCGCGCAACATCCGCGATCGGCTGTTCAAAGAGGTGAAGTCGAACGTCGCTCTGCGCGTGCGCGAGACGGCGTCGCCCGACACCTTCGAGGTCCTGGGCCGCGGCGAGCTGCACCTGACCGTGCTGATCGAAACCATGCGCCGTGAAGGCTACGAGCTGATGGTGTCGCAGCCGGAGGTCATCTACAAAAACGGCGAAAACGGCGAGAAGACCGAGCCGTACGAAGAGGTGGTCATCGATCTCGACGAGGCCTATTCGGGCGCGGTGATCGAGGAGCTGGGCCGTCGCGGCGGGCGCATGCAGGAGATGGGACCGTCGGGAACCGGGCGCATGCGGCTCGAGTACCTGGCCCCGGCGCGCGGCCTCATCGGCTATCGGTCGCAGTTCCTCACCGACACGCGCGGCACCGGCATCCTGTACCACAACTTCAAACACTACGGCCCGTACGCCGGCGCGTTCAAGGCGCGCACCAACGGCGTGCTGGTTTCCCAGGACGCCGGCGAGACCAACGCCTACGGCCTTTTCTATCTGCAAGAGCGCGGGCAGTTGTTCCTGGACCCGGGCGTGAAGGTCTACGGCGGACAGATCATCGGCCTGCACTCGCGCGACAACGATCTGATCGTCAATCCGTCGAAGGCGAAAAAGCTGACCAACATCCGCACCACCGCCGCCGACGAGAAGCTGACCCTGTCGCCGCCCCGGCTTTTCACCCTGGAATCGGCGCTGGAGTTCATCAACAACGACGAGCTGGTCGAGGTCACGCCAAAGGCCATCCGCCTGCGCAAGCGCAGCCTGGACCACAACGAACGCAAGC
>DASXQB010000103.1:0-4166 GCA_036493295.1 Polyangia bacterium | reverse complement strand
TTGTTCCCAGCTCGGTTTCCGCGGCCGGCGGCTCGCACGCAGCGACGGCAATGGCCGACAGTGCCCAGACCACGGACAGAAGGCGATGACGTCTCACAATGATCTCTCCTGCGTCCAAAAATTACCTGGGCGGGACGGAGTCGCTGTTACCTCGCGTGAGCGCATCCCTCGCGTCGAAACATTACCGACGAGAGGAATACCTATTTTTGTGGCATTTCCTCGTCGGGGGACGCAAGCACAATCATGGTCAACATAGGAAGTTGACCGCGTATTCGCGTGTGCGCGGGTGGCGCCACAGTGGGCGCGCGGGGGCGCGGACCGTTGTTTTCTAGGCGAAAAGGCCGTCGACGGCGCCTTGTCCCAGGCGCGGACCGGTGACGCCTTTCCAGACGTTGTTGCCGGCGAATTTGTTGTCCGCGGGCAGCGGGTATCCAAACGCCAGCATGATCGCGGCCTGCACATCGTTCAGATAGCGGCCATTCATTTGCAGATTGCGCCCGCGCTGCAGGCCCAATGATTTGCCGCCGAACAGTACGACCGGCAGCTTTTCCCAAAACGGCGTGGTGAGATTGTTGAAGACGACCATGTCGCCTTTCAGCGCCTGCAGCGGCGCCATGATCGGTCCCAGCGTGAAGTCCGTATCGCTTGTGCCGGCGGTGGGGAAAAATCTTTCGGCGATGGTCCCGCAGGGACGGTGGATGACCAGGAAGCGCGTCGGTGGCCCGCCGTCGGCGTCCGCCTCCAGTTGACGCAGGAACATCGAAGCGAGCCCGGCGCCGATACCGCCACTCAGGAAAGTGCGGCGGCGAATTCCCGAGCGTGAAGACATCGCGTTCTTCATGGCAGTCGCATTCCTCCGGTTACTGAAGCCTGGCATCGCGGGTCTGGAAGGCGGGCGAGGTGGCGATGGCGCGCATCAGGCCGGTGAACGATCCACTCTTGGCGAAGTCGTCCTGCACGTCGCGCAGCGCGCAGGTGTTGTCGGTGCTGACGATGCGGCCGAGGGCGATGGCCGCCAGCTTGCCCGACGCGCAGTCCGAGAATTGCCGCGACGATTGCAGGCGGCTGATCAGATCGCCAATCCCGTTGGCCGGCCGTCCAGGACCTTGCTTCCGACGTTGATCGTCGCGCTTTGATCGATGGTCTGCCCGGCGGCGTCCTTTTCCGCGTAGCGCCCGATCGGATCGTACCGCTCGGTCAAAAGGCCGAAGGGATCAAAGTTGGTGTGGCAGATCGCGCAATCGGCACGCGAGGCGCGGAAGGCCGCCCGCTGGCGCTGGTTGTAGTCGGCCAAGCCGCGACCGCCACCAATCACTGGGAAAACGTCCGCGACGTTCCGATCGTCGTCGGTGACGACGTCACGCTGGTGGCGATCGCCGCCACGAATTATTGCGATCGATCGATGTGGACCGCCACCGCGTCAGTGCGCGGCGACAACATTGGTCCGCCGGGTGCCGTCGACGGGGATCTCACCACGCGCTGGGACTCCGCTCATGTCCAGAACGGGACCGACTGGTTTCAAGTCGACTTTGGCGGTTCGGTTCAGCTGACCAGCATCACGTTGAACAACACCGAGACCTTTCCCGGCGACTATCCCGGCGCCTACGAAATTCGCGGCTCGGTCGACGGCGTTTCGTTTGACGGAGCGCCGTTCGTCGGGGGCGCGGGGGCCAACGGTTCGACGGTGGTGAACTTTGCGCCGCGGGCGGTTCGCGCCGTCAGAGTCGCGCAGGTCGGCACCGCAAACAGCCGCAGCTGGTGGGGCATCGGCGAGTTCCAGACCGCGTGCGCGATGTTCCCCACCCCGCCGTGAGCGTCGAGCGTCAGGGCCCGGTCGGGTGGCGATCGACGCTGTCGTCGTCGTCGAAGCTGGAACGCGTGAGGTCGCGGCTGGCGCCTGCCCGGTCTTGCTGGTCGAAGGCCGAGCCGGTTACGGGATGATCGGAGACCGGATGGTGCTCGGTGACGTCGTCCTCGTCGAAGCTCGAGTGAGTGATGGCGAGCTGGTCGGTCTGGTGACGCAGTGACAGCGCGAACTCGGTCGGCGTCATCGGAGCAGCAGGCGGGGGCGGCGCAGCGGCCGGCGGTTCGGTAGAAGCCGGCGTGATGGTCGCTGCGGCAGGCGCGCCTGCGTCGGCCTGCGCCTTGACGGCGGCCGGCGCGGCGGGCGCAGGCTTGGGCGCGGCTATCGGCAGCGGCGGCACGGCCACGATCGTGGCCGGCGATTCGTCGCCGGGCGCGGCAGCAGACGGCTCGGCGGCCGGCGCCGCGCTGGGGGTGGTGTCGGTGAGCGTGCCGGAAAATCGCCGCGACGACGGGTCGTCCCTCTCGGCCGTCGCCGCCACCGACGGGGACGCGCCGCCGTGACCGGTCACGCGGCCGACCACGAAGCCCAGACCAACGGCCGCCGCCAAAAGCAGCGAGCCGAGCACGATGCGTTTGTGGCCGCCCATAATGATGAATTTTAACGCTAAGCCGCGCCGACACAACCCTACCTTGCGGGCGGGCGACCGCTTGCGTTGAGCAGGCCTTGGACCCCAAAATAGACCATGCTGAGTGTGGCGGCGCCGTCAGGGCCGGTGTTGGTGGTGGACGATGACCGTTCAATCCGCGAGGCGGTCAGCGAGCTGCTCACCGATGCCGGCTACGACGTCAAGGTGGCCGAGAACGGCGCCGTGGCGCTGGACGTGGTGCGCGGCCCGCACAAGCCGGCCCTGTTGCTGCTGGACATGATGATGCCGGTGATGAGCGGCTTCGAATTGCTGGAGTTGCTCGAGGACGGCGACGTTGATCTGAACCAGGTGCCGATCGTCGTGCTGTCCGCGTTCAGCGCGCCGCTGGGTCCGTCGGGCGCCCGCGGTGGGGTCAAGGCGTGTCTGTGCAAACCGGTGAAGGCGGCGCTCCTGCTTGAGACGGTGGGCCTGTGCTGTCACCGCGCCACCGCTCTTGGTCCCGAAGCGCCGTCGTCCTGAAAGACGCGCGCCAGCTTCGAAAGAACGCTGGTTATTGTCGCGCAAATTGGCCATTCGGGGGGACGGCGACAGTCAACATTGTCAGTTGACTGCGTGGCCACGTTGAAACTGGCATCTTGATCGCCATATCGGCTGGACTCGCTCCCCGATCAGTTTCGCACGAAGGATGGCGACGATGACTCAGCGTCGAATTTTGCCGGCCGTGGTTCTTTTTCTGTCTGTCGTTGGTATTGCTGCGCTGGTGTTTGCACCAGCGTCGGCTTGGGCTCGCGATCCGCCCGCGGTGGCGAAGTTGATCCAAATCAATCGGCGCGCGCTGGACGATTACGACAAGAAAGATTGGCGCAGCGCCAAGAGCCATCTTTGGGATGCCATCGCCGAAGGCAAGCGCGCCGGCCTGGAGAACCATCCGATCATGGCGCGGACGTATTTGCACCTGGGCGCGGTGTATCTGGTGGGCCTGGACGATCGAGAGGTGGCCGTCCAATTTTTTGCCCGCGCGCTGCGCATCGATCCGACCATCCGCGTCTCTGCGGCCATGGACACCACCGAGATCGCCGGCGCATTTCTCGAAGCCCAGACCACCACCGCGCGCCTGCGCGACACCGGCGGCGACGCCGGCGCCGGCACGAACACGAGCGCGAACGTGAACAACGAAGCGCCGCCCGCCGCCGCGGCGCCACCGCGCCCGGCCGCCGCGGCGCCGCCACCGGCGCCAGAAAAAACCGCAGACGCGGAAGACGGACCGCCCGCCTCGAGCAGCGGTCTGGCCCTGGATTGCCCGAACGCCGACGAGGTGGTGCGCGATCAGGTGGCCACCGTTCGTTGTTCGGTTGCCGCAGGCCTGAAGGTCAGCACGGTGATGCTGTTCTATCGGATCCCAGGCGAAGGAAGCTTCATCTCCGTGGAGATGAAGAAGACCGGGCAAAAAAATGGGTGGTACGCCGGCCAGATCGCCAAGGACGTCACCGGCGGCAAGTCGTTGCAGTTCTACGTCGAGGGCCGCGATCAGAACGGCAAGGCCATCGTCGCTAACGGCGGCCGTGGCAGCCCCAACTTGATGCTGGTGCGCGAAGCGACCGCCGCCGAGTCGTCGGCCGGCGAGCCGCCGCCCACCGCGGCACCGGCGGTCTCCACCGAGCCGGAAGAAAATCCGCTGGACGCGGCGCCGGGGGCGGTGGTCCATCGCGCGGC
>DASXQB010000102.1:0-4888 GCA_036493295.1 Polyangia bacterium | reverse complement strand
CGTCGGCGAAGGCGCCACCGAGCTGATTCACGTCGGGCAGATGGCCATGCTGGGACGCGAAGGCGGCGGCGACGTCGATATGTTCGTCGAGAACACCTTCAACTTCCCGACGCTGGCCGAAGCCTATCGGGTGGCCGCGCTGGACGTCTGGGAACGACGCGGCGGCTAGGCAGCGGCGTCCAGCGTGTATTCGAAGGCGTAGAAATGCTGGCCATCGACGATGTCGATGGTCATGGCCCCGGCCAGGCCTTTCAAACCGCCGGTTCCCGAATCCGCCACCACGGTGATCGCCAGCGTCGGCTGACCGCGGTTCATGGTCCCGCTGTGCTGCAAGACAAAACTGCCCACGCGGCCGTGCAGCGTCCCGAACACGCGTTCGAGGGCCACATAACCGGCCGAGCCCTTCACCGGTGTCAGCGCATTCAACATCTCGACGCTGGATGATCCTTCCAGATCGCCGACAAAGCGTTTGGTGATCGACACCCGACCGAGCACCACGCCTTCGCCGCTGTCATAAGGCGGCTGAGCGTTCTTGGTGATGGCGAAGGAGCCGGCGGCGCGCATGCGAATGGGCGGTCAGCAGCCTGAGTTTGGCGGCGACGTCTGTCAAGTGGTCGCGCGCGTCGCTCTCGCCCATTGGTTACCGGTCCGTAACCGATGCTCTATTCGGTGACGGCGTCAGCCACCGACATTCAGCGCCGACCTTGAATTGGGCGGGTCTGCCCCGCGTTGGTTCGCTGGCACACGATTTGAAACGTTTCGGCGCATGCGCATTTTCACAAGTGAACTGGAGACCGCGCTGGGACTTCAATCGTCACCATCGGCGAGGGCCGTTCCCGCGCTGCCGGTTGTCCAATTGATGGACAGCCCGATGGTCCGCGTCCCGTCGCACATCAACATCAAAGGCGCGCGACAGATCGCCGCCCTCAAGCGCACGCGGCACCTGCTGGTCACCGAAGGAATGCACATCATCGGGCTTTTATGGGCGGACGATTGGGCGGCGGCGCCCGACGATGACCGGGTGTGGAAGTGGATGCGGTCGTCGATCCCCGGCGTCACCCCCGACACCGACGCGCAGGTGGCATTGCAGATGATGGACCGGGGTCGGACGTCGTTCCTGGTCGTCGCGGCGGGCGCGCTGGTGTTGGGCATCGTCACCGAAGGGCGGCTGCGCCACGCGGTCGCCGCCGCTCGCCGCTCGCCCGCACGACGTCCAGAAATGTCCCCGGTTTTGCAGTCGGCCGGTTGAACGAAAAGGGCTTGCGTCCTGCGCCACCGGATCCATGTTCCTGTGGCACTATGGCCACGGACGACTTACAGGCGGGGAACAGATGACCACACCGACAAAAGACAAGACCAGCCCATTTCTGACCGACGTAAAAGAACTGCGGCGCCGCGCGCGCCAGCACATCGAAAACGGAGCGGTGACCGAAGGCTATCGCGGCGATCGGGACACCGTGGTGCGGCTTTTGAACGAAGCGCTGGCGACCGAGATCGTCTGCGTCCTGCGCTACAAGCGCCACTATTTCATGGCCAGCGGGATCAACGCTCAGGCGGTGGCGGCAGAATTTCTGGCCCACGCCGGTGAAGAGCAACAACACGCCGACCAGATCTCCGAGCGCATCACCCAGCTAGGCGGCGCACCCAACCTCAGCCCCGACGGGATGCTTTCGCGCAGCCATTCAGAGTACGTGGAAGGCGAAAACATCGTGGACATGCTCCGCGAAGATCTCGTCGCCGAACGGGTGGCCATCGATTCGTACGGCGAGATGATCCGTTATGTCGCCGACAACGATCCCACCACCCGCCGCATGCTGGAAAGCATCCTGGCAGTGGAAGAAGAGCACGCCGAGGATCTGAAGACGCTGCTGGAAACGATGAAGTAGCGCCCCGGCGATCCCGCTATAGTCGGCCCGTGCGCCTGCACCTGGTCGACGGAACGTACGAACTTTATCGCGCCCACTATTCGCAGCGACCGGACCACCGCGCACCTGGCGGGTGGGACGCCAAGGCGACGGTGGGCGTGGTGTCGTCGTTGCTGTCATTGCTGCACGAAGCAGAAGAAGCCGTCACCCATGTGGCGGTGGCGTTCGACAACCCCATTCGTTCCTTCCGCAACGACCTTTTTCCCGCCTACAAAAGCGACGAAGGGGTGCCGCCCGAGCTGCACGCTCAGTTTGGCGCCGTCGAGGAGGCGGTGGCCGCTCTGGGTGTGACCGTCTGGTCGATGCGCGAGTTCGAGGCGGACGACGCCCTGGCCAGCGCCGCCTGCCGTTTTCGCGGCGAGGTCGAACAGGTGCGAATCCTGACGCCGGACAAAGATCTCGGTCAATGCCTGATCGGTCAGCGCGTGGTGCAGATCGATCGCCGGCAGAGGAAAATCACCGACGAAGCAGCGCTGCGCGCCCGTCGCGGGTTCGGCCCGGGCAGCATCCCCGATTTTCTGGCCTTGACCGGCGACACCGCCGACGGCATCCCCGGCCTGCCCGGATTCGGCGAGGTCAGCGCGGGCGCGCTGCTGGCTGCGTACGGACACCTCGAACAGATCCCCGAATTCCCGTCGAACTGGTCCGTCAAACCGCGCGGCGCCCTGCAACTGGCCGCGACGTTGACCGAGCACCGCGAGGAGGCCTTGCTGTACCGAACCCTGGCCACCTTGGTCGAAACCGTGCCGCTGCCGCAGTCTCTAGCCGACCTGGAATTCCGCGGCGTGCCGCGGGCGTGGTTCGAAGCGTGGTGCGACAAGATCGGCGCCACGACCTTGAAGACCACGCCCAAACGCTGGCGCGAGGGCTAGTACAACAATCCGCCCTAAAGCCCGCCCGCCTCGATGTTCACCGGCGCTTTGCAGTCTGCCGTCTCGTCGGCGGCAAGCGGGAACCAGTCCTCGGCGGTTGATTGGACCGTCGCGATCACTGTCGCGGGCGACAGCGACAGCGGATCGAACGCCACGGTGCCGATGCCGCCGGCGCGGCCGGCCAGGACGTGGCGGAATTGGGCGAAGGCGGGCATGTCGAACAGGAGGTAGAAAAGTTGGCGGGTGGAGCCGACGACGCTGTTGCGCCTGTACGCCAGACAGCGCGGCACCAGCGGTCGGCTGCCGAGGCCCGCGTTGCGGGCGGTGGCCAGCAACTCTTCAGGCGTCATGTGGCCGGCGAACGAGCGCTCGAACTCGCCGCGCAGAAGCAGCGGCACCACGGTCACCGCCGGCGAGCTCAGCGATTCCATCGACCGTTTGAAAAGCTGGTGCGACAGTTCAACGGGAACGTCCGTCGGACCACGCAGGACCAGATACGGATCGGTCGGCCCTGTCCCTTCGGCGAAGGCCAGCGTCCAGCCGCGCAGATCAGCGGCGGGCAGCGCGTACGGTTCCGACAGCGTGGTGCGAATGGTGCGCACGAACATCAGCGCCGCCACCGCCAGCACGCCCAGCGCCACCAGCGCTTTGATCCAGCGTCGCGAACGCGTCCGCGGAAGGTCGCCGTGCTTGGAAACTTCGCTCATCGTTCGTCCCCGCGCGGGCGAGGACGAACCCCATCCTAAACGACGGCCTCGCCGCCGGGCAAATGCGCGTCGGACTCCATCGCGCGGTCGGTGCGTACGTTGCCGCGTCCGAAGGCCAGATAGTCGGCGATCAAGCCCTCGCGTAAAGCCGCGTTGCACACCAGCGCGTGCGAGGCGCCGGCCAGCTCCAGGATGGTTCGCACGATCACCACGCCGGGAACGATGGTGTCGACGCGGCCCTCGTCCAGGCCGGGCATCGCCGCGCGCTGGTCAAGCGGCATCAGCACCAGCCGGCTCTCCAGCTCGTAAAGGGCGTCCAGGCTGATCTTGAAGCGATCGATCCCCGCCACCGGCGGCAGCCGCCGTCCCACCAACCTGCCAAGCTGCATCGCCGTGCCGGACGTCAGCGCCACCAGATCAAAACCTGACGTTTTGAAGCGATCGATGGTCGGCGTCATCACGGTCTGCACCCACTGCGAGACCACGCCCAGGTCGTTGGCCGACGGCGGATCCGACGGCAACCAATGATCGCGCAACCGCAACACGCCCACCTTGACCGAGCTGGACAGGAACGCGTGCTGCTGATCGCCCAGCACTGCCTCCGTTGATCCGCCGCCCACGTCGAACAGCGCCACGCGCTGGCTGGCGGCCGGCAAGGCCCGGCGGGCGCCGTGGTAAATCACGCACGCCTCTTCGATGCCGTCGATGATACGAATGGGAACGCCGGTCAATCGTTCGGCGGCCTCGACAAAGTCGGCGCCGTTCTCGGCCTCGCGGACGGCGCTGGTGGCGACGGCCAGGATCACCTCCGGCGCTTGCGCCCGAGCGATGGCGGTCAGGCGGTGCAGCGAGGCCAGCCCGCGATCAAAGGCTTCCACGCTGATGCGCCCGTCGAGGAACACCGACTCGCCGATGCGCACCATGTCCTTGGCGCGCCGGACGACGGTGATGGCGCCGTCGGTGGCCACCGCCACCACCACCAGGTGAAACGAGTTCGACCCCAGATCCAAAGCCGCCACCCGATATGCCCCCGGGTGTTCCTCCGTCGACGGAACCGATTGGTCGTCACCCTCCAGATCGAACATGGACGCCGCCCTCTTTTCTTGGTTGCCAGTACTGTAATGGCAATCGCCGGGGTCTCCGGCAAAGGTTGGAGAAAACTCGGCAACGATCGGGTGACAGAAGTTGTCACGCGGCTGGAACATTTCTTTTGCCCAGCCGAATAATCGCGAAAGCCGCCTGCGCGACGGGGCGACGCCTAGACCGCAATCACGTTGACGCGAGATCGAGGTGAATCGGTAACGTAACCGAGGCTGCACGCGCGGCTTGGATGTGGCGACAAATTGGACGGCCTCGGCCGCTTGGCGGCTTCCCGCCCGCGGAA
>DASXQB010000101.1:0-3008 GCA_036493295.1 Polyangia bacterium | reverse complement strand
TCGGCCCGTCGATATCGGGGCCGAGGCGGCTCAGCACCGCGGAGCTGTCGATGGGGGCACCATGGGCGTCCGTCGCCTGGTAGCGGCCGATCGGATCGTAACGTTCGGTGGCCAGCCCCAGCGGATCGAACATGCCGTGGCAGGTCGCGCAGCCGTTGGGGTTCGTCGCCCGCAGATTCGCCAGCTCGCGCTCGCTGGCGTCCATGGGGAAGCTGGAGGCGATCGCCAGCGCATTGGCCGGCGGCTCCGGAATGGAGGAGCCGCAAATGATCGAGTTGTAGATGAACAGCCCGCGGTGAATGGGATCGCCTCTGTCCGGGCGCGAAAAGGCCGCCAGCACCGCCGGCTGGGTCAGGATCCCGGCGCCGCGCTCTGGCAAGGAGACGCTGGTCGCGACCAGATCGCTGCCCATTCCGCCGGGCAAGCCATAGAGCGTGGCCAGGTCGTCGTTGACGTACATGCGCGATGACGTCAAAAGGTCAGTCACCTTTCCGGTCGTCAATACTTCGCGTACGAACAGGCGCGCGCTGTCGTAAAGGTTTTGTTTCAGCGCCGGCGTGAACTCCGGAAAGTAACCAGCGCTGGTCTCTTTTTCCGTCTGATGCAGGCGCTCGACACCCAGCCAGAATCCGGCGTTGTGGCTCAGATTCTCTTGCACCTCCGGCAGCGCCAGCAGGCGATCGATCTCGCTGGCCAGTACCTTTGTCGTCAGGATCGATCGGTCCTCCGCCTTTTTCCACAGCGTGTCGTCGGGAACGGAGTCAAGCAGCGCGAACGAGATCGCCGTCGCCACTTCGTACGCGGTCAGCGGAACCCGGGCCGTCGGCCCGCCCGCCGCGGGCGCGCCAATTTCGGTGCGATAGAGAAACGACGGCGATTGCAAGGTCGCCTCGATGATGACGCCGACACCGGTCGCGACGTCGTCCGTGGCGCCCAGGTGATAAAGCGCCATCAGGGAGTCCACCTCGCTGTCGGTCACCGGACGCCTGAAGGCGCGCGATACGCGGTTGCGTATGAACGATTGGACGCAGCTGTCGGATGGACTGCTGGCCCCACACGGGAGGAAGGTGCCAAGGTTCACCTTCACCGCCGCCAGGGACGCCGTTTTGGCCGTCGCAGCGTACGCGGCCGCCGCGCGGCTATCGATCGACACCACTTCCGACAGGTTGGTGAAATCAGCCGGCTGCGTATCGGGGGCCGTGACCTCGGCAGGCACAGCCACGCCGAAGACCTGAGAGACCGACTTGACGTACTCCTGATCGGTCAAGCGCCAGACGCGCGCCGGCCCCAGCGACGCCGTCCGATCGCACGCAGCGCCGACCGTGGGCGTCCCGACGGCGCCCCCGCTGCTGCCGCCGCCCACTGAACCGGTGGTGTCGCCGCCGGGGGAACCGACAGTGCCGGTGCAGGCGCTGGCCCCCAACACGAAGGTTGCCAGGACACTCGCTCGCATTAGAAGAATGTTCCGCATTGTGTGTCCGCCATGAGTGGGTGAAGAGTGAGGTCGGTTGTCTGGTTGTGGTCCGCGACGGTCCAATTCGTCGACGAATCGGCGCCGGTTCGCGTGTAGGTCAATTTGCCGTTCTTCGTTGCGTCGCAAACCAGAGCGGGGATGCCGGCCCCTCGTTTTCCGGCGCCCCACACCGGACCCTTGGTGGGATCGTCGCAAGCGAAGCCTTCGTGGATGGTGAAGGTGTGCATTCCTTGCGGGCAATTCGTGGCCGTGATGGCGACAGTGACGTCCACGCCTTTCTGCGTGAAGATCGCGGTGAGACCGAACCCGCCAATTTTTCCAGTCGCCATGTTGCCGTCTCCGGGGATGGTCGATCCCCCGGCTTCTTTCATCGTGCCGGCGCCGGCATCGGATGCTGTCTCGGGACCCCCGGCGTCGGCGAGAATGCTGGTGACCGAGCCAGCGTCTTTAAATAGAGAACCGTCGTCGACGTTGGCTCCCGACGTGCCGGCCTTGCCGGTGTCGCCCGGGTCGATCATCACGCCACCGGCGGCACCACCAGTGCCGGTGGCACCGGCGCCACCCGCACCGCCAGGTTCCATGCCCGAACCGCCGCTGCCGCCGCCGACCGGGTGTGCATCGGAATCCGCGGCGCAGGCCAGTAGGCCGCAGAGACAGCAACTCAACACCGCACCAATCATCAATCGGCCGCAAATTGAGTTCCGAGCGTTCTCTTTCATGGCGCGTGCTCCTCGATTCCCAAGGTGATGGCATCGCCGGTGACGGCGATGGCTTGTGCCGCGATCCACGACGCCGAACGAGCCACCGTCTCCACGCGCAGCTCATCGATAAGACCGTCGTAGTAACCGTGACTGACGTCTTCCAAAGCGCCGATCACCACCCGATCGGTCGGCGTCGCTGGAAAAGCCGGGTGGGTCCAGTTGCCTGCCCGCGGCGTCCCGCCGCCATGGCCCGGCGTTTCCAGAGGTCCCGCCACCAGCGCTCCATCCACGTAGACGCTGGTCGACTTTTCCTGGGCGTCGAAGACGACCGTGATGTAATGCCATTCACCCGGGCGAATCGCGTCGACGGGAGAGGCGACAAAATCCCAGCCGCTGGGCACTTCTTCGGGATTGATCTCGCCGTAAAGAGCGTTGCGCAACGGCTGCCCACCATATGGATAGGTGGCGCTGCTGCCCCAAACATAAAGCTGCGTGCGGCCCAAATCGCCGGTCTTGTCGGCCGTGCCGATCGCCAACACCGCACCGAAGCTGCCGCTGTCGATGGCGCCCGTGTTGACCCATGCCGATTCCGTCACTGCTCTGGCGCCGCTGATGATGCCGATCCCGCGTGCCAGGCCGATGTGGTCGTGCGCCGCTCCGTTGAATTTCGCCGCTTGCCCCAGCTTGCCGGCGTCGAAGGTGGCCTGCACCGTCGCGCCGTCAAAGTGATTCGCGGTCGCATCGTCGGATTTGCCGGCAAAGTGCCAGACGGCGGCATAAGGAGCGGGCCACACTGCCGCGCGATCACCGGCCGGTGACGGTACGCCGTCGGC
>DASXQB010000100.1:0-8554 GCA_036493295.1 Polyangia bacterium | reverse complement strand
GGTAGCCGTGATCTTGACGTTGTCGGTACGCGAGGACGTGGCCGCCGGCCTGGGCATCATCGGCGGCCTGCTGCTGCTGACCGGCGAGCGCCCGAAGGCTGGCGTCATCGTGGCCATCGTCGGCGTCGGCTATGCCGGGCTTTTAAAGCTGGTGATCATGCCGCACGTGTCGGGCGCGTGGTCGTTCCTGTCGATGTACCAGGGCCTGGTTCCGAGCGGCGAGAACAGCTATGGCGCGATGTTGAAGACGGTGGTGGGCAACCCGGCCTTCACCGTGAACACGCTGGCCGACCGCGACAAGCTGCTTTACCTGCTGCAGATCCTGGTGCCGCTGGCTTTCATCCCGCTGTCGCGGCCGCTCACCATCTTGTGCTGCGTGCCGGGTTTCATCTTCACGCTGCTGTCGACCGGGTATGCGCCGCTGTACCAGATCTCGTTTCAGTACACCGCGCACTGGACCACGTACCTGTTCATCGCCGTGGTGATGGCCATCGCGTGGATTGGCCGGCGCGAGGTCGACACTTCCGCGGCGACGGTGCGGCAGCGGGCGGCGACAATCACGCTGGCGCTGGCGTCTCTGATCGCTTCGCACCAGTACGGCGCGCTGATGCAACAGAACACCGTGCGCGGCGGCTTCGGCGTCTATCAATTCGGCACCACCGCCGCCGACCGCGCCCGGCGCGAAGCGCTGTATGCGCTGATCGCCCAGATCCCGCCACGCGCCAAGGTGGCCGGCACCGAGACGGTGGTCCCGCAGATCTCGCACCGCCCTGACGCGTACACCGCGCGCATCGGCATCTTCGACGCCGACTATCTGCTGTTCATGATGCCCGCCGGCGGCGAGGAAGGACGCAACATCGCCACCGGCCTTTCCAGCGGCAATTACGGCGTCGTCGAGGTGAAAGAACCATACGGCTTGGCCAAGAAGGGTTATTCGACGGCGGCCAATGCCAGCGTGTTGACCCGGGTGCGCGGCTACTGATCGGGCAATCGCTGGGCCGGCGGCGACGCAGGCGGCAGGTTGATCTCTTTCGCCACCACGTACAGCGGCCGACGCTTGACCTCTTCATAGATGCGCCCGACGTATTCGCCCAGCACGCCGGTCATCAGAAGCTGCGCCGACGCGGCGAACGCCACCAGCATCATGATGGTCGTCCAGCCGGCCACCGCTTCGTCGGTGAACAGCTTCACGTAGACCGCCCACGCCGCCACCGCCATGGCCACCAGGCCCGACAGGACACCCAGCCAGGTGGCAAAGCGCAGCGGCACGATCGAAAACGACGTGATGCCGTCGATCGCGAAGCGCAGCATCTTGCGCAGCGGATACTTGGTCTCGCCGGCAAAGCGCGCCGGCCGGCTGTACATCACCGCCGTCTGCCGGAAGCCGAGCCAGGCCACCAGCCCGCGCACGAACCGGTGCTGTTCCCGCAGCGCCCGCAGGGTCATTACCACCGGCCGGCTCATCAAACGAAAGTCGCCCACGTCGACCGGGATGGACACGCCCAGCATCCGGTTGAGCACGCGGTAATAGATCGCGGCGCTGGTGCGTTTGAACAAAGTCTCGCCGGCGCGTTTTTCGCGCATGGCGTACACCACGTCATAACCGCCGCGAAATTTTTCCAGCATCTGGGCGACGATCTCGGGCGGGTCCTGCAGATCGGCGTCCATCACCACCACCGCGTCGCCTTCGGCGCGGTCGATGCCGGCGGTGATGGCCAGTTGGTGGCCAAAATTGCGAGAAAACGCCACGATCTTGAAGCGCCGATCGCGGTTGGCCATCGCTTCCAGCAGCTCGCGCGAGCGATCCTTTGAACCGTCGTCGATGAAGATGACCTCCCAGGCGTCGCCCACGCCGTGCAGACCGGCGAAGAACGCGATCAAACGGCGCTCCAGCTCGGGGATGACCTCTTCTTCGTTGAACACCGGAAGAACGAGGGACAGCTTCGGGCGACTGGTCATTGACATGGCCACACCTGACAGTCGGGCCAGGATGCCCCAAGACCGCGCGCCCTGCCACGTCTTCCGACGCGAGCGCCGGCGGCGGGCGCCGTCACGGCAGGCGCGGGTGCGGGATCTCGGGCGGGCGCAGCTCGGGCCGCGGCATGAACAAACGCGGCAAATGCTGCCCTGTCGGCAGGTGCAGCACGTGATAGCGCCAGGCCGCGTACGTCGCGCCGCCCATCACGCCCAGCAGCGCGGCGGCCGTCCCCAGCGCCCAGGGCAGCAGCGTCGGCCCCAGGCTGCGCGATTCCAGGCGCACGATGGCGTCCAGCAGCTCGGGCTCGCCGGCGACGGCGCGGAACGGACCTTCGGCGTCGAGCGGCGCCTCCAGAAAACCTTCCGCTTCCAGCGATTCACCCTCGCGGATCAACACTTCCTCGACGGAAACCAGGCCGGCCAGGCCCAGGTGACGAGCGGCGGCCAGCGCGCCCGGCGTGCCTGGACGGTGCAGCACCGGCGCGGCCTGGATGCGCGAAGCCCGCGGGTCGACGCGCACGCGCACCGCCGGCCGACCAGGATCAGCCTCGCCGGCGCGCGCCCAGGACACCTCGAACATCTCCGGCGACGCCAGCTCGTGCACAAGCTGAAGGTTGGCGGTCATGTTCTCGACCACGCGCAGCCGCCAGTGCACGCAGGGCAAGCCAGACACCGGCGAACGCAGCGCCTCAGCGGTGGTGGCGCGGGCGGTCCCGGTGAAGGTCACCGCCGTCGGCGTCGACAAGGCCAGCTGGTTGGTTGGACGGGTCATTCTGAAACGTCAGGGTGGATCGTCGCGCGGCGGCAGCGCGGGCGGCGGTCCGGTGGGTGTGGGTTCTTCTTCCGCCGCGTACTCCTCAAGCTTGCGATACAGGGTCTTGCGGTCAAGGCCCAACCGTTGGGCGGCGCGCGTCTTGTTGCCGCCTTCGGACGAAAGCACGCGTTGAATGTAATCACGTTCCAGCTCGTCCAGGGTCAAGCCGCGAGCCAGGGCCAGCGCCACCGGGTCATGATCCGCCGCCTTGCGCACCCGCAGCACCGCCGGTAGATCGTCCAATGTCAGGACCGCCGTCTCGGCCAGGGCCACCGCCCGTTCGATGACGTTCTCCAGCTCGCGCACGTTGCCGGGCCAGCCATGGGCCAGCAACGCCTTGCGCACCGTCTCGTGCAGGCTGCGGATCTCCTTGCCGGCGCGCTGGGCGCTGGTGCTGAGAAAATGATCGGCCAGCGGCAAGATGTCCTCCGGCCGATGGCGCAGAGCGGGAAGCTGCAGCTGGATGACGTTCAGCCGGTAATACAGATCCTGACGAAACGATCCGTCTTGCAGCCGCAGGCTGAGATCGCGGTTGGTGGCAGCGATGACCCGCACGTCGACGCGTTCGGAGCGCGCCGCGCCCAGCGGCCGGATCTCCCGTTCCTGCAGCACGCGCAAAAGTTTTGCCTGCAGGGCCGGCGACAGCTCGGCGATCTCGTCGAGGAAGATCGTCCCGCCCCCCGCCTCGACGAAGATGCCGGGACGATCGGCGTGGGCGTCGGTGAAGGCGCCACGCTTGTGGCCGAAAAGCTCGCTCTCCAGCAGCGCATCGGGGATGGCGGCGCAGTTGACGGCCACGAAGGGGCGATCCTTGCGCGGGCTGTTCCAGTGGATCGACTTGGCCACCAGCTCCTTGCCGGTGCCGGATTCGCCGGTGATCAAGACCGACGCTGCCGACCCGGCCAGCCGCCGGATCAGCGTGAACACCTCCTGCATGGCCGACGACTTGCCGATGATGTTGTCGAACCGATAGCTGCGCTGGACCTCGTCGCGCAGCCGGGCCACCTCGGAGCGCAGCTGGCGCTCGGCCAGCGCCTTTTCGACCGACAGCAACAGCTGCTCGACCTGAAACGGCTTGGTGATGTAATCGAAGGCGCCCAGCTTCACGGCGCGGATGGCGGTGTCGATCGAACCGAAGGCGGTGATGGTGATGACGTGCGGCGACGGGGTCACCGCCTTCACCTCGCGCAGAAGATCCAGACCGTCCAGGTCGGGCATCTTCACGTCCGACACCACCAGATCGATCCCGCCCTTGCGCACGCGATCGATGCCCTGCCGTCCATCGGCGGCGGTCTCCACGGCGTAGCGATCGTCCTCCAGAGCCTCGCGCAGCATCTCGCGCATGGCGGCGTCGTCTTCAACGATCAAGATGCTGCCGCGGGCGCCTTCCCGCCGGACGGCGGCGTCCGTTGATTCGGGGCTGGCTAGCTCTGGCATCGGCATGGCGGTTCCCGCGCGGGCGAGACGTTCTTTCAATCCTTGCTGATTCGATCGCCTTGAGCAAGCGGCTCGGCGGTTGTTGTGGCGGCCGGCGCGCCGGAGGCGGCGGTACCAGGCAAAGCCTGCGGGGCCAGGGCGACGATCGGGGCCGCGCAGGGCAAGAACACCCGAAACACCGCGCCGCCGCCGGGCGGGCTGTCGAGCTCGATCCAGCCGTCGTGCTCCTTGACGATGCCGTGGCTGACCGCCAGGCCCAGGCCCGTGCCCTGGCCGTCGTCCTTGGTGGTAAAGAACGGTTCGAAGATCCGCTCGCGCGCGGCGGCCGGCACGCCGGGACCGCTGTCGGCGATCTCCAGGATCGCGTAGTGCGACGGCGGCGCCAGGTCCAGGCCCTCCTTGCGGCGAACCACGTTGCTGGTGCGGATGCGCAGCGTACCGCCGGCGGGCATGGCGTGCAGCGCGTTCATCAGCAAGTTCAGGCACACCTGCTGGATCTGATCCGGATCGCCGGGCACCTCGGGCGGCGCCGGCATGGTTTGCACGTCGGCCTCCACGCCCTGGCGCTGGATGATCTCGCGCAGAAACTCCAGCGCTTCGGCCACCACCGCGCCCAGGTGCACCCGCGTCAGCGTGGGACCGCGCTTGCGCGAGAAATCCAGCACTTGCCCGATGATCTTGGTGATGCGCTCGACCTCGCCGCCGATGATGCCGGCGTTCTTGATCACCTCGTCGGTGTCGGCCGCCTTGCGCGACAGCGCCCGGGCCCGACCGCCGATCACGTTCAGCGGCGTTCCCAGCTCGTGCGCGATCTCCGCCGCCAGCTGGCCGATGGTGGCCAGTTTCTCCGACTGACGAAGGCGCGTTTCCAGCGCCAGGCGCGCCTCGGTGCCGCGCTGGGCGTCTTCGCGCGCTTCACGCAACGAGCCGGTCATGGCGTTGAATCGTCCGGCCACCGTCCCGATCTCGTCGTCGCGCTCGGTGAGGATGACGCGCGACAGATCGCCTTTCCCGACCGCGTCGATCCCTTCCAGCAAGCGCCGCAACGGCAAGGTCACGATGGTGCGCATGGCCAGGAACACGCCCACCGCCACGAAGATGACCACCCCTAAAAACAGCGGGAACGTGCGCCGCGCGGTGGCGGCCAGTTCTTGATCGATGGTGCCGGCGTCGCGTCGCATGCCCACCATCGCCGCCGGACGACGGCCGGGATGATTGCGTGGCAGGGCCATCCCGTCGGCGTCGTAGAGCGGCACCGCCACCGCATAAAAAGGAGCGCCGCTGGGCGGATCGAACAGCCGCGCCACCGGCACGCCTTCGATCTCCGCCGCCTGCGACAGCAGCAACCAGTTCTGATCCGTCGTTTCGTGCGACTGGCCGACGCGCAGGAGCTCCAGCTGAAAGACGTCGTCGCGTTCGCGCGCCGCCCAGGCTCTGTCGGCCAGCGTCTTGGCCGCGCCGTCCTTGGCCAGCGGTTCCAACCCGGCGCGCAGCGATTCGGCGGCCTCGCGCGCTTGCCGGGCCAGGTCGGCTTCCAGATCGGCGCGCCGCACCTTCAGCGCCGCCAAGCCGGACAGGCCCAGCACCGGCGCCACCAGCGCGGTGGTCAGGACGGTGACGCGCGTGCCGAGACGCAACCGCATGGGCCTTTCATTATACGCGCAACGCGCATGCACACCGCCCACCGGCCCGGACCGGCGTGCTATAGGATCATCCCCGCATGGCCATCACCCTCGACGAGATTCGCGCCCAGATTCGCGCGGCGCTGCCAGATGCCGACGTGCGCGTGCAGGACACCACCGGCGGCGGCGACCACTTCGCCGCGATCGTGGTCAGCGCGTCCTTCCGCGGACAAACACCGGTGGATCGCCACCGCGCCGTCTATGCCGCGCTGGGCGCGGCCATGAACGGTCCCATCCACGCTTTGGCCTTGACCACCTTGACCCCCGACGAGCAGGAGAAGAAACCATCATGACCGACGACCTTCGCAAGCGCATCGCCGCCACCATCGGCAAGGACCGCATCATGCTGTTCATGAAAGGCAACCCCTCGATGCCCCAGTGCGGTTTCTCCGCCGCGGTGGTGGGCGTGCTGAAACAGGAGGGCGTGCCCTTCGGCTCGTTCAACATCCTGGCCGACAACGAGCTGCGCGAGGGCTTGAAGGAGTACTCGAGCTGGCCGACGTTTCCCCAGCTTTACGTCGACGGCAAGCTGGTAGGCGGCGCGGACATCGTGCGCGACCTGCACGCCCGCGGCGAGCTGACCGCCCTGCTGCAGCCGCCGGCCGCGTCGTAGCGCCCGCGTTTTAGGCGGCGGCTGGCGCCGGTGCCGGCTCTTCGCCGTCGGTGCTGGTCTGGGCGCCCCGCCCGCGCCAGGCGTCCCAGCCCAGGCCACCCAGGATCGCCGCGAAGCCGACCAGCAGAATCACGCTTTGCCAGGTGTAGACCACGTCCGACCAGCCGGTGAACAGCGTCGGGTACTGCATCACCGTCATCGCCAGCAGCACCGCCGAGACGTAAGTAAACAGCCAGTCGTGGTTCGTCAGCTGCTGGTCCACCGTCTGCTTGTCGCGCGTACCCAGCAGCGGCAACAGAAAGACGTAGTGGCAGTAATAGTTCGCGGGATAGAAAAAGATCGGGATCAAGATCAGCCCGGCCAGCGCCGCCTGATCCAGCCGCCGCCTCCGGCAAGCGGCGAAGGCCAGTCCCGTGTACAGCAGCAGGCCGAGATAAAAGATCGGCTTGCGCGCCTCGAACCGTTCCAGCTGCTCGCGCTGCCAGGTGGCCCACGATTCGACCACGCTGTTGTCGACCACCCGCTGCCCGACGCGATCGCCGTCGTAGGCCAGCACGTTGCGCAGACCGACATGGTTGGTGTTGGGCTTCTCGGCGTGGATACGGATCTTCTCGAACCAGGCGCTCCACGAGCCGGAGAATCCGAACAGCGCCGACGACAGCCCCACCAGCACCGCCAGCGTTCCCAGGCCGCCGGCGATCGCCCGCAGCGTCGGTCGCAGCCCCTCGCGCAGCGCTGACAGCGAGGGAAATTTCTTTCCCGCCCGCGCCGTTTCGATCAGCCACCAGATCCCCGGCGCGCACATCATGAACGCCGCCAGCGCGGGAAACGCCCGGATCAAACCGGCGTACGCCACCAACCCACCGCCCAGCGCGTAGCGCCGCCGCTTGAACGCGCACGCCGCCAAACCCATCCCGCACATCCAGTCGAGGCGCAGCGTCGAGCCCATCAGGTTGGTCCCGAAGCGCGAATAGTCCGTCGCCCCGAACATGATCATCACCAGCAGCATCGCCCGCAGCCCGAACGTGCGGCCGATGACGATGAAGGTGATGATCAGCAGCAGCGGATCGATCAACGCCGACAATGTCATGGTGGTCTCGCTGGCCGGCGCGTGCCGGAACAGCGCGTACGCTTGCATGATCCAAACCGGCGTGGCGTTGCCGCCGTGGTCTTGCAGGCTGCCGAGATAGTCGTTGGCGCCCATCACGTCCTGGAAATAGCGCATGTCTTTTTTGAACTCTTCCCAGCGCTCGGGCGTGAAGCGAGAGCGCACGCCCTGGATCTCCGGAACGATCTCCTCGACCGTGCGCATGTGGTTGTCGCGCAGATCGCGCAGCCGCACGTGGGCGATGCGCTCGGGGGGGACACCGTTGTTGTCCAGATACGCGGCCACGCTGGCCAGGTACAGACCGTCGAAGCGCAGCTCGCGGAAATACTTCGCCACCGGGAAGTACACCCGCATGTCCCACGGGTGCACCAGCGTCCGGCGATGCTTCGAGTTGTCGCGGAACTGCGGCGGCCCCAGGTGGTAAAAACACATCACCGAGATCACCGACAGCACGGACAGCACCGCGGTGATCCAGCGCTTGTCGACGGCGGACGTCCCGCGCCCGAACGCCTCGCGCAGCAGCGCCACCAGCGCGATGGCCGCCACCACCGTGCGCAGCACGAACTGCTCGGGCTCGTCGATCGGCCACACGTCGGCCAGCGAGAACGCCGCCGACAAACCGAGACCGATCGGAACGACGATCAGCAGGCGCACCAGATCGCGCGACTGGCGGTTGTGAATCAGCAGAAAGATCACCATCGCCAGCCCGAACAGCCACAGCCGAAACTGCGCGGTCTCTTGCAACGACGTCCCGTTCGCCTCGCTGAAGGTGGGCGGCCACTCCGTCGGGCAGTCTTGATACACCGCCAGTTCGCCGACGCTGTACGCCCCGTCGCCGCCGTCGGCGGTGACGCGCACGTAACGGCCCTGGCCGGTCAGATCCTTGCCATAGCGAAAACGCATCCCCGCGCCCGGCACCGGCA
>DASXQB010000099.1:0-13720 GCA_036493295.1 Polyangia bacterium | reverse complement strand
GAAGCTCCGGAGCGCGAGGCCGGCGGTGCGTGGCGCGGTTTCGGCGGCCCGCGGTGATCGAACCCATCCGCCGCGCCATGCGGTCCTCGGGTGATGCCGCGGCAAGCGCTGGGTTTGAAAGCGAATGCCATCGAGCGCGGCATCGCCCTGCGGTCCGCTCCTGTTCCGGATGAGAGTGAGCGGAAACCAACCCTTCACAATCGCTGGGACGAGGTACCAGTTTGCTGGGAAGTCTCGCAACGTCAGCCGGCTTGGCGACGAAGCGTCCGACCAGCACGCAGTGTATGTTTGTTCGCCAACCGCGATGTCGCGCTCGAATTCGTTCATGCCTGTCCCGGGAGCGCGCTGATGTGCGGGATCGCCGGCGCGCTGGCCACGTCGCGCGACGCCCGACCACGCCCGGGTCTGGTCGAGCGGTTCGCCGCCGCCATGGTTCACCGGGGACCGGACGGCGCCGGCTTTCACCACGACGGGCCGCTGGCCCTGGCGCACCGGCGGCTGGCGATCATCGACCTGTCGGACGCTGGCCGCCAGCCGATGACCAACGAAGACGGTCAGATCGCCATCGTGGTCAACGGCGAGATCTACAACCACCTCGAGCTGCGCGCGGATCTGGAACGCAAGGGCCACCGGTTTCGCGGCGGCAGCGATTCGGAGGTGGTGGCGCATCTATATGAAGAGGTCGGGGCCCGCGTGCCGGAGTTTCTGCGCGGGATGTTCGCCTTCGCGCTGTGGGACGCGCGCGCCGGCAAGGTCCTGCTGGCCCGCGATCGCTTCGGCGAAAAGCCACTTTACTACGCGTTTCGGTCGGACGCTTTCGTCTTCGCCTCCGAATTGGGCGCGCTTTTGGCCGACGAAGGAACCAAGGCGACGGTGTCGCTGGCGGCGTTGGATGAATACCTGGCGCTGCAATACGTGCCGAGCCCCCGCACCATCTTCGAGGAGATCCACAAGCTGCCGGCCGGTCACTCGCTGGAGGTGAGCATCGGCCGGCGCGCGGAGCCGCGGCGGTACTACAACATCAGCTTCGCACCCGTGCTGAAAGACATCGGCGAAGAAGAAGCCGCCCGCCGCGTGCGCGCCACCGTCGAGGAGGCGGTGACGATGCGCCTGATGTCCGACGTGCCGCTGGGCGCATTCCTGTCGGGCGGGATCGATTCGTCGATCGTGGTGGCGTGCATGGCGCGCGCCTCCAGCCAGCCAGTGAAGACGTTTTCGGTCGGGTTTTCCGATGGTGGGAAGGTGACAGGCGAGCTGCCCTTCGCGCGTTTGATCGCCGAGCGCTACCGCACCGACCACCACGAGCTGGTCGTCGATCCGAACATGATCAACCTCCTGCCCAGCATCGTGCGCCACCACGGCGAGCCGTTCGGCGACACCTCGGTGGTGCCGACGCGCTACCTGTGCGAGATGACCCGCCGCCATGTCACGGTGGCGCTGTCAGGCGACGCCGGCGACGAGACCTTCGCCGGCTACGCGCGCTATGTCTGGGCCGACACCGCCGCGCGGCTGTTGCGTTTGCCGCGGCCGCTGCTGCGGCTGGTCCTGGGCGCGCTGGCGGTCGCGCCGGGCGGGCCGGCGCGCTGGTTGCGCGAGTACGGCGCGCACCTTTCCACCGACGAAGCAGCCCGTTTTCTGCGCTTCGTCTGTCACTTCTCGGCCGCCGAGAAGTCAGCTCTTTACACCCCGCAATTGCGCGCGCGCTTTGCCACCGACGCCATCGCCGCCGCCTTCGCCGCCCGCCTGGAAGCCAGCGCAGCGCAGGACACCGTCAGCCGTTTCTCCGAGCTGGATCTCGGCACCTATCTGCCCGACGACATTCTGACCAAGGTCGACACCGCCAGCATGACCCACAGCCTGGAAGCGCGCGCGCCGTTCTGCGACCACCACGTCGCCGAGCTGGGCGCGTCCTTGCCCGGCCGGTTGAAGGTGCGCAACGGCAAGGGCAAATACATTCTGAAAAAAGCCTTCTCCGATCTCATCCCGGACGAGATCCTGCACCGAAAGAAAAAAGGGTTCTCGCTGCCCATCGCGGGCTGGTTTCGCGGCAAGCTGTTCGGGTTCGCGCACGAGCTTTTGTTGTCGGATACCGCGCGCGCTCGCGGCCTGTTCGATCCCGCCGCCGTCGCCGCGCTGCTGGACCGCCACCGCGCCGGTGAAGATCACGGCGAGCGATTGTGGAATCTGGTGGTGCTGGAGACCTGGCACCGCGAGCTGGTCGACGGCCGGCCCGCCTTCATACGCGAGATCGCCGACCGGGCCGAGACGCTGCGCCAAAGCGCGGCGTGACTGCATGAACCAGGCGCGGGTAGCCGGCGCGGACAGCGGCCGGCTCAGGACAGCGCGCGCAGGGCGCGTTCGGCGTCGGCCAGGCGGGCGGCGGCGATCTCGTGCGCGGCGCGGGCGGCCTGCAGGCGGCGCTCGGCGTCGGCCAGGATGTCACGCGCGCGAGCGACCTCGTCGGCATACCGGGCTGCCTCCTTGGCGGCCTTCTCGGCGGCGTGCTGGCGTTCGGTCACGGCGCGCTGGGCATCGGCGCGAGCGCGCGCCTTGGTCTGGGCGGCGGCGCGGGCAGCGGCCTCCGCGGCGGCGCGCTGGGCTTTCTCCTCGGCTTTCTTCGCACGCTCATCAGCGCGCGCCGCTGGCGGGGAATCAGCGCGCGCTGCAGTTTCCGGGATTCCCGGCAATGGACGCGGCGTCGATTCGCTCACCGGCGAAGCGAAGGCCATGCTCGGCAGCGCCGCCGCCAGCGCGCCCAGGTCCTGTTCTTCGAGATCGCGCAGCAGCCTTCCTTGTTCAATCGTCGCCTGAGCGATGTCGGAAGCGCCACCCGCGCGCAACGTGCGGACGATGGTTTCCAGAAGATGGGGCGGAGCGCCGCTTCCGGCCGCGGTCAAGATTTCGGCGGCCGCTGCCCGCAGCGCAGCCAAGGCCTCGCGTTGCGCCGCCACCGCCTGCGCGAACGCCTGCCGAGACTCCGCGGCGCCACCCGCGCCACTGGCGCCGCCCAACTGCACGTCGCGCAGCCGCGCCCCGGCCGCGCCCAGCTGCTTGATCAGCGCGCGGCGCTGGCGGGCCAGCTGATTCACCGTCCAGGCGGCCAGCGTCGGTTTCGGCGTGCGGGCCACTTCGGCCGCATCCTGGGCGCGCCCCGCCTGCTTCAGCGCGCGCGCCAGCCGCTGCCGTTCGGCGACGAACGTTTCGCGAGGGGCAGCGAACAGCGCCTCCTGTTCCGCGTCCAGCATCGGCCCAGCATATCGCGGGCAAAGCCCAAATAGCCGAGGGGACTATTGTTTCCGCGACGTCACCGGACCGTCAATTGGGTGATCCCCCCCACCGGTCATGCTGCCGTTGAGATTGACAGCGACGGCTCACCGACCTACCTTCGCACACGGTCGATTCCGGCCGGCTGAGGGTTAACCACTGATGAGCACAAGCGCGACGCCCGAGACTCCTAGTCCGCGCACGGATCCGGTCTTTATTGGCATCGATGTCGGATCCACCACTGTAAAAGCCGTCGTTGTCGATCCCGTCAGCCACGAAATTCTTTGGTCCGACTATCAGCGCCACCAGACCAAGCAGGCGGAAAAGGTCATGGAGCTGCTGGTCACCATCGGCAACTCCTTCCCGAACCTGATCCCGGGAACGATCCGGTCGTTCATCACCGGATCAGGCGCCGGGCCGCTGGTGGCACCGGTGGGCGCCAAGTTCGTGCAAGAGGTCAACGCGGTCACGCTGGCCGTGGAGAAATTGCACCCGGACGTCGGCTCGGTGGTTGAGCTCGGCGGCCAGGACGCCAAGATCATCATCTTCAAAGAAGCCAAGGACGCCGCCGGCAAGAGCACCGGCAAGACCGCCATCGCGTCGATGAACGACAAGTGCGCGTCGGGGACCGGCGCCACCATCGACAAGTGCTTTCTGAAAGTCGGCATGCCATCGGCGGAAGCCATGGCCCTGCACTTCGATGACAGCAAGCTGCACCACGTGGCCGCCAAGTGCGGCGTCTTCGCCGAGACGGACATCGTCAACCTGGTCAAGGCGTCGATCCCGTCGCCGGAGATCATGTGCTCGCTGGCGGACGCCATCGTCATGCAGAACCTGTCGGTCCTCACGCGCGGAAACACCTTGCGCCACAAGGTGCTGTTGCTGGGCGGGCCGAACACCTACCTGCCGTTCTTGCAGGAATGCTGGCGCAAGCGCATCCCGCAGACCTGGGAAGACCGCGGGTACCAGTACCCGAAAGACGTGCCGCTGGAAGAGCTGATCATCATCCCGGAGAACGCCCAGTACTACGCCGCGTTCGGCGCCGTGATGTACGGCCTGCACGAAGACGCATCCGTCGGTGTGTACCGCGGCTTGAGTCCGCTGAACGACTTCATCACCTCGGGGCGCAAGTCCAAGCTGGGCGATTCAGCGGGCCCGGCGCTGGCGCGCACCTCCGACGAGCTGGAGGACTTTCGCGAGCAGTACAAGATCCCTCGCTTCGAGCCGGCCAAGCTGATTCCCGGCACGCGCGTCCGCGCCGTGATCGGGATGGACGGCGGGTCGACGTCGTCGAAAGCGGTTCTCATCGACGAGAACAAGAACATCATCAAGAAGGAGTACCAGCTCTCCAAAGGCAACCCGATCCAGGACGTCAAAGAAATCCTGGGCCGGCTGCGCCAGTGGGTGACCGACCAGGGTTGCACGCTGGACGTGCTGGGCTTCGGCGCCACCGGTTATGCCGCCGACGTGCTGGAAAAGACGGTCAAGTCCGACGTGAACATCGTCGAGACGGTGGCCCACATGATGTCCGCCACCACGTACTTCGGCGACATCGACGTCATCTGTGACATCGGCGGCCAGGACATCAAGGTCCTGTTCATGCAGAACGGCGACATCAAGAATTTCCGGTTGTCGAACCAGTGCTCGGCCGGCAACGGCATGCTGCTGCAGGCGATGGCCGATCAGTTCGGCGTGAAGATCACCGAGTACGCCGAGACGGCTTTTCAGGCCGAGCTGTCACCCAAGTTCAGCTATGGCTGCGCGGTTTTCTTGGACAGCGATCGGGTGAACTTCCAGAAGGAAGGTTATTCGAAAGAAGAGCTTCTGGCCGGCCTGGCCCAGGTGCTGCCCAAGAACGTCTGGCAGTACGTGGTGCAGATCCCGCGCATGGCGGCGCTGGGCAAGAAGTACGTCCTGCAAGGCGGCACCCAGTACAACCTGGCGGCGGTCAAAGCCCAGGTCGACTACATCAAAGAGCGCGTCCCCGGCGCCGAGGTTTACGTTCACCCCCACTGCGGCGAAGCCGGCGCGATCGGCGCGGCCTTCGAGACCTTGCGGGTGGTCAAGCGGCGCGGTTACTCGACCTTCATCGGCATCGATTCGGCCATCGACATCACGTACACCTCGGTCAACGACGAGAGCACGCGCTGTCACTTTTGCCCGAACCTGTGCCAGCGGACTTTCATCGACACCAAGACCCCGGCCGGCGACAGCGCCCGGTACATCAGCGGGTTTTCCTGCGAGAAGGGCACGGTCGAATCGGAAGACGCCATGCTGGCGCTTTCGGCCGAGCGCAAGAAGCTGATGAAGCTGTACCCGAACCTGGTCGACAGCGAATCCAAGCTGTTATTCAGGCACTTTTACGACCAGTCGCCCATGCCGGAAGACGGCGCCAAGAAGATGGACGTCGAGGTGAAGAAGACGTTCAGCGGCGTGCGGCGCGTGCAGGTCGAACGCACCTTCGCGCGCAGCACGCCCGAGGCGTGGAAGAAACGCGCCCGCATCCGCATCGGCGTTCCTAAGGTCTTGAACGTGTGGTCAACGGCGCCGTTCTGGCGAACGTACCTGGAGACGCTGGGGATCCAGAAACAGAACGTGGTCTTTTCCGACTACACCTCCGAAGAGATGTGGGCCGAGGGCGGCAAGTACGGATCGATCGATCCTTGCTATCCGTCAAAGGTCGGCCAGGCGCACATCCACAACCTGATCTTCCACCACCACACGCCCGAACGGCCGCTGAACTTCATCTTCTTCCCAACGCTGACGCACGTGCCGTCGTTCGTGAAGAAGGGGATGGACTATACGTCGTGCCCGATCGTGGCCGGCGCGCCCAACGTCCTGAAGGCGGCGTTCACCAAAGAGGTCGACTTTTTCGCCACCCGCGGGATCAAGTATCTGGATCCGGCGTGCGCGCTGATCGAACCGAATTTGCTGCGCAAGCAACTCTTCGAATGCTTCCGCGAGCACCTCGGCATCACCGAAGACGAATCCGATTTCGCCTGCGACCAGGGCTTCGAAGCCCTGCGCAAGCTGGACGTCGAGATGGAAGCCAAGGGCAAGACAATCCTGGAACAGGTCGAGAAGGAAGACCGCATCGCCATCCTGATGATCGGCCGCCCCTATCACCTGGACCCCGGGTTGAACCACAGCATCCCGGAAGAATTCCAGGTGCTGGGCTATCCCGTGCTGTCGATTCGCTCGGTTCCCAAGGACGAGCAGTGGCTGACCAAGTACTTTGCCAAGGATCTGGCCGAGGGGCGCATCGAAAGCCCGCTGGAGATCGGCGACGTCTGGCCGGAGAACTACTCGTCGAACTCGGCGCAGAAGGTGTGGGCGGCCAAGTTCGCCGCGCATCACCCGAACGTCGTCGTGCTGGATCTGTCGTCGTTCAAGTGCGGCCATGACGCGCCCACCTACGGCATCATCGACAGCATCATCGGCACGGCGCAGACGCCGTACTCGGCGCTGCACGACATCGACGCCAACAAGCCGGGCGGGTCAATCAAGATTCGCGTCAAGACCTACGCGCACAGTCTGACCCTGCACAAAGAGCGGCTGGAGGATGTGTCGGGGCAGCGCTCCGAGATGCTGCACCAGATCGATCGCAAGCGGCTGGCCCTGCTGCAAATGAAGGCCCAGCAGCTGACCGACCGTTCGCAGAAAGACGCCCGCGTCGAGGCCCAGATCCAGGAGATCACCGACCGCGTACGCGCCTACGAGCTGTCCAAGAAACCGCCCACCGACAAAGAACTGCGTTCCGCGGCGCAAGACGAAATGAAGAAAGCCGGAATTGTCCAACTCGGCATCAAGCGCCCGGGTGCCGACGCCGTCCAACCGATATCTGCCAGCTAGGAGCCTGCCAAAATGTCTACTGCCGATCACTCCGCTTTTCGCCTGCCGATCTTAGGTAAAGATTCGGGCGAAGATATCGATGTCGATGCCGAGCTGCGAAAGCTGGATGACGAGGCGGCCACCGCCACCTCGCAGCCGCTGAACACCGACCACTGGTATGATTCGATGGTCAACCCGCAGTTCAAGGCCAGCCAGCGCGAGACCACCACGCTGCTGGTCTCGGGCCTGACCGCCGCCCACGACTACCTGGTCAAAGGCGCGCTGACCGGCCTTGGCTACAAGGTCGAGGTCATCGACATGCCGGACAACGATGCCCTTCGCTACGGCAAGGAGTTCGGCAACCGCGGCCAGTGCAACCCGACCTATTTCACGGTCGGCAACCTGGTCAAGTTCCTCACCGAGCGCGCCGCCAGCGAAAAGAGCAGCCAGAAGGACATCGTCAACAAGTACGTCTTCCTGACCGCGGGCGCCTGTGGCCCCTGTCGCTTCGGGATGTACGCCACCGAGTACCGCAAGGCGCTGCGCGATGCCGGCTTTGACGGCTTCCGCGTGATGCTGTTCCAGCAGAAAGGCGGCCTCAAGCAGGCGACCGGCGAAGAGGCCGGCCTGGCCATGAACCCGGCCTTCTTCATGGGCCTGCTGAAAGCGATCGTCGCCGGCGACGTCATCAACGGCATGGGCTATCGCCTGCGCCCGTACGAGGCCGAGACCGGCGCCACCGACAAGGTCATCGAGCGCACGAAGAAGTACGTCTACGACGCTCTGGTGGACGGCCGTTCGGTGCTGGCGGCCCTGCTGCGTGGCAAGGGCGAATTCGCACAGATCAAAATGGACTGGACCCGACCGGCGCCGCGCGTGTCGATCATCGGCGAGTTCTGGGCCATGACCACCGAAGGCGACGGCAACTATCACCTGCAGCGCTTCCTCGAAGAAGAAGGCGCCGAATGTGACATTCAGTTCGTCACCAACTGGCTGCTGTTCATGCTGTGGGAAGGCCGCTACGACACCAAGCTACGCGCCGAGCTGCGCGGCGTGGACGACGCCCGCAAGGGTCTCAAGAACGTCAGCATCGGCAAGAAGCTGGCCGGCCTGTTCGTGGCCGACCTGGCCATTCGCGCCGCCTTTCACACCTTCGGCGCCGCCGTCGGCTACTACGGCTATCACCTGCCGGACATGGACGAAATCGCCGAGACCGCGGACAAGTACTACAACAACCAGGTGCGCGGCGGTGAAGGGCACATGGAGGTGGGCAAGTTCATCCTCAATGTGTTGCACAACAAGGCGCACATGACGTTGTCGGTGAAGCCCTTCGGCTGCATGCCGTCGTCCGGCGTGTCCGACGGCATCCAGAGCATGATCACCAGCCTGTATCCGCAAAGCATCTTCTGCGCGATCGAGACCTCCGGCGACGGCAAGGTCAACGTGCAGAGCCGGGTGCAGATGTTTCTTTTCAAGGCCCGTCTGGCTGCGCAAAAGGAATATCACGAGTTATTGGCCAAGCTGGGCGTCAGCGCTGAGGCGGTGAACGCCTTTTTCGCCGCCAATCCCAAGTACGCCACCGGCCTGCACCGGTCGCCGCACGCCGCCGCCGGCACGGCCGCCGATCGTCTGACTGAGATCGCCCCGCTGCTGGGCAAGTCCCCAGCGCAGGTCCGGGTGTTGGAGGCGCGGGCGGCCGCCGCCCGGGTGGTCAACACCGTTCGCGGCCTGCCGGCCACGTTCGCCAAGCTGCGCAAGAAGATCGTCGCTCGGTCGCCCGACCTGTTTGCCCAGGCGCGCGAGGAATGGATCGAAGCCAAACCGGTCTTGACCGCCAAGCTCAAACAGGCGGCGCGGGCCAAGGGCGAATCGCTAGGGATCTTCCCGGGTATTCGAACCACGACGTCGGAAAGTCGACCCGTCGCCTAGACATCCGGCTTTTCCGTCCTCAAGTTGTAGCCGCTTCACACCGATGGAGGCGGCCACAATGGTTTTTAAAGTAGAAGCGAAAACAGCCATCGACGAATCGCGGTCCTGGGTTCGTATCGCCCAGAACCGCTTGCTTGCGCTGGCGGACACGTCCGACGATCCTGCGGTTCTGCAGGCGGCGGCGGACACGCTGGCCCTGATGTTCACGGCTCTTGGCGAGATCGAATCCCAGCTGGGAACGGTCGACGAAGAATGGGCGCGTCTGTTTCAGCCGCGCCCGGCGCGGACCACCGGATCCCGGCTGGATGGGATCGTCCCGGCCACCACGTAGCCTGCTTAACAATGAAAGGCCGGCCCGACGTCATGCGCCGGGTCGGCCTTTCTTTTTGCCCGCGATAGGTCGGGCTACTTCGCTTCGGGAATCACGCCACAGGCGATGCGGTCGCCGCCACCGCCCAGCGGCTTTGGCGTGTCCGAATAGTTGTCGCCGTTGGCGTGAATCATCAGCGCCTTGCCGCGCACGTCGGCCAGGGTCACGCCTGGGACCTCCAGCTTGGCGTTGGCCACGCCTTTGTCGGAGATCTCCAGCTTGGGCAGGTCGCCCTTGTGCCCGCCACCACCCGGGCCCTTGTGCGCCTTGGTGGCGTCCGGGTCAAAGTGGCCGCCCGCGCCCAGCCCCGCCACCTTGTTGCCATCCTTCTCGCCCGGATCGCAGCTGCCCTTCTCGTGCACGTGGAAGCCATGCTCGCCAGCGGGCAGGCCTTTGAGGTGCGCGGTCAACGTCAGCCCAGCCTTGCCGTCTTGCAGGACGACCGTGCCGACCGACTTGCCCACGCCGCTTTGATCAATCACGTTCACCTTGACCGTCACCTTCTCCGACTTGGCGGCGAAGGCCGGTCCACTCAGGGAAAGAACGAAAACCAGCGCTGATCCCAGTTTCTTCATGAACTCTCCGATAACGCAGTTGTGAGATAATTTCCAGCGAGCAGCAGCAATGACTCAAAGCTTCGAGGAGCGACGGCGCACCCAACGCGTCGCCACGCGAACCCTGGTAGAGATACGCGTCCCCGACTGGCAGGTGTTGCACAGTGTGTACACCATCAACCTTTCACAAGGGGGAATGCGCGTCTCGATGCCCAAACCTCCGCCGATGGACGCCCCCGTTGACGTCATCCTGACCCTGCCCAACGGCCAGCGTCTGCACCTGCCCGGCCGCGTCGCCCACCTTGGCCGCGGCGACACCGACGACGTCGGCATCCGCTTCGACGAGCTGCAACCGAAGACCCGCGACGAGATCACCCGCTTCGTACAGCAGCTCAGCGCCGGCGGAAAGCCGACGCCGGCTCACCCCGCCACCGGAATCCCCAGCGGCGTGCTGATCAAGAAGACGACGTAACAGCGGTTGGTCCGCGTTAGTTCGGCGTGCGCGCCTGGCCGGCCAGCTGCGCCACGATCTCCCACGAGTGCTTGCCGTACTTCCAGCAGATGGCGTCCTCGACGGTGCCAATGCGGAATTTGTGGGTCTTGAAGTAACCGGTCTGTGGATCCAGCAGGATCTTCACGGCGTCGTAGGTCCAGGGATACGTGCCATGCATCAGGATCGCGCCCCACTGGCCTGCGCCGGGCCCACTTCCTACAAATTGTTCGACGGTCGTGGCGATCTGGGTTCCGGTGTACATGCAGTTGTCGCAGGCCGAATCGCCCGAATCCATCGCCCAGCCGACGTCCACCCCGTACTTCGCCACCAGCGCTTGCGCCTGGGAGAGGTTCGGCGTGCCGGCCTGGAAAGGCTCGCCGTAGGGGGCGCGGAAGCGCGTGAGGTGCGGGCGGCCGCCGTTGGACAGCGTGTTGATATACGTCTCGACGCCCTTCAGCTCGTCGTCGCAGACGATCTTGCTGCCGGCGGCGAACCCGCAGGCGCTGGCCGCTAGATCAGTCGCGTCGTATGGCTGCGCGCCGCCCATGTGCGAATGGTGAATGGTGTGATTGGCCGGGTTGTGGTTGGTCAGAATGCTGGTCAACGTCGCCACGCACTCAGGAAACTTGGTGACGTCGCAGAAGTTGTCGGTGTTGATGAAGAAGTCGACGTGCATCTTGTTCATGTCGAAGTACTGCACCAGCTTCTTCGTCCACCCACCGGCGCCAAAGTTGGTGAAAAGGTCGGCGTCCGCGGCGGTGTACGCCCGATCGGCGACGTCGTCGAAGGTCGGGATGATCACGTCGTTGGGGATGTACGACGGGCGGGTCTCGAAGCCAACCTCGGCGAAGTTGCCGATGGCGGCCGGGGTGCCCAGCGCCTTGCAGGCCATGTTCAAGCAGGTGCCGCCTGCGCAGCCGTCGCCGATCAGCGGCATCGGGCCCGAGCCGCCGCTGCCACCGCCGTCGACGGGCTTGGGCGCGTCGACGGTGACGTCATTGCCGCCACCGTCGGTGTTGCCGTTGATTCCGCCGGTCGCGGGCGCGCCGCCCGACCCGCTGGCGCCGCCGGTCGACGAGCTGCCACCGCTGCCGCTGGACGCGCCGCCACTGCCCGACGCGCCGCCGCTGCCGCTTGCCGATGCCCCACCGCTACCGACGGAGCCGCCGCTGCCCCCACCTGAACCCGAGCTTCCGCAACCGACCACACAGACCAGCAACGCCACGCTTGTCGCGGGCAGCAGGCCAAGGCACGTTCGACCAACAAAATTTTCCATGCGAGTCATTAGTGGTCCTCCCCAGCGGTAAAGGATCAACGGGGATAAAAACACATTTCCATCGCTATTTCTGCTCGAAGGTTGGACGCAAAGCGGCCCGCGCGCCCGACAATGCCCTATAAGATGGCCCGATGAAGATCATCCTGTTCGGCGCCACCGGCATGGTCGGGCAAGGCGTCTTGCGCGAGTGCCTGCTGGATGCCGACGTCAGCGACGTTCTGTCGATCGGGCGCACCGCCACCGGCCAGACACACGCCAAGCTGCACGAACGCTTGCTGGTCGATCCCGGCGACCTGTCTTCGCTCGAAGACGAACTGGAAGGATACGACGCCTGCTTTTTCTGTCTGGGCGTGGCCTCGTCGGGAATGACCGAGGCGGCGTACCGGAAAATCATCTACGACCTGACCGTCGCGGTGGCCGGCACGCTGGGCAAACACAACCCGGGCCTGACCTTCATCTTCGTCACCGGCGCCGGCACCGACAGCACCGAGCGCGGACGATCGATGTGGGCGCGGGTGAAGGGCCAGACCGAAAACGCGCTTTTGAAGATGCCCTTCATCGCGGCGTACATGTTTAGGCCGGCGGTGATTCTCCCGATGCACGGCGCGAAGTCCAAGACGCCCAGCTATCGCCTTTTCTACACCCTCCTCAGGCCGCTGCTGCCGTTGCTGCGGTTCGTGTTCCCGCGCTCGATGACCACCACCGAGAACATCGGCCGGGCCATGCTGGTGGTCGCCAAGCGCGGCGCCCCCAAGCCGATCATCGAAAGCGCCGAGATCGACAAGCTGGCCAAGACGCAAGCGGTGGTCAGGACGTAGCCGGTCGCCGGTGATGCGCCGGTTTCCCCGACCCGCGCGGCCGACGGCAGGCGCCGCCGCCCTGTTCATCGCCGCTGCTACGGTGGCGCTGGTTGTCGGCGGACCCATCGGCCCAGGGCCGCGGCCCGCGCGCGCCCAATCGACCACCGACGTCGACGTCGACAATCTGGCCACGCTGCCGGCGCTGTTGAACGCGCTGGGCGGCGACGTCGTCACCTTCACGGCGGCGAACGCCGAGGCGCACGTGGCGACGCTGGTCGCCGCCGGGCCGGCCGTCGTCGAGGCGGTGCTGCGCACGCCCGCCGCCTATCTTCAGGCCATCCCGTCGCTGGCGCGCGCCGACGTGGTCAGGCGACGGCCGCGGCCCGGCGGCGGCGAAGATCTGCTGGTGGACTGGGAGCTCGAGATCCCGCTTTTCAATCTGCGCGGCAAACTGTGGGTGGGCGGCGACGGTCCGCGCATAGTCATGGACCTGGTCGAGGGAAACTTCGCCCCTGGTCAGCTGGTATTCACCTGGGCGCCGGCGGGTAGCGGGCAAACGGTCGTGGCGCTGCGCGCGCACGTGAACGGTCAGGAAGGTGGCTGGGTGATCAAGCGCGTGGCAGCGCGCAGCCCGCACGCGGGCGCCGCCATCAACGCGGCCGCCGCGTATGTCGCCGCGCGCGCCATGGCGGCGCTGGCCGAGTACCCGCGCGACGCAGTTGCCCGCCGCCCGCGCGCGCCACCGTCGCCGCCCGCGCTGGCGGCGCTCAACGGCCGCCCGCTGGCCGAACGCCTGCTGGCCTCCGAAGGTGCCGGCGCTGCCGCTTTGGGCCTGGTGAAACGCGCGTCGTCCGGGCGGCTGGCCATGGTGTCGATCGCCGTTCCCACGCGGCGCGCGGCCGCCAGCGTCGCGGCGGCGGTGGGCGCGCCGGAGAGCTGGCGGGCGTTCCCGGGCTGGAAGCACGTCGACCGCGTGCCGGCGGGGCCCGACGCCGGTGGCTCCATCGACGTCGACGTGCGCGACAACTTCCCGTTCGTCGACTTCGACGCGCGCTGGAGGTTGTGGCCGGGGCCGCCGCCGCGCGCGCAAGCCACCAGCGGCAGCGGACGCGGCGCCGTCTTCGGTTGGGACGTGGTGGACAGCGCGCCCCCACGGCTGGCGGCCACGGCGGCCGTGCTGTCGCTGTAACCCCGCCTCGAAGC
>DASXQB010000098.1:0-18617 GCA_036493295.1 Polyangia bacterium | reverse complement strand
TTCAGCAGCACCGGGTTCATGTCGACGGACAGCGGCGCGCCGGCCGCTTCGGCCTGCACGGCTTGGGCGCGTCCGATCTCGCGGCCGTCGGGCGTGACGAAGGCGTTCAGTGACATGTTCTGCGCCTTGAACGGCGCCACGCGCAGGCCGGCGCGGCGAAACAGCCGGCACAGCGCCGTCACCAGCAGACTCTTGCCCACCGACGACGCCGTCCCCTGCACCATCAACGTGCGGGCCAGCTTGCTCGACGAGACCGCGCCGTCAGCGCTCATCGATCTCGCGTCTCGAACCAGGCCAGGCGCGCGCGCAGCCGCACCACCTCGCCGACGATCAACAACCCGGGCGGTCGCGACGGCGGCGGCGGCAGGGTGATGGCGTCGGCCAGATCGGCCAGCGTGCCCACGACCACTTGTTGCGCCGGGGTGGTCGCCGCGGCGACGTAAGCCGCCGGCGTGTCGGCGGCGAAGCCTTCGGTGATCAGCCGCTGCAGCGTCGAGCGCACGCGCCGCGCCGCCATGTACAGCACCAAGGTGCGATCCAGCGCCGGCGACGCGCCCGGCACGCGCGGGCCCACCAGCACCGCGCCCGCGCCGGCGCTGTTCGGAGCGGCGTCGTCGGCTTCGTGCCCGGTGGTGAGCAGCACCCCGGCCGAGACGTGGCGATGGGTCAGCGGAATCCCGGCGTAGGCCGCCGCGCCCAGCGCCGCGGAGATCCCAGGGACGATCTCGAAGCGGATGCCGTTTTCCGCCAGCTCCTCGGCTTCCTCGCCGCCACGGCCGAAAATCAGGGGATCGCCAGACTTCAAGCGCACCACGCGCAGGCCGCGGCGCGCGCGCTCCAGCACCGCGGGGTGCAGCCGGTAATCGATCGGGCCGTCGCCTTGCCGTCGACCCACCGGCAGCCGCTCGGCGGTCGGCGGCGCCAGGGCCAGGATCTCCGGCGACACCAGCTCGTCGTGGGCCACCACCTCGGCGGCGCGCAGCAACTCGGCCGCGCGCAAGGTCAGCAAACCGGGATCGCCTGGACCTGCTCCCACCAGATAAACGATGCCCACCCGCGGGCGCGCTTCCGACTCGCTCACGCTGATTCCGCCGCTTGCCTTCTCGAACAGAACCCTCGTCGTGTCAAGACGACCGCCGTGGCAAACTCAACCACAAGCGCAATGATGATCGCCCCGTCCACCGACGCTGCCATGGCGCAGACCCAGCAGGCCACGCCGCCGCCCTGGCTGGGGCGATCGCGGGCGGCCCTGCTGGCCGACATCGTCGGTGGCTGGCGCCAGGCGCGCGATCGGCTGGTGCAGCTGGCCTCGTTCTTTGCGACGCTGCTGCGCCCGTCGCTGGTGCGCCGCCGCCTGGAACGCCTGCGCGGCCTGGGCCACATCGAAAGCGTGCCCACCACTGCGCAGCTCTTGGTGGCGGCGCGCGATCAGATGGTCCTGGGCGCCGCCGTCGAGACCAAGCTGTTCTACGAAAGCCAGGGCATTCCCTGGATCTTTCATAACCTGCGCCGGTTCCTGGCCAATCCGGCGACGATGATCGATCCAGTCGGGTTGTTCTCGCACCGCGACGCCGTCATTCAGCACGTGCTGCAGACGTTCCATCGCCACCCGGTCTACGACCTGGTCCTGCTGCGCGCCTTTCCCGACGGCGTCGATCAGATGGTGCAGCAGACCGAACAAGTTCTGGCCGGGATTCACCCGCACCAGCGCGCGCTGACGTCGTTGATCGAAGACGGCGCGTACTATCCGCGCCTGCTGCGCGACGTGAAAGAGTTTCGCGACAATCCCTTTGTCCCCACCCTGGGCATTCCGACCGGCCTGGTGCGCGATCCGCGCCTGATGCTGGCGATGGATCAATTCAAGGATCTGCGCGGATACACCAACTACGCCGCGCGATTGAAGGTCGGCGCGGCCGATGCGACACGGGCGTGGCTGATGGCCGGGTTCAACGTCACCGTCGGCGCGGTCATTCGTCTGCACATCGGGCCGTCGCACGTCAGCGTGGAGGCCTGCGACCCCGAGCTGGCGGCCCGGCACATCCCGCCGGTGGTGTGATATGCAGGCTGGCCATGCGCTGGAGCGTCGGCTGGTTCGGGGTCAAAGACCTCTTCACGATGGTGAACCTCCTCGGCGGGGTGCTGGGCATTTACTTCGCCGCCCTGGGAAATCCGGTGTGGGCGGGCTACGCCATCCTGGCCGGGTACTTCTTCGGGGACGCCCTCGACGGCGTGGTGGCGCGCGCCACCAACACCGGCAATCGCTTTGGCGCCGAGTTCGACTCCGCCGCTGATCACATCGGGCAAGGGATCGCGCCCGCGGTGGTGGTCTGGTCGGCGTATCGGATCGGCGGACACGACACCATGGGCCTGTTGTTGATGGCCGCGCTGATCACCACGGCATCGATCCGCCAGGCGCGTTTCAACGTCGCCGAATTCAACGCGCCGCTGACCTATCTCGGGTTGCCGCGCACGATCAGCGGCTTCATCGCCCTGGCCTATCCCAATTCGACGATCTTTCACGCCACCCGCTTCGGCTACGAAGGCGGCCTGGTGGTGATTGGACTGATGGCTGTACTCAATCTGGTTCCGGTCCCGTACATGACCCATCGCGGGAAGCGAAAAATGCAACTGTGGGTGAAAGCGCTGGTGATCAGCTTTCTCATTTCCCCTTTTGTGGTTTTCTTCGTGGCCCGGTCTTTGACGTTCGACGTGATTTTTATCTACGGATTTGGCTATGCGCTAGGCGGCTGGATTCCCATCCTGCCCGACGAAAGAAAAGCGTTTTATGACAACTACCGTCGCTGGGCCGCGCTGGTGTCGTCCCTGAAATAGCGTTCTCTCCGTCGCTGCGCGTCCGAAACCGACGCTGCCGTCCAGCGTAGACGCGGGCACGCGAAATTTTCCCGACCACTTTGAAGGAACTCTGGTGCAGACTGGCCCCGCTGATGGCCCCCTGTCTCACGCAATGCGGGGGCTATGCTTTTGAGCAAATGCGGCCAGGCATCCAGGCTATTGTGCGCCTGAAGTAGCGTGTTCTTTGATACTGGCTTCCTTAGCCCAGCCCCCCTCAACCGTTTTCGGAAGGAAGGTTTTCGATGTCGGAATATGCTGCGTCGGCCATCCGTAGTCCCGCCAAGCCCGCCATCACGCGCGGCGAGCGACAGGTCATCTTCGCCTCGTCGCTGGGCACGGTCTTCGAATGGTACGACTTCTATCTGTACGGATCGCTGGCCGCCGTCATCTCCAAGCAGTTCTTCAGCGCCGTCAACCCGACGGCGGCTTTCATCTTCGCGCTGCTGGCCTTCGCCGCCGGCTTTGCGGTGCGGCCCTTCGGCGCGCTGGTGTTCGGACGGTTGGGCGATCTGGTCGGCCGCAAGTACACCTTCCTCATCACCATTTTGATCATGGGCTCGGCGACGTTCATCGTCGGCTGCTTGCCCTCGTACAAGAGCATCGGGCTCGCGGCGCCGGTCATTTTGATCTTGCTGCGCTTGCTGCAAGGTCTGGCCCTGGGCGGCGAGTACGGCGGCGCCGCCACCTACGTCGCCGAGCACGCACCGGCGAACAGGCGCGGCGCATACACCTCGTGGATTCAGACCACGGCGACGCTGGGACTCTTCTTGTCGTTGATCGTGATCATGGCCTGCCGTGGCCTCCTCTCGCCGCAGGACTTCGATTCGTTCGGCTGGCGCATCCCGTTCCTGGTCTCCGCGTTGCTGCTGGCGGTGTCGGTGTGGATTCGTTTGCAGTTGAACGAGAGCCCGGTGTTCCAGCGCATGAAAGACGAAGGCCGCAGCTCGAAGGCGCCGTTGCGCGAGAGCTTCGGCGAATGGGGCAACCTGAAGGTGGTCATCCTGGCGCTCCTCGGTCTCACCGCCGGGCAAGCCGTGGTCTGGTATACGGGGCAGTTCTACGCGCTGTTCTTCCTGACCAAGACGCTGCAGGTTGATGCGCAGACCGCCAACATCCTGATCGCCGTCTCGCTGCTGATCGGGACGCCGTTCTTCATCGTCTTCGGCGTGCTGTCGGATCGCATCGGCCGCAAGATGATCATCATGGTCGGCTGCGCGCTGGCCATGTTGACCTACTTCCCGATCTTCAAGGGCCTCACCCACGCGGCGAATCCCGCTCTGGAATCGGCGATCGCCACCTCGCCGGTGGTGGTGGTGGCGAATCCCGACGAGTGCTCGGTTCAGTTCAACCCGGTTGGCAGCTCGAAGTTCACCAAGCCGTGCGACATCGCCAAGGCGGCGCTGGTGAACAAGGGCATCCCGTACACGAACGAAGCGGGTTCGGGCACGGACGCCTCGATCAAGGTCGGCAACACGGTCATCCCGTCCTACGACGGCACCGCCCCCGACGCCAAGGCCAAGGCCGACGTGTTCGGCAAGGCGGTCAAGGCGGCGTTGACGGCCGCGCAATATCCGCCCGCGGCCGATCCGGCCCGCATCAACAAGCCGCTCGTCGTGTTCCTGCTGTTCATCCTGGTCCTGTACGTGACCATGGTCTACGGACCGATCGCCGCGATGCTGGTGGAGATGTTCCCGGCCCGCATCCGCTACTCGTCGATGTCGCTGCCGTACCACATCGGCAACGGGTGGTTCGGGGGCTTCCTGCCGACCACGGCCTTCGCCATCGTGGCCGCCAAGGGTGACATCTACTCGGGGCTTTGGTACCCGATCATCATCGCCGGCATGACCCTGGTCGTCGGGATCTTGTTCGTCCGCGAGACCAAGAACGTCGACATCCACGCCTAGCGGTCGCTGATCGCCCGGTGAAGCAAAGGCGGCGTGGCCTCGGGTCACGCCGCCTTTCTTTTTTTGTCGGCGTCGCTCTCCGTCGGTGGCGCCGCCCAGTTGACATCCTCGTCGGGCGGCGCTAGCTAAGAAGATCTCAGGGCGTTTAACTCAGCGGAAGAGTGCGACCTTCACACGGTCGAAGTCGCAGGTTCAATCCCTGCAACGCCCACCAGCTTTTCGATCGCCATCAAGGCGTGGGCAGTGTCTTCCAAAACGGCCAGAACGCTTGCGGCGAACCGGCGCCGTGCCCGCCAGGAATCTCGCACCAGATCACCGGATAAGCCGCCGGGCACGAGGTGTACTGCTTGCAGTTCCAGGTGGCCGGCGCTTGCGCCGACGTGTACGGCGTGGTGTCGGTGGTGGCGCAGCCGTTGGTCTTCAAGATGACGTCGCGCGCGGGCGCCGAGCCCGAATCAAAACCGGTCTTCGGATCGACGTTGTTGATCGGGTTGGCGTCGCTGGTGCCCGCCGTCAAGAACGCCGCGATCGGCACGCCTGTGCACGGCGGCCGCACCGAACGCAAGCCGCCCGCCTGCGTACCCACGCCGCGCAGCACGCCGGCGCGCGCGCAGCTGAGCATGTACGTCTCCCACGCGCCGCTGCTGAACCCGCTCATGAAGACGTTGCCGGTGTCGACGCAGGTGCTCTTCTTCACCTCGCCCAGCACGGCGTCGAAGTACGGCAGGTCGGGCGTGTCGGAATATTGATCGGTGAAGCAGGCGCCGGCGCCGTTCGGATAGACATAGCTGAGGCCAACCTGGATGGCGTAGTCCTGATCGTTCGGCAGCGGGTTCTGCCCGCCGCCGTTGCCGCTGATGCCATCGGTTGCGCCGCAACCGCCGCCGGAGATCAGCAGCGGATAGATCTTGGTGTGGTCATAGTTCTTGGGCAGCTTCAAAAAGTAATTGCGGTGGCTGAAGTCGTAGCCGCCTTCGCTGCCGTACTCCTTGCCGCCGGAAAGATATTCGGAGGCCACGCTGCCAACGTCGATCTTGTGCATCACCCAACTGCCGGGCGTGTCGCTGAGCGCGGGCGCCGTCTGGCAACCGTCGCTGGGGCCTTTCGGCAGATTGGCCGGCGGGGTCACGGTGCCGCCAGCGCCACCGCTACCGCCGTCGGTGCGCGCGGGAACGTCGCTGCTGGCGGCATCTGTCGCAACCGCGCCGCCGCTGCTGCTGGCGACCGCGGTGCCGCCGCTGCCAGTGAGCGTGGCCGGACTGCCGCCGGCGCCGCTGCTGCCGCCGCTGGACGAACCGCCGCTGCCGCCGCTCGAAGAGCCGTCAACGGCTGCCGCGGCTGGCAGATCACTGCAGCCGGCGACGCCGCACGCTGCGCCCGACAGAAAAACCAGCGCCGCCCAAACCGCTCCCGCGCCCCGCTTCGTGCCTTGGTGGAGGTGCCTTCTCATCGACGCTCCGCCGTGTCACAGCACCGCCTCGTCCGCGTTGGCGGCGCGCCCGTCGTGCAACAGGCGGCGACGGCGAAGGCGGCCACGCGAGGGCCGCGTGTCGTCAGTTTGTGTGCGTCAGAACGAAACGAATTCCAGTCTCGTGAGTTCGCCACAAACCGAGAGTGGGCCGGTGAACGAAATTCAGTTGCCGGCCAAAATCGATTTTACCCCGCATGTGCGTCACAAGCGGACACTGAGCCCGGCCGATGCGGCGGGCGCCAGACGCGGCACGCGATAAACGTCGCCGAGGCCGGTGATGGTGAACGTCGGTCGATTCAGCGATGTCGCCACCGCCACCTGCACCACCGCCGAGATCGAACGATAAAGCGGCGCCTGCAAACGCAACGCGGGCAACACCGCGTACCAAGGCGCCACTACCTGACTGTTCTCGGTCGAGCCCACCGACTGCACACGCAACGCGCTGGCCTGAAGGCCGAGACAAACGGACAGCGACGACGCCGCCCATGCCCCGGCGCGATAGCAACCGGACAGTGCGCCGTCGACGTCGGTGACCCGCGCGGTGATGCCCGGCGCCGCGGTCTCGTCGGCGCGCGGCACCGTGCCGAGGCGCAGACTGCCGAACCAGCGACGGCCGCCAGCATCGACGCCCAGACCAAACCCGAATGCCGGCCCGGGCGGTGAACCCCACGCGCCGCGCCCGTCGACGACCAGCGCCCAGCGCAGCGGCGGCAACGACAGGGCGCGTTCGCGACGGACGCCGTCGCTGGCGATGATCCCCGGGCGCGCCAGATCAGGCGGTGATGGCGGCGCGGCCGGCAGCGGTGCCGGCGTTGGCGACGCCGGCGACGCCGGCACCTGTGGCGTCGGGGCGGCGAGCGATTCGTCGGGCGCGAGCATTGGCTCCGGCTCGACGGCTGTCACGCCGCCGCGCGAATCCACCGGCAACGGATCCGCCGACACCTCGACGCCTTCGCCGAAAGCCAAGCCCAGCACCAACGTGGCGGCGCCGACCAGGGGCGCGCACGCCCGCGCTTCCAGCTCGCGTTGCCCGGCGGTGCCGTCGCGATCGGTGCGCAGGTGCAGAAACCAGCGGCCGCCCCGCTGTTCGACGCGTGCCCACGCCGTCAGGTGCGGCGGCGTGCGGCCGCGGCGCACGCGCACCACGCGTTCCAGCTGCGCGCGCACGGCGTCCGCCGACGGACACTCGGGCGGCGCCTCCCAGAAAAAATCCAGCGGGAGCGACGAAGCGGACGCCGACGCCAGCGCCGGTGCCGGCAATGCCGCCACCAGCAGCGCCAGGGGGAAAAACCACCGCGCCCTGGCGGCGGTCCTCAACGTCCGCCGCAGCTTTCTTCCACCGACGTGCGCAGAGGCGAGCCCGGCGCTCGCTTCAAGATCGCGCTGGCCAGCGGCCGCGCCTGCGCCTGCTGCCCCAGCGCGCAGAGTGCGAACACCCGCAAAGCATCGCGCTCCATCCCCAGCACCGAATGCGGATACTGGCGCGCGTGCTGCTGCGCCAGCGCCAGAGCGCGGGCGGAGTTGCCTTGCCGCCACGCTTGTTGCGCCTTGTGCAGCAACGACAGTTCGGCCATCAGCGGATCGCGCCCGGTGCGACTGGCAGGCGCCGGCGCAGCTTCGGCGACGATCGGCGTCGGCTCGACGGTGGGCGGCGGCGCCGGCTCGGCCGCGACGGGCGGCGCCGGCTCGGACGCCACCACCGCCACCACCGGCCGAGGAGCCGGCGTGGACCGCGTCAGCCAGTACGTCCCCACGCCCAGCGACGCCATCACCGCGACCGATACCGCGACCTTCAACCCGGAGGCGAGCCCCACCGCGCCGGCGGCCTTGCCGGCCGCGACGGTCGCGCCCGCCGCCGTCGCCGGGACAGACGCCACCGCCGCCACCACGCCGATGGCCAGCGCCTTGCGAATGCGTTCCTTGTCGTCCGCGCTGGGCGTGCGCGCCGACCGAACCTGGTCGATCACCCGCCGCGCTTCAAGATTCATTGGATCGTCCATACCCCCCCCACATTTGACCGGCCCGCTGGCTCACAACCCCGCTGCTGAAAATCTGTCGCGCCGCCCGCAGCCGCGTGCGCACCGTGTTCTCGTTGATCGCCAGCGCCTCGGCGATCTCCACGGCGGTCATTTCTTCCAGCTCGTACATCACGAAGACCTCGCGCTGCGGATCCGACATTCGAGCCAGCAGCTTGTCCAGCAAGGCGGCGGCGTCTTTTTGATCCAGCAGCTCGGCCGGCCCGCGGTCGGTGCTGGCGTGATCGTCGACCAGCGGCTCGCCCGTGGGAGCGTTCCCGTGTTTTTGCAGGTAATCGCGCACCACCCGCCGCACGATGGTCCACAGCCAGGTCCGCATCGACGACCGGCCTTCGAACGTGGCCAGCTTGCGGTGCACGACCATGAAGACTTCTTGCACGACGTCGTCGACCGCCGCGCGCGCCACCCCCCGGCTAAGAACGCTGCGCCAGACGAAGGAGAATTGCGTGTCGTAGACATCGTCAAAAGTCAGTTGTCCGGATACCACCGGAAGCGGGTTGGGCAACGGCAAGTTGTCACGGTCAGTCACGGAGCCTTCTCTTTCCCAGACAGTGGACCCGGCGCCCGGAAACCGTTGCTTGCGCGCGCGTCATGGGCCGCGAATCTGCAAGCCGGCCTGCAGTCCTTGCAAATATGTGCTGCTGTTCAGGGAAAAGCCCACGTCCAGGCGGTCAAGACCGGTGGGCGCCGCCACCGTCTTCGAGGCGTTCTTGCTGATCGCCACGCCGTCCACTGACACCTGCTCGGTCGCCCCACCCCACTGGGCGTCGATCTCGTGGCGAACCCCGTCGATGGCATTGGCGGTGTGCCCGAACGACCAGGCGGTTCCGGTGCCGTTGAGGCCGACGAAGTAGAAAATGCCGCGATTTTGCTGCAAATAGAGATTGACCTGATCGTTGAAGGAACCGCCCCGGTTGATGTTGACCATCGCCTGATCGTTCAAGCGCGGGCCCGCCGGCAACGCCACGCTCAGGTGCAAGCCGGTCGCGCCAACCGGCAAGTTGCCGTCGTCCGCCACATAGGTCAGCTGATCCGCCGCCTGCGGATTGACCGCCATCAGCGACAACGGCAAGTAGGGTCGATTGGCGTCCAGCTGCAGGCCGGCCACATGGATCCACGGGCTGCTGCCGTCTCCAGCAAAGGTTGCCGCTGCCGCGTCGTTCAGCAGCGTCAGCCGATAGTCCAGCGCTCCACCTTCGACGGTGAAGGTGTACGTGCAACGAAAGATCTGGTGGCCCCAATCTTCGATCGTCGCGCTGGCGTTCGCGGGCGCCGTCGCCACCGTTCCTGCTTCAAGGTCGAACACCGCCTGGCCGTGCGCCGCCACCTCGACGCCGATCAGGTGACCGGCGCCAGAGTGGGCGAAGAACGACAGACCCTGGCGCGGCCCGCTGAACGTCGCGTGCCGCAACAACGTGTGCGCGACGGCGTTCGTCGACGGGATCAGCGCCTTCATGGTCTGATCGACGTCGACGAAGGTGACCGCGCCGGGCGTGGCCGTCAGCTCGGTCAGCGTCCACTTGGCCGGATCCGGATCGACCAGCTGCATGCGCGACGGCTCGGCGAAATAACCGCAGCCGTTGCTTCCGACCGCGTCGGTGCGGCAGGCGATGCGCGGCCAGTCCGGGCCCACCAGGAACAGCTGGCGCGCGCCGCCCGATTGCTGCTGGATGTCCACGTAGGCCAGCGAATCGCGCAAGCCGTCCTTGGGCAGCGCGGTTCCGGTGGCCAGGCGCGGGAACACGCCGGTCAGCGCGGCGAACCGTTGATGGCTCAGCACCTGCCAGCTTGCCGGATCACCGAGGGCGCCCGGCGCGGCAACGAAAAGTTGGAACAACGCCAGCTGCACGCCCAGCAGCGCGCCGCCCGCCGCGCCACCGACAGTCAACGGGCTGGCCGCGCTGACATCGCCGACGCCGGCCAGATCGGTCAGCACGCCGGCGCGCCCGTCACAGTCGATGCGTCCGCCTTGCCCGCGGCCCACCCAGACCAGGCAGTGGTACCAAGCCCGCGCCGACAATGCTTCCGAAACGATCTGCGCGGCGTGCGTGCCGTCGCCGAGAGCCAGCACCAGCGCGCCGGCGCTGTTCGTGGCCAGCGACCAGCCCGCGGCAGTCGTTCCCTGGCCAACAATGGGCGCCCCGGGCGCGGCGCGAAAAACCAGCTCGACCACAAAATCACCGGTCGACACGGCCGCCGCACCGTCGGTGGCGACGAACGAAGGCGCATCGGTGGCCAATCCGACCGCAACGGTGGCGTCGATGAACGGTGTGGCCAGCGCCTGCTGGGTGACACCGGCGGCCGGCGCCAGCAGCGAGCCGTGATCGGCGTGCCACCCGTCGCTGGCCGCGCGCGTGCCGCTATAGCGAAGCGATGCTGTCACCGCCCCCGGCGGCAGCGCCAGCGCTTCAGGCAGGAACGACACACCGTTGAGGTTGAGGTCGACGGAGAACCGACACGAGCCGCCGGCGCTGCACGCCGCCGCCGTCGGCGCGCCTCCGTCGCTGCCACCAGCGGCGCCGCCGCTCGCCCCGCCGCCGCCACCCGGCGCGATCCCGCCCGCGTCGTACGCCCCGATGATGTAGCGATCGGCGACGCACCCGCCGCCGCCCGCGCACACCGCCAGCGCCGCAGCCAGCCCGCACGCTGCTCTCACGCTGCGAACGATGGAAGCACGGACAGCCACTTCGGTCTCATGGTCGGCGGTTCCGCCGCATAAGACAAGTGTTTGCCCCGCCGGCGTGATCAGCAAGTCGATCCGCGCCGAGAAAAACCAGGCCTAGCCGCAGCCTGAGCCGCGCGCTACCCGCGGGTGTTGCGGAAGCGGGCGACTGTCGTCGCCTCTGGGTTCACGCGGATCGTCCCGGCGTCGGCGTCGACCACCAGCAGGTGATCCGGCCGCACCCACGAGAACACCCCGGTCACCGACCCCAACAACGGCACGCCCGCATCGCGCACGATGGCGGCCACGGCGCCATCAGCCGGCAGATCGCCGTCGACCACGAAGGCGGACGCGCCGCGCGAGATGGCGTTCAACGCCATGAACGCGCGCAGGTTCTCCACCACCACGATCGCCCCGGTGCGCACCAGCGGGCGGCCCGTCGTCGCGGCGTGGACCAGGACGCACAGATCTTCGATCTCCGCGGCGCGTTCGGCCATGGCGTCGGCGGTAGCGTGATCGTCTTGGGCCACGCGGAACGCCACGCGCGCATATTCGCGCGCCACGTCCGACAACGCCGGCAGCGGAGACGGCGCAGCCACGGCGGCAGACAGGCGCTCGCGAAAGCGGCGGTCCTCCAAGATCAGCGCCAGCGTCCCCAACTCACGCGCCAGCGGCCCGGCGAGTCGCTGCACGGCCTTGCCCACTTCGTTCTGCAAGCGCTGCAACGCCACATCCAGCGACAGGGGATTGGGTCCGGCGGGCGCCTTCGTGTACGACAGCGCGGCCAGCGTGGGCAACACCTCGGCGCGTCCCATGGCGGCGCCACCCGACAGTGAGACGCCGCGCAGGCGGGCCACGCCGTGGTCGGTCTGACGATCGCGCTCGCGTCCCTCGGCGCGCTCCAGAGCGTGGCTGATCACTGCTGCCAGCGCGGTGGCCAGCACGACCTCCTCGGCGGCGAACGAGGCCATTGGTCCGCGCTGCAAAACCAGCACACCGGTGGCGCCCATCCCCCGCAAGACGGGGACCGCCAGCAGGGCCGGAAACCGTTCCTCGCCCAGGCCCGGGATGTATTTGAAGTGTTCGTCGGCATCGGCGGCGGCCACCGACACCGGGCGCAAACGATCGGCGACGAAGCCGATGATCCCTTCGCCCACGCGCAAGCGCACCCGCCCGATGGCTTCCGACGGAAAGCCGACGTTGCCGCGCATCGTGAACACCGGACCGGCGGCGTCTTCCTCACGCACATAGATGCTGACCACGGCGCTGGCGGCGATGGCGGCCACCTCGGTGCACATGGCAGCCAACACCTCGTCAAGCCCGCGTGCCTGGCCGGCCACTTCGATCAGCCGAAAGATCCCGTCCAGGCTCCGGTTGCCCGGTTCGTGGACGACAATCGACGAGTCCGACTCCAGATCCTTCGCCATCATCTGACAATAGTTTACGGCCGCGCCGGTTTCCGTGGGGTTTCGAAGGCGTTAAATGTGCGCGCGCAAGGCGGAGCGCGACTGCCGTTAAGATGCAGGCGGTGACGAATGACGAATCCCGCCTGGCGCGAACCATCGCGGCGACGATCGTCGTCGGCCTGGGAAGCGTGGCCGCGGCGGCGACAGCGATTTTTCCGTCGAGCTGGGCGACGGGGTGGTTCGTCAGCGGCGCCGCGGGCGTGTGGTTGTTCCTGGGCGCCTCATTGTGGCGGCGACGCGACTTGAACGTCGCCGCCGACGACGCGCAGGTGATCCCCGGCGGAACGTTGACGGCGGCGACGTGGGTGACGCTGGCGCGCGGCTTGTTGATCAGCGCGCTGGGCGGTTTCTTGCTGGCGCCGCCGGCGGCGGGCGCGGCAGCTTGGTTGCCGGGGGCGTTTTACACGGCGGCGGCGTTGGGCGACTGGCTCGACGGCGCGCTGGCCCGGCGACGGCGGCAAGCGACCAAGCTGGGCGCATCTCTGGACGTCACCACCGACGCTGTCGGCCTGGTGGTGGCGCCGCTTTTGGCGGTGGCTCGCGGCCGACTGCCGCCGTGGTACCTGCTGCTGTCGGCGGCGTATCCGCTGTTTCAGCTGGGCTTGCGCCGGCGCGAGCGCAGGCGCAAGCCGACGTTTCGCGTGCGCTTGCGGCCTTACCCGCGGGCGAGGCTCTTCGCGGGCGTGCAGATGGCCGTCGTCGCCACCGCGCTTTATCCGGTGCTGCCGCGCTGGCTGCTGTGGCCGGTCGCTTCGCTGGCCATGCTGCCGACGTTGGTGCTGTTCTGGCGTGAATGGCGACTGGCGACGACGACGGCGATCGAGCCACCGCCGCGGTGACGGTGGCGGCGCGATCAGCGCGCCGGGTGACAGAGCCGCCGGCACAGCGCCAGCACCGCGTCGGCGGCGTCGGTCCAGGTCCCCAGCGCCGCAAAACGCCCCAGCGCGGACTGTCCAGCAGCGGCCAGCGCGTTTCGATCGCAGGCGAAAGAGATCAGTGCCTGCGCCCAGGCCGCTTGATCGTCGGGCGGCAAAAGCAGCGCGTGCGAGCCGGCCGCCAGAAGCTCGCGCGCCCCGCCTTGATCGGTGATCAGCACTGGCAATCCCGCCGCCAGCGCTTCGATGGCCACCAGTGGATACGCCTCGCGCTCCGACGGCATCGCCAGCACGTGGCAACGACGGTACAGCGACCACAGCGCTTCGCCGTGCAGAACGCCGTGCCAGCGCACGCGATCAAGCAAGCGCCGCGCGCCCAGCCGTTCGCGCGACATCTGCGCGTACGTTGGCGCTTGATCGACCGCGCCGGCGACGTCGACGGTGAGGTCGTGGCCGGCGCTCACCAGCGTCGAAAGCACGTCGATCAATCGATGCAGTCCCTTCGCCGGCGTCACCGTCCCGACGAACAGCACGCGCAACGGTCCGGGCTCTTGCGCACGGGCCGCCACCGCGCCGGCGTCGTAGGCGGCGACGTGATCACGGCCGGCGGGCGCGACGGTGCCGAAGGAAACGCAACCGGCCAGCTGCTCGACGTCGGTCAGGGTGCTGGCGCAGACCGCGGCCACGCCGTCGACGCCGCGCAGGTACGCGCGTTCGATGAAACCGCGCAGACGTCGGTGTGGCGTCGACGGTTGCCGGCAAGCGAGGTTGTGTACCAGCGCCACCACCGGTGCGCCGCCGACCCGCCCGCGCCACCGACGGCCGACCACGGCCGGGTGACAAAGTTCGTCCTCGATCACCACGTCGTACCCACGCGGCGCGCGCGACCACGGCACCAGGTTGGAGGCCAGCGCCACACCAAACGGCAACCACGGCAGCGTCACCACATCGACGGTGGCGCCGCGCGCCCGCAGGGCCGCGATCAAGTGACGGTCATAGATGAACCCGCCCGACACCCGCTGCAGGCCACCGGGCACAACAAAGGCCAGGCGCATCGATCAGCGCCGGCCGACGCCGATCATGGGAACGTCACCGTATACGTGGCGAAGGCTTCCTCGTTCTCCCACAGCTTGACCGTCAGCGACGTCAGATTGGTCGGCTCGAGGGCGCGGACCATGCCTTCGGTCAGGATGCGCGCGAACGGTTCGATGCCGGGGTTCTGGCCGGCGAATTCCGGCAGCTCGTTCAGGGTCTTGTCGCGATAGCGATCGACCAGGCGATCGAGGTGCTCTTTCACCACCGCGATGTCCAGCAGGTATCCGTGGCGATCCAGACCCTGGCCGGCGAAGATCACCTCCATCTTGTAGTGATGCGCGTGCAGCTGATTTTCGCGCCCCCAATCACCGCCGAAGAGAAAATGCTGGGCGATGAAGTCCCGGATCACGCCGACGGTGTACTGACTCATGATGGCCTCGCTTGTTTCAGTCGTAGGTGAGAAGGACCTGCAACGCGGCGGGCGCGTCCGCGTCCAGCAAAGCGTAAGCCGCCGCCGCCTCACCGACGGGAAACCGGTGGCTGGTAAAGCCTGCACTGTCCACCCGGCGCAGGAGCTGCCACGCCACGTCGCGCCGCCGCTGGCGATCCCAGCGGGCGGTCAGCGCCGGCGCGATGTGGCTGACCTGACTGCCGACGATGGCGATGCGCCCGCGGTGAAAATGTCCGCCGAGATCGACGGCGCTCTGCTTGCGACCGTAAAACGATCCCACCACCACCCGCCCTTCGCGGCCGGTGACGGCGAGCGCGTCGTTCAACACCTGCGGATTGCCGGTCAGCTCGAAGGCCAAATCAGCGCCCGCGTCGGCGAGCGCAGCGCGCGCATCCTCGACGGACGAGACCGCCGCGCTGGCACCCAGCGCCCGGCCGCGCGCCGCTCGACCGGCCACGCGATCGACGACCACCAGCATCTGCAATGGAAACTGCACCAGCAGCGCCGTGGCTAGCAAGCCGACGACCCCTTGCCCAAACACCGCCACCCGTTCGCCCACCCGCGGCCCGCCGTCCAGGATCAGATTGACCGCCGTCTCGGCGTTGGCCAGCAGCGCCGCTTTTTCCAGATCGATTCCGTCCGGCACCGGCCAGGCCTCGCCCGCTGCGACGAAGAACGCGCTGCCGTGCGGTTGAAAGCTGAAAACGTGCCGACCGATCCAGTCGCTTGCCGCCACGCCGTCGCCGACGCCGATCACCTCGCCCACCGCCGCGTAGCCGAAGCGAAAAGGAAACGTCCACGCACCGCGCCCGCCCTCGCCCGCCAGCGCGGGCAGCGTTTCATCCAGCGGAACGTCCGCGGGAAGCTCGCCGCGAAATGCCAGCAGCTCGGTGCCGGCGCTGATCGCCGACACGCGCGTGCGCACCAGCAGCGCGCCGGGCGGCGGCGAACCCAGTTCTTCGTCGATGACGCTGACTCGCCGCGGCCCGGTGAAGACCAGGGCGCGGCGTCTCACCCCGTCCCCCAGCGCAGCGCGCCCGACAGGACAAAGTCGTCGGCCAGGCGAAAGCTGTCCGGCGATGACAGGCGCGGCAGGTGCCCGTTCGGCAGCGTCCCCACCGCCGCCAGACCACCCAGCAGCCGCGGCGCCACCGTCACCACTGCATAGTCACCGAGCCGCGCGCGCAGAAAACTGGTCAGCACCTTGGCGCCGCCTTCGACCATCAGGCGTTTGATCCCGCTCGCCGCCAGCGCGACCATCAGCGCGTCGAGGTCGACCCAACCGTTGGCCCACGCCGCCAGCCGCAGAATCTGCGCCCCGCGCGCCGTGAGCGGGCTGCCGCGTCTCTCGTCGGCAGAGGCCGTGCACACGATGCGGATAGGGCGCGGGCCGCCCGAGGCCAGCAGGCGCGCGGTGGGCGGCGTGCGCAGCCGGCTGTCCAGAATCACCGGCGACGGCCAGGGGCCCGACCAATGGCGCACGCCCAGTTCGGGATCGTCAGCCAGCAGCGTGTCGATGCCGACCAGGATGGCGTCGTGCGACGCGCGCAAAGCGTGGGTCAAGGTCAGCGACTCGCCGCCGCTCAAGGAACAACGCTGGCCCGGCTCGAGGGCGATGCTGCCGTCGATGCTTTGCGCCCAAGACAGCGTGACGAACGGCCGTCCGTTGCTGTGCCGATCACGCTCGACGCCGTCGATTGTCTGAAGGACCTGCCCGACAGTGTCGATGGTCGTCTGCGACTGCGACTGACTCAGGGAAATCCCTCCTCGGCCAGCTGGAAGGTGCCGCCCGGATCACTCCGGGAGGCGGGCCGCTATTTCTCGACGCCGGTAACGAAATACTCGGACGGTGTGCACCGGAATAACGAATGCAAGTCCTGGCGGTACTGCAGCGTGACCCGGTCCGCCGATCGTTCGGCGGCGTGCAGCTGCGCCACCAATGGGTTGGCGGGCTTCTCGTCGTCGACCGAGAACTCCCAGATCTCCACCGGCTGCCCGGGAAGGGTTCCTTGCAGCGCCATCTCGCCCATCATGTATTTGCAATACGGCGGGCCCTTGAACGAGATCTTGCGAATCACGCCGGTGCGGGTCCCGCGCGCATAGCCGTGAAACCACCACACCCGCAGCGCCTGCACACCGACGAACAACATCAACGCCGCCAGCACGAACAAGACGACCCGAGCCTTCATTTTTCCGCTCACCGGCACGCTCCGACCCTAACACGCCCCCCACGCACAAGCCCACCGCGCACGCCTTTTTGTGGTGTCGTTCACAGCGATCGACTTGATCGCACTTGCTCGCGCACGTATTTCAGCCAGGAGACCGAACTCTGCTCGGCCGCGTCTAGTAGACCTGGCGACGCTTGCTGCTCGAGAGGATGCGCAGTTGTTCGCGGTACTTGGCCACCGTGCGCCGCGCGATCTCGATGTTCTGGTCGCGCAGAAGCTCGACGATCTTCTGGTCCGAATGCGGGTGCTTGACGTTCTCCTGGCCGATGATCTGTTTGATCTTCAGCTTCACCGCCTCCGAGGCCAGGTCGTCGCCGTCCGTGCGCGTGATCCCCGAGTTAAAGAAGTACTTGAGCTCGTAGATCCCCTGCGGCGTGTGCACGTACTTGTTGGTGGTCACGCGCGACACCGTCGATTCGTGCATGCCGATGTCTTCGGCCACGTCGCGCAAGATGAGCGGCTTCAAGTGGGCGGTGCCCTTGTCGAAGAAGTCGCGCTGGAACTTCAGGATCGACTCGGTCACCCGCACGATGGTGCGCTGCCGTTGCTGGATGGAACGAATCAGCCACTGGGCGCTGCGCAGCTTCTCTTGAATGTACTCGCGCGCCTTCGAACCGCCGGCCAGCGCCGTGCGATAGAAATCGGAGATCTTCAGCTTGGGCAGGCCGTCGTCGTTGGCCACCACGAAATACTTGTCGCCGACCTTGTGGATGTAGACGTCGGGGGTGATGTACGTCGGCTCGTCCGAGGTGTATTGCCGGCCCGGCTTGGGATCGAAGGTCTGCACCACCTTGGCCGCCTCATAGATCTCTTCCACGGGCTGCAGGAGATCTTTGGCGATGGCGGCGTAGTTCTTTCTTTCCAGGTTGGGCAGGTGGCGCTGGATGATGCCCACCACCACGTCGTCGTCGGCGCCGATGTGCCGCGCCTGGATCATCAGGCACTCTTCCAGCGACCGCGCGGCCACGCCTACCGGATCGAACTCTTGAATGCGCCGCAGGACCGACTCGGCCAGGGCGACGTCGACGCCGGCCTCTTCGGACAGCTCGTCCAGCGGCTCCTCGAGGTAACCGTCGGGGTTGATGTTGCCGATGATCAGCATGGCGATGCCGTCTTCCAGCAACGTGAAGTGCGACAGCTTCAGCTGCCATTCCAGGTGATCGAACAGAGACGTGCCGCGGGTCAGCGTCGATTCCAGCGACGGCAGGTCTTCGTTGTTCGACTTGTACGACGGCATGGGCGCCGCCTGCGCCTGGTTATCCAGGTAGGTCTCCCAGTCAAAGTCGGCGACCGCTTCGCCCGACCGCGTGTCCGCCTTCACCTCGGAAGTCGAATCGACCTTCTCCTGCGGGATCTCGACCATCGGCATCTCGGTCTCGCCCACGCGCTCGACGTCGTGCGACGCCGCTTCCACCGGCGCGGTCTGCTCGGCACCTTTGGCCTGCTCGTTCGCCGACTCGACCGAATCCTCCAGGATCGGATTTTCCAGCATCTCGTCCCGGACCATGTCGACCAGCTCCATCCGGGACAGCTGCAGCAGCTTGATCGCCTGCTGCAGCTGGGGCGTCATCACCAGCTGCTGCGACAACTTCAGGCTTTGTTTGAGCTCCATCGCCATTCGTCAGGACCCCTCAAA
>DASXQB010000097.1:0-16021 GCA_036493295.1 Polyangia bacterium | reverse complement strand
GGCGTCCTTGACGTCGCTGGTGCTGGCCGGACCGTCAGTCTTGGCGTCGGTCTTGGGCGCGTCTTTCGCCACGTCGCCGCTGGATGCGCCGGCGTCGTCAGATTGGACGTCGATGGTGCTGAACGGTCCGCCGCTGGCCCTGGGCGGGGTGATCGAATCGTCGGTGCAGCCGATCGCTGTGCCCAGACTTATCAACAACGTCACCCACGCCCAATTTGACCGCGTCCGAGACATGGAACTCCCCAGCCGCGAAAACCGCGGTGCTCCCGCGCCGAACCAATATCCATGCCACGGGTGCCTCTTGCGATTGCGCGCTGATAGCGCGTCGGCGGCGATGCGGGGCGACCGCTTTTCGGAATCGGTTTCCGATTTTCGAAGAGTCACCGGCGCGTCTCTCAGCCGCCGCTCAAACGTCACATTGCCGGCGCGATCGCGCTGCTATAAGCGCCAGCGAATGTCGTGGGTCGTCCTCGCAGCGGCGTTGCTGAGTGTGCTCATCGGGCGTGCCCAGGCCGAGGCCGAGGCGCCGCCCGTCGATCCGTTCGCCCATCACCGTTTCGCCCTCGACGACGTCGACCCGGTTGCCAGCGTGCCGTCGCCAGCCGTCCGCGACGCCCACCCGCTTGAGTTCGGCTATTTCGTGCAAGACCTCCTCGACCACGGACAAGCCGCCACCAAAGCCGGCGACACCACAGCGGCGCTTCGCTATTACGGGGCGCTGGCCAAGGCAGTTCCCGAGCGCGCGATCGGCTTCGCCCGTTTGTGCCAGTTGCTGGAAAAAACCAACCAGGGCCCGGCTGCCATCGTCGCCTGTCGTACGGCGATCGGTCTGCCCGGCGTCACCGTCGATGACTATGCCCGCTTCGTGCGGCTGGTTCTGGCGACGCCCGGCGCGCTGGCGCCCAAGGACGCTGACGAGGTCAAGGCGGTGATCGCCCACCTGCGCGCGCAACCCGATCTCAAGACGCTGCCGTCGCAATTGCAATGCGAGCTGGCCACGCGCCAGGCAGATACCGCCGCGCTGGAAGAGTGCACCGCCGCGCTGGCGGCCGCAGCGCCCAGCGATGCGCGCACCATCTCCTATCAATGGGCGCTGGCGTTGCAAAAAGGCGACAGCGGCGAAGCGCGCCGGTTGATTCGCAAGGCCGGCGACAGCGGCATGCCGGCCGGTGCGGTCAAGCTGATGACCCAGCAGACCGACGCGCGTTTCTCGCGCTGGTCGCAGCGCCTGAGCGACTGGCAGTTCTCCGCGCCGCTGCTGGTGGCGCTGCTCGCCGGCGCGGCGTCGGTGGTCGCGCTGGCCCGCCGGCGCCGTCTGTCGCGCCAGTCTGCCGCGCAGACCTAACGACCTAAGACAGGCTGTACTTCTTCAGCTTCTCGTACAGCGTGGAGGCGGCGATGCCCAGCATGCGCGCGGCGTGAACCTTGTTTCCGCGGGTCAGAACCAGCGTCTGCTTGATCGCCGACTGTTCGACGCTGGCCAGGGTGTGGCCGCCCAGCGGCAGGCGATCCAGCAGCGAGTGATCGCCGGTGGAGGCCACAAAGCGCAGGTGGATCGGCTCCAGCACGCCGGCGTCGACGAAGGCCAGCGCGCAGGCCAGCACGTTCTTCAACTCGCGCACGTTGCCAGGCCAGGGATGGGCGCGCAAAAGCTCGAGGGTTGCATCCGAGACGGTGACGTCCGGCCGACCCAGATCGACCAGCAGGCGCGGCACCAAGAGCGGGATGTCGTCGCGCCGTTCTCGCAAAGGCGGCAGCTGCACCACCGCCGCCGCCAGTCGGAAATAAAGATCCTGCCGGAAGGTTCGGTTGGCCACCAGCGCCGCCAAGTCACGATTGGTGGCGGCGACGATGCGCAGATCCACGCGACAGTCGCGCGTGCCGCCCACCCGGCGAATCGACCGGCTCTCCAGCGCGCGCAGAAGGCGCGGCTGCAGATCCAGCGGCAACTCACCGATCTCGTCCAGGAACAACGTGCCGCCGCGCGCCCGTTCGAACGCGCCGGCGTGTTCGGCGTGGGCGCCGGTGAAGGCGCCGCGTTCGTGGCCGAACAGCTCGGTCTCGACCAGGTTGGCGGGCACGGCGCCGCAGTCGAAGACCACGAAGGGACCGCCGGCGCGCGGGCTGGCGTCGTGGACGGCGTGCGCCACCACGTCCTTGCCGGTGCCGGTTTCGCCGATCACGGTCAACGTAATGTCGGTGGGCGCCAGGCGGCGCATCACGGCGAACACTTCATTCATGGTGGGCGCCGCCGCCACCAGGCTGCCGAAGGCTTGCGCGCCAGGACCAGCCGGCATGGCTGGTGTGGCGATGCGGGCGCGCGTCGGACGGATCGCATGATCCTCGTGGTCCGGTGAGCCGGTAAGCGCGCTGATGTTTTCGGAGGCTGTGAAGTACGAGGTAGCTGTCACGCGAATCCGTATATCAGGCGTACGTGGTCAGGGTTGTTACAGTTGCTATACAGTTCGCTGCGCGCGCACGCGGTGTCGGCAGTCTCCGGAAAACGAACAGAACTGTTCGAAAACCGATGGGCGTTGGTGATTCAGCGGCGACAAAAATTGTCGTCGGAGGGGCGGCTGATTTTGCTGTCCTGTCACACTGGTGACACAGGCAACCGGGCTATATAGCCGTCCGACTGAACGTCGGACCTTCGTGTGACCACCAGACATCACTCGCTGCGCGGTGATGCCGCCGCGATGGCGGTCGCCGCCTTTGCGTCGCTGCTCGTGCCCGGGTGCGGAGACGCCGTCGATCATCGGCCGGCGGCGTGGGAGTACATCTCGCCGGCGATCATGCAGCCGAACTGCGCCACCACCAGCTGCCACAGCCAGGCGGCGGCGGTGTCTGGTCTGGATTTTTCGACGCCCGATCATGGATACACCAGCTTGACCGGCCTGTGGGTTTGGATCGTCGATCCGAACGGCACGGCCGCAGAAGGTTGCCGCCCGTATGGAAATGAATTTGTCTGCCAGCGGAATCACCGGCCGCTGGTGACGCCGTACGATCCGGCGCAATCGCGGCTGGTGCAGATGCTGCGCGCGACGGGCGCGCCGCGCATGCCGCCCGATCGCCCACTGCCGGAGGCGGACATCGCCCTCATCGAAAAATGGATCCTGGACGGCGCGCGCCAGAACGTCAACGACACCGGACGCGACGCCACCGTGCCCGTCGACAGCGCGGCGGACGGCGGCGCCGGCGACGGCGCGACGTCGGACGCGGAAGCCGGCACGGACGGCGGTGGCGACAGCGCGGGCAGCGAAGCCGGCGCCGAGACCAAACCGGCCGACACGGCCCCGGGAGCGGGCTCAGATGACGGCTGAGATGGCGCGCGTGCTTGGTCGGGTCTTCGTCGGCGCCGCCGCTCTGCTGGTCGCGTTCGTGTTGCGGTCTTCGACCGCGCAGGCCTACCCGCAGTGGCAGCTTCTGTCTGGGTCGGTGCGCTGCAACCAATGTCACTACGCTCCGGCGGGTGGTGGTCTCATCAACAGTTACGGCCGCGACGCCGCCGGTGAGGATCTGTCCACCTTCGGCGGCAACGGCGCGCTGTTGCACGGGGCGCTGCCGGCGCTGCCGTCGTGGCTGGCCCTGGGCGGCGATCTGCGCGGCGCCCTGGTGGCCAACGACGTGCAAGATCCGAACGGGCCGACGTGGGCGGCGTTTCCCATGCAGGCCGATCTCTACGCGCGCTTCGCTTTGCCGGTTGGCCTGTCGATCTACGCCACCGGCGGCGTGCGCGGCCAGGAACGCGGCGGCGCGGACATCGTGCCGGATCAAAACTACCAGCCGCTGTACGTATCGCGCTTTATCTCGCGCGAGCATTACTTGATGTGGCAGCCCGAGGCATTGGGCCCCTACGTGCGCGCCGGAAGATTCTTCGCGCCCTTCGGGTTGCGCCTGGCCGAGCACATCACGTACATCCGCCGCGACCTGGGATTCAACCAGCTGGAAGAGTCGTACAACCTGTCTGCCGGCGCGGTCTACGAAGCGTGGGAGCTGCACGCCACCTTGTTCGCCCCGGATTTCATCCGTCACATCGGCAGCGACGAAAAAGGTCTGGCGGTCTACTTCGAACGCCGCCTGCTGTCCGATCAACTGGCGCTGGGCGCGCAGACCCGGCTGGCGTCGGGCCCCGGCGTCACCCGCTTCATTCTCGGCGGCGTGGGAAAATACTGGCTGCCGCCGGCCCGCACCATGTTCATCGCCGAGGTCGACGTCGTGCAGATGTTGTTCGACAGCGACGCGGTGGGCACGCGCGGCCAACTGGTGGCGGCGGCGGGCGCGGTGGTGGCGCCGTTGCGTGGTCTGCTGCTCACCGCGCTGGGCGAGCGCAACCAGGTCGATCTGCAGGTGCGCGATTCGGCCTGGAACGCCGCCTCGCTGTTCGTGAACTGGTTTCCCTACGCCCACGTCGAAGTGGAGATGATGGGGCGTCTGCAATTTCCGTCGGGCGGCGCGACCGCCAAGACGTTCCTGGCTCAGATTCATTACTACCTATGACGGCGTTGGCGACAGCGATGCGATCCGGGCGGATGCTTTTCGCCTGCGCGATCACGGCCGTGTTTTTGGACGCCGCTTGTGGCGGACCGCCCGCCGTGCCCGCCAATCCGACCTGGGCCGACGTGGAGCCGATCCTGCGCGCCGAGTGCATCCATTGCCACGGCGACACGGCGCCGGTCACCGGCGCGGTCGGCGACACGTACTATCGTTTTGATTTTTACGACATGACCACGGCGGTGTGTGGCGATGCCGCGCAGGCGCTGACCGCGCCGATCCTGGGCCACGGCCTGGCCGCGTTGATCAAGGTCGACATCACGCCGCCGCCCACCTGCGAGCGCGGCCGCATGCCGCCGGCCCCGGCCCTTCCCTTGGAGGACTGGGAACGCGAGACCATCACCCGCTGGGCGTCGGTCGCCGACCCACCGAAGGGTTTACCCAACCGCGACGACCGGCGGCCGGAGATTCAGCTGTCGGCGGCCACCGCGATCGTGGACAAGCGGCTGACCTTCACCGCGGTCATCGACGATCCCGACGGTGAATCGGTGTTGGGCGTTCTGAAGGTCGGCGACATGACGTTGCTGATGGATCGGCCGGGCTCGTTCGCTGCCGACATCGACACGTCGGCGTGGGCGAACGGCACGCGCCCGATCAGCGCCGTGCTGTGCGACGGATGGAGCAACTTTTCCTACGATCTCGGCAACGTCGAGATCAAGCACAAATAAACCGAACGAAATATCGCAAAGTGAGATGCGACTGTCACTGTCACTCTCAGCCGAGCAGCGCCATAAACAGGGGTGTCGTCACTGCGGCCATCGCTGTTGAAAGGACCAGGCTTCCCGCCACGGCCGCCTGCAGCGCCTGAAATTGGACCGCCATCAGATAGACGTTGGCGCCGACGGACATCGACGCCAGGAGCACCACCACCTTGGTCTCCATCGGCGGCAAATGCAGGGCACGGGCCAGGCCCAGCACCACCAGCGGCTGCACCACCAGCTTCAGCGCGCAGATGGTCAAACTTTGCTGCCAGCCCTTGCCCACGCCGTATTCGACCAATCCCATGCCCAGCACCAGCAGGGCCATCGGCGTGGCCAGTTTGCCAACCGCGGCCAGGCCAAAGGCGATTGGCGCCGGCAGGTGCAGGCCGCAAAGACCGAACAACGTGCCACCGACGATCGACGCGACGATCGGATTGGTCAGCACGGCCAGCGCGGTTTTTCCCAGGCCGCGCGGGGTGAACGAACCGTTGCGCGCCCATTCGACCGACACCGACACCAGCGTCCACAGGGTCAGCGAATTGAACACCAGCACCAGCGCCACCGACGGCAGCGCGGCGTCGCCCAGCACCAGCTTGGCCAGCGGCAACCCGAGCAGCACGTTGTTGGAGAAGATCCCGCCCAGGGCGAAAACCGACTGCGACACGCCGTCCAGGCGGAACGCGCTGGCCGCCAGCAGGCGTCCCAGCGCGAAGACCACGAAGCAGCCACCGAAGAAGGCCAGCAGAAAACGTGCGTCGACCGCGGGCAGCGCTGACAGATCGCTCATCATGCGAAACAACAGCGCCGGCAAGGCCACGGCGAAGACGAATTTGTTTCCCCACTGCGTCCACTTCGAGCGCCAGAATGGCAGGCGGCCCATCACGTACCCGATGAAGACAGTGACGAACAGCGGCGCAGCGAGGATGAAGGTGCGAAGGAAAATGGTCATGCGGGTGCGGCCAGGCAAAGCCGTTCTTGCGTGCGCTCCTGATCTGGTGTGCGATGGCGGCGACTGTCAATCATGATCAACGAAGGCCCGCCGAAAGCCACCGTCGCGCAATCAACGCGGCCAGCGCGGCGATCGGCGGTTGGCTATGCGGCGGCCGGCGCGGCTGTGCTGGCCGTGCTGGCCTTGTGGCTGCTGACGCCGCTGCGGTCGTACGCGCGCGTGGATGCGCTGGTCGCGCTGGGCGCGACCGTGCGCGAAAGCCCATTCGCCTTGCCTTGGGTGCTGGCGGCGTTCGTGGCCGGGTCGCTGGTCTTCATTCCCATCACGCCGCTGCTGGTGGCGACGGCGCTGGTGTTTTCCCCGCTGCGCGGTCTGGTCTACGGCCTGCTGGCGACGTCGTTGGCCGGCTGGATCACGCACGCGTGCGGGCGGCTGCTGCGTCGTCGCCGCGTTCGCTGGTTGGAGGGCCCGCGCTTTCAAGCGCTGTGCGCGCGACTGCGGCGCCGCGGGTTCCTGGCAGTGTTGGTGGCCCGCCTGCTGCCGTTCGGCAGCTTCACGCTGTTCAACGTCGCCGCCGGCGCGATGGAGATCCCGACGCTGGCATTCTTGGCTGGCAGCGCCCTTGGTCTGTTGCCGCGCATGCTGGCCTTCATGTTGCTGGCCGACAGCCTGGGCCAGGCGTTGCGTGATCCGCAGCCGCGCACGGTGACGCTTTTCTGCCTGGCGATGGCGATCTCGGCGGCCGGTCTTTACTGGCTGCGGCGGCGGGCGGCGCGGGTGCCACCATCACCTGGCGCGGTCGCCAACGACGGCGCTACATCTGCTCGGGTGCCATGATGCCCAGCAGGTCCAATCCCTGCGCCAGCACGCGCGCCGTCAGCTGACACAACGCCAGGCGCGAGGTGCGCGTCGGTTCGTCGACTTTCAGCACCGGGCAATTTTCGTGAAACGCCGTGTACGCGGTGGCCAGTTCGTACACGTAAAGACAGATCCGGTGCGGATGCAGCGTTTCGCCGGCCCGTTCCACGGTCGACGCAAAGTCGAGTAGCTGCAGGGCCAGCGCGCGCTCTTCCGGCGTCTCGATCCGTACCGGGCCGGACAGCCAGCGATCGTCGACGCCGCCCTTGCGCAAGATCGATCGGATGCGCGCGTGGGCGTACATCAAATACGGCGCTGTGTTGCCCTCGAAGGACAGCATGCGGTTCCAGTCAAAGACGTAATCCTTGATCCGCTCGCTGCTGAGATCGGCGTACTTGATGGCGCCAATTCCGACTGCATTGGCGATGGCGTTTTGCGCCGAGGCCGGCAGCTCGGGCGCTTTTTCCGCCACCGTCTTGGCGGCGCGTTCGATCGCTTCGTCGATCAGCGCCGCCAGGCTGACCGATTCCCCGACCCGCGTCTTGAACATTTTCTTGTCCGGGCCCAGCACCGATCCGAACGCCACGTGCTCCAGGCGCACATCGTCGGGAACCCAGCCGGCCAGGCGGCCGGCGGCGAAGACCATGGCCAGGTGCTGCGCTTGCGGCGCGCCCACCACGATGATGATTCGTTTCGCGTGCAGCGTGCCTATGCGGTGGCGCAGGGCCGCCAGATCTGTCGTCGCGTATCCGTATCCGCCGTCTTGCTTGCGGATGATCAACGGCACCGGCTCGTCTTCGCGGCCGGTAAAGCCAGGGGGAAAAACGCAGATCGCCCCCTCGCTGAGGACGGCCAATCCTTTTTGTTGCAGGTCGGCGACCACGCCCGGCAAGGCGTCGTTGTACTGGCTCTCGCCGGCGACGTCTTCCGGTCGCAGGGTCACCTGCAGCCGCTGGTAAAGCACGGTGAAGTGGCGCACCGACAGATCGATCAGGCGGCGCCACAGCACCAGCGTGTCGGGATCGCCCGCTTGCAACGACACCACCCGGCGACGGGCGCGCTCGGCGAAGCCTGGGTCCTGATCAAAGCGAGCCCGCGCCGCTTTGTAGAACGCCACCAGCTCTTCCATGTCGGCCTCGGCGTCGACGCTGGTTTGATCCAGCAGGTGTTCGATCAACATGCCGAACGGCGTGCCCCAATCGCCGATGTGATTCTGGCGAATCACGTGATGGCCCTGAAACGACAGCAGCCGCACGATGCAATCGCCGATCACCGTGCTGCGCAGGTGGCCGACGTGCATCTCCTTCGCCAGGTTGGGCGACGAATAGTCGACCACCACCGTCTCCGGGTCCGCCGAGATCGGCGCGCCGAGGCGCGTGTCGCCCAGCATCCGGGTCAGGCGTTCATCGATTGCCGTCGCTTGCAACGTGAGGTTTATGAACCCCGGGCCGGACAAAGTGGCGGCGGCGATCAGCTCGTCAGGCGGCAGGTGTTCGACAATGGCGGTGGCCACGTCGCGCGGCGATTTTTTCAGGCGGCGGGCCAGCGCCATCGCCACGTCGGCTTGATAGTCGGCGTGCGCCGAGCGGTGAATGCCGGCGTCCTGTTGCGCGGCTTCGTTGCCGAAGGCCGCGGCCACCGCCGAACGGATGCGCTGTCGAAGAGGAATCTGCGGATCGATCATGACAAGGCGGTCCGGGCCGCGGCTGGTTTCCTATCATCTTGAGCGCCCATGTCCAAGGTGGGGGGTCTTCTCGATCGGCCGGCGGAGGTCTGGGAACCTCGCCGCCACCGGTTTGCTATGGTGCCGCCATGGCCGCGAACAACCAAGAGCTGCCGGTGCTGCCGGCGATCCAGGTAATGGAAGAATCCACCGGCACCAAGGCCGGCTATCGGCGCGCCCACGCCCGCGGGCTGGTGGTGCGCGGAACGTTTCAGGCCACGCCCGCGGCGGCGGCGCTGACGGTGGCCGAGCATTTTCAGGGCGCCGCGGTGCCGGTGCAGATTCGGTTGTCCAACGCCGCCGGCAACCCCTTCGCCCCTGATCGCCAGTCATCGTCGACGGGCCGCGCGCTGGGACTGGGGGTTCGGTTTGGGTTGCCGTCGGGCGCGGTGGCCAGCTGGGCGGCGGTGAACATTCCGGCTTTTCCTGCCCGCACGCCGGAAGATTTCCTCCGCATCACCGCCGCGCAGAAACCATTTCTGTCGCTGCAGCCGAACCCGTTCAAGATCATCGCGTATCTGCTGACGCGGCCGCAGGTGCTGCCAACAATCAAAGCGATCGCCAAGATGAAACCGGCGCGCAGCTTCGGCTGCACCCGGTTCAACGGCATTCATACCTATTTCCTGGTAAGTGGCAAAGCCGATCGACAAGCGATTCGCTACGCTTGGTTGCCGCGAGCGGGAATCGATTCGGTGCCGCCGAGTGAATCCGGCGATCTTCCCCCGCAGTATTTGCTGGAGGAGATGCGCCAGCGATTGAGCAGGGGTCCGGTGCAATGGGATCTGCAGTTTCAATTTCCGGAGGCGTCCGACTCGCTGGTGGACGCGTCGCGTGCCTGGCCGGCGGAGCGCCAAACAATTTTGGCCGGCACTTTGACCGTCACCGCAGTCGAGCCGGATCAGAAAGCGGCGGACGGGTTGGTCTTTGATCCCACCGGCGTGGTGCCAGGCCTGGAGATGTCCGATGATCCGTTGCTGAGATTTCGCTCCGCCGTTTACAGCGAGTCTTATCGCCGCCGCAGCCAGGAAACACCGGGCGAAGCGCCGCCGCCCGATCTTGATCAATAGAGACCTTGATCCGCATTGGCGGCGTCTGAGTGCGATCGAATTGATCGCAGCGATAATCGCGGCGAAATATCGGCGCGAACATTTCCTGTGCTGGCGCCGTCTTAGTGAGCAATCGGGATTCGGCGCGGGCGGGGCAGGGTCAAAAGAGCCATGGCCAAGCCGGCCCATACGTCGCCAACGAATGCCGCCGAATTAAAGGGCAACGCCAGAATGCTCAGACACAGAAAGCCGGCGCTAACCAATGGAAGCAGGCGCGCCGTCCAGCGACTGAACAGTGCGGCGGGCACCATAACAGACCAAACGCCAGCCATGAGTCCGCTTACGAATTGCGCCGTACCAGTGGAGGCCAGGGCGCCCACGGCAGCGACGAGAATGGGCACGCAGACGGCGATCATTGGTGCACCCGCTCGCAGCGGCGCAAACGAATGAATTTTCGTAGTGAGGCTTAACGAAGCTGCCGCACCATTGGTTTGAGAGTGAGAAACAACTGTTGGAACGAATTTGTTGATCATTGAGAAAAATAGGCAGCATTCTTTGTGCCACCGGTGTTATGAGTGAAAAACTGTCTGCTCCGGCCTTCGCACGCGCTTCGACGCTGATTACGCTTGGACCCGGACGCTCCCGCGGAGAGCGTTTTGTTGATTGCCCCGTGTGGAGAAAGGCAATGCCTTGCACCCAGCCAATCCCCGTCGTTCGAGCAGTCGAATGACAGAGCATGATCAACCGACCGCGCTCCTGAGTCCGCCCGGGCGGGATCCCTCACTGGTGGAGGGCCGCTTTCGTTTGCGCGTGGAAATGGGCCTGGCCAATCCGCGCGAGCTGGTGATTGGCGACGAGCGCGTGGTGATCGGCAGCGACCCCGAGGCGTCGCTGGTTCTTCACGACCCCGGCGCTTGCGCTCGGCACTGCGAGATCGTGCGCGAGGGCCAGCAGATCGTGCTTCGCGATCTGGGCTCGCGCACCGGGACTTGGCTAAGCGGCGTACGCGTGCGCGAGGTGGTGTTGGGCGCTTCGGTGCGCTTTCGCATCGGCTGCTGCGAGATTCTGTTCGGGGGAACGCGCGATCAGGAGGTTGTTCCCGATTTGTTGCCGCCGGGTTTGGGCGCATTGGTTGGTGACAGCGCGGCGATGCGCACGGTAATGGAACGCCTGGCCCGCATCGCCGAACGCGACACCGCGCTGCTGCTGGAGGGGGAAAGCGGCACAGGCAAAGAGCTGGCCGCGCAAGGTGTGCACGACGCCAGCGCGCGCGCCAAGGGACCGTTCGTGGTCGTCGATTGCGGATCGATCGCCCGATCCTTGATCGAGTCTGAACTGTTCGGTCACGAACGAGGCGCGTACACCGGGGCCAGCCACGCGCGCGGCGGCGCGTTCGTCAGCGCCAATGGCGGCACGCTATTCCTCGACGAGATCGGGGAGCTGGATCTGGATCTACAGCCGCGCCTTTTGGGGGCCATAGAACGCCGCGAGGTGAAGCCAATCGGCGGCGCGCGCCCGGTGCCCATCGATTTGCGCATCATTGCCGCCACCAACCGCGATCTGCGGCGTGAGGTGGCGCGCGGTCGATTTCGCGAAGATCTTTATTATCGGTTGGCGGTGGCTCGGGTTCGCTTGCCGCCGCTGCGCGAACGCCTACAGGACCTTCCGCTTTTGATCCGGCATTTTCTTCGTCGCCACGAAGAGGCCGACGGGGTGTCGCGGCCGCTGGACGAATTGCTGCACGAACGGTTTGTCGGGCGCACGTGGCCGGGGAACATTCGTGAGCTTCGCAACGCGGTGGAACGCATCGTGACCTTCGGCTTCGATTCGGACGAGACGTCGCCAGCGCATGGACCGTCGGCGCCGACCAGTTGCGCCGAGCCGTTCAAGGTGGCGAAGGCCCGCTTGGTGGGCCAGTTCGAACAAGAATATCTGTCGTCCATGCTGGCCTGGAAACGCGGCAACATCACCGCCGCCGCCAGCGCCGCCGAGATGGACCGCGTGCACATGGTGCGTTTGCTCGACCGTTACGGTCTGCGCCGTAAGCGCGAACGCTGAAAAAGCGCGCCGATCCCCGTCGCTGCCCTGGCATCGATGCGAGGCCCCTATGGGTGAAAGCAAGGGATCGGGAGACTGTCGATTCCGGCGCGGCCGCGGCAAATCACGACAATCTGATTGACGAACAGCGGCACGTCGCTTGCTGGATGCCTGGGAGCGATCACTTCCCCCGATCCGGCATCGTCAGCTAGGAGGACGTCACGACTCGCTCGGTTTTACTTTCGGTTGTCTCCCTGTTTTTTCTCTTCACGCTGGCGTTTGTTGTAATCAACCGCACGGCGGACGCGGCAGAGACGGTCGAAGCGAAAAGGATCTTCAACCAACGTTGTTCGGCCTGCCACACCTTTGGCCGGGGCGTGAAAGTCGGACCGGATCTGAAAGGCGTCACGCAACGACGGGGCCGCCCGTGGTTGCTGCGTTTCATTCGATCGTCGCAGAGTGTGATTCGCGGTGGCGACACCACGGCGCAAACGTTGTTCGCGCAATTCAAGCAGCAACGAATGCCCGATTGGTCCGATCTCTCCGAGACGCAAATCACCGGCATCCTGGATTGGTTCGCCGGCAATGGCCCTGAACAAAAGGAACCGGACGAGCGCGGCGCCGAGCTGGCCACCGCCGCCGACGTCGAGCACGCCCGTCGACTGTTCGACGGCAGCGAACGCCTGACCTACGGCGGAACCGCCTGCGGCGCCTGCCACGTGGTGGAAGAGCGCGGCGTCCGCGCCGGCGGCACGCTGGGCCCCGAGCTGACCGACACGTACCGGCGTTTTGGCGATCGCGCGTTGACGCTGTTTCTCAAACGCCCGTGCACCGGACGCGCACCGGAGAGCGAGTCCACGCACTACCTGGCCCCGGAGGAATCGTTCGCGATCAAAGGATATCTGCGGCGCGTGGCGATCGACGACAGCGAAGGAGAGAACCCGTGAATGCGGCAGCTTTGTTCGGGATCGTTCCGTATGTGGCACTGGGCGTGGCCGCCGTGGGGCTGGGCCTGCGTTTGATACTGGCGGCGCGCGCGCAAGCCGTGACGCCGTCGAACATCGACGGTTGGGACATGCTGGGCACCGGGCTGCTTGGTCGGTGGGCGTTGCTGGCGTTGCTGGCGGGACATGGTCTTTTGCTGGCGGCGCCCGGGGTGATCACCCGCTGGGCTCACACGCGCAATGGTCTTTATCTGATCGAATGCACCGGCTTCCTGCTTGGTCTGACGGCGCTGGCTGGCGTGATCAGTGGATTGCGCCGTCACCTCGGCAGCGCGCGCGGCACCCGGCGCGCCGAGATCGCCGACGCGGTCTTTCTTTCGTCGCTGCTGATGGCGCTTTGCTGCGGCCTTTACGCGGCGGCGCGCTTTCGCTGGGCGTCACTATGGGGCGCGGCGACGGTGGCACCGTACGCTCGCACGCTGGTTCAAGGCCGGCCGTCGCCGTCGTTGCTGGCGGGGATTCCTTTCGCCGCGCGCCTGCACCTGGCGGCGACGTTCGGAGCGATTGCCAGCTTGCCGCCGAGTCGCCTCGGTGGCGCGGTGGCGCAATCGCTGTGGGCGCTGATCGACGCGCCGGCGGCGGCCCTGCACGCGGCGGCACGCGCGGTGGCGCAACGGTCGCGCCCGCAACGCTTTCGCGATTGGTTGTGGCCCGAAGAAGATCTGGCGGATCTGGCGCGCGAAACCCGGCGGCGCGTTGTCGTCGAGCGGCGAGCGGCTCGCGCCCGCCGTCCCTCAGCGGTGGCCGCTCCGCCAGAAATCTTCGCCGGGCTGGCGGCGCAGCGGACACCGGGAGACACCGAACCGGACGTGCCCACGCTGTCCGCTGAAGGAGGCGGCTAGAAGCACCCGTGCGGTTCCCCGCGGTGTTGCTCAGCGTGGCGGGCCTGGCGCTCGGGACGCGACTGGTCTACTCGGACGTTTCGCGCCTGGGCGTGCACCAGGGCTATGAACCCGAACAGCCGATCGCCTTTCCCCATCGCGTGCACGCCGGCGACAACAAGATCGCCTGTCTTTATTGTCATTCGGGCGCGCGCACCAGCCGCCACGCCGGGATTCCGTCAGCCAGCGTCTGCATGAATTGCCACAGCCTGCTGGAAAAGCAGACCACCGAGATCGAAAAGCTGAAAGAGTCGGTGCAGCTGGGCCGGCCCATCGCCTGGGTCAAGGTGCACAACCTGCCCGACTACGTTTATTTCAACCACAGCCAGCACGTGGTTTCGGGGGTGGCCTGCCAGCGCTGCCACGGCGCCGTCGAACAGATGGATCGGGTGGCCCAGGTGGCCCCGCTGACCATGGGTTTCTGCCTGGACTGTCATCGCAGCAACGCACATTTGCCCGGGTCGGGTCTTGAGCGCGCGGTGCAGGGTTTGGAAGCGCGCCCGAAACCGACAGCCGGGCTGGACTGCGCCAGCTGCCACTACTGAGCGGAGACGGAATGAATCACCAGCAACCAGGCAACGGCGATCGCCCAGCGAACAGCGAAGCGACGTGCACCGGGGCCAAGGCGCAACGCTTGGTCGACGCCGAGCTGCTGCAGATCGGTCGCGGACCGCGCCTGGGCGACGGCGACACCGACACTGACACCGACAATGAAGGGGACGACAGCGGATCATCGCGGCGCGATTTCTTGTCGCTGATGGGATTTTCGTTGGGCGCCGTCGGCCTGGGCGCCGGCTGCCGCGCGCCGGTCATGCACGCCATCCCGTTGCCGATGGCCACGCCAGAGATGGTGCCGGGGGTTTCGTTGACGTACGCCACCACCTGCGGCGCGTGTCCGTCGTCGTGCACCCTGCTGGTCAAACAGCGCGACGGACGACCGATCAAGATCGACGGCAACCCGGACTCGCCGCTCTTCGGTGGAGGAACGTGCGCCACCGGTCAAGCCGCGCTGCTGTCGCTGTACGACAGCTCTCGGTTGCGCGGGCCACACTGGAACGGCCAGCCGTCGACCTGGGCGGAGATCGACGAGCGGGTGGCCGCGGCGCTGTCATCGCTGGGCGCGCCCGGCGGCGCGGGGGCCGGCGGTCAGCAGATCGTTCTTCTGTCCGGCACCATCACCAGCCCGTCGACGCGAGCGCTGATCGCCGCTTGGGCTCGGCGCTATCCCAACTTTCGACACGTGGTGGTCGACGCCGTCTCGGCCGGCGCCTTGCGCGAAGCCACCCGGCGGACGTTCGGACGCGCGGTGGTGCCGCACTACCGGTTCGACAAGGCGCGCGTGGTGGTGGCGCTGGAGGCGGATTTTCTCGGCACCTGGCTGTCGCCGGTCGAGTTCGCCCGCGGGTACGCCGCCATCCGTCGCGCCAGCGGCGCGGCACCGGCGATGCACGTTCAGATCGAATCGGGCTATTCGGTCACCGGCAGCAATGCCGATCTGCGCCTGCCGGTGCCGCCGTCGGCGCTGGGCGCGGTGGCGGCGGCTTTGTATGCGCGCCTGGCGCAACGGGCGGGTGGCGCGGTCGCCGCGGCGAATTTTCCGGTAGCGGACGATCCGCTGACGGAAGAGGGTCTTTCGCCAAAGCAGCTGGACGCCATCGCCGATCATCTTTGGCGGGCGCGCGGCGTTTCGTTGGTGGTCAGCGGCAGCGGCGATGCCGACACGCAGACGCTGGTCGCCGGGATGAACATCCTCCTGGGAAACATCGGCCACACCGTCGACGTGGCCCGCCCGTCGCTGCAGCGGCAAGGCGATGATGCGGCGCTGGCCACGCTGATCGCCCAGATGACCGACGGGCAGGTGGGCGCGCTGATGATCTACGGCGCCAACCCCGGCTATGACCACCCCGACGGGCCGGCGTTTCTGGAGGGGCTGAAGCACGTGCCGCTGTCGATCGCTTTCGCTTCGCACGTCGACGAGACCAGCGCGTACGTGCAGGCCATCTGCCCTGATCATCATTTCCTTGAATCGTGGGGCGACGCCGAACCGATCGAGGACACGCTGAGCCTGGCGCAGCCGCTGATCGCCCCGCTGTTCGGCACGCGCGCCGCACCCGAGAGCCTGTTGCGCTGGCTGGGCGGCCGCGATAGCCACCACGACTTCGTTCGATCGTTCTGGCGCGAGGCGATCTTTCCGCGCCAGACGGTGGAGACCGACTTCGATGCCTTCTGGGACCGCACGCTGCAGGGCGGACTTTTGCGGACGGCGCTGAC
>DASXQB010000096.1:0-5682 GCA_036493295.1 Polyangia bacterium | reverse complement strand
CGGCGGCCAAGTATCACCTCGCGCTGGAACACGTCGAGGTGACGCTGACCCAGTCGAGGACGCCCCGCGGTCACCTCTTTCGACGCTTGGTCACGCTGGTCGGCGATCTCGACGAGATCGGGTCCGCTCGTCTCCAGCACGCGGCCGAGACCTGTCCCGTCGCTCGAACCTTGACCCACGGCATCGAGGTCGAGACGCGCGTGGCGGTCGATCGCCGCGTCGACGAGGCAGACGCTGGACATCTGCATTTAGCCAATTAGATCCAGAGAGGCGATTTCATTGTCACAGTGGTCTGCCGAACAGTCGCCTGGCCACGGATCAGCTTCGCTGCCTGTCCATCGACACGGACGCGTCTATTCAGTGTCTGGTTCGGATGGTCATGGCTACATCGGACAACGGGCCGACCGACGCCGCGCTTGTCGTCCAAGCCCAGCGTGGCGCCGGCGACGCACTCGAGATCCTTTTTCGGCGCCACAGTCCCCGGGTTCGCCTTCTGGCGCTGGTTCTGATGGGCAAGGACTCGGACTTTGAGGATCTGATTCAGGACAGCTTCGTCCAGGCGCAGCGGTCGCTGAACAACTTGAAAACGCCCGAGTCGTTCGGGCGGTGGCTGTCCGCCATCGTGGTGGGCACCGCGCACAAGATCTTTCGTCGCCGGCGCATGATGTCCCGTCTGGGTTTTCTGAATCAAGATTCGGCCGATCTGGAACATCTGCCGGCGCGGACCGTGTCGCCGGAAGTGGCCGCTCAGTTGAAAGCGGCGTGCGCCGACATCGATCGCTTGCAGGACGACCTGAGGGCGGTGTTTCTCTTGCGTCGCGTGGAAGGCTTGCGCTTAAGTGAAATCGCCGTCCAACTGAAAGTGTCACTGTCGACGGTGAAACGTCGACTGGACGCTGCCGAGCGGGGGCGCGATCGCGCTACTTGAACACCGTCAGGTCGACGATGTCGGCGATGGCCTGCATTCCGGCGGCGTTGGGGTGCAGGCTGTCGCCAGAATTGAACTTCGCCAACCACGTCGCTGGCTGCTTGCCGGGGTCGCGGGTCGCCGTCTCCTGGTCGATGATCCCATCACAGCCGCTGTCGGCGCTCTTGATGAAATCGACGACCATCGCGCGCTTCGGTTCAACGGGAAGGTACGGCGTCAGCGTCGAGCACAGGAACTTTACCCCCTTGGCGTGGGCCATCGTCATCATCATCTTCATTTGGCCTTCATCGATCGCCGGGGTCGACCCACCGAGGTCGTTGATCGGGTCGTCGGAGAAGATCACCCATTTGACGTTGGTCTGCCCCAGCACGTCGCGGTTGAATCGGGCGAGCGCGTTCGACGTGCCCTCGCCGCTGATGCCCTCGTTCAGCACGCCGATCACGCGGTTGGCGTTCGCCATCTTGACGGCGAGGAGGTTCGGCCAGCGCTGATTGGTGTCGGACGGCGCGCGGAATCCGGTGGTGATCGAGGCGCCCAAGGCGACGACCGCGCCTTCGGCGGCGGGATTCTGCACGTCCAGGCCCAGGACGTAGATATAGCCGCCGCCGCCGCCGTTCAGCGTGGGGGCGGACACCATGTTGCCGGCGGCGGCGTAATTGGTCTGGAACGGGTTCTGTTGGCAGGTGCCGCCGCTGCTCGCCATGACGAAGAAGCTGATCGCCACGTCGGAGAGCGGCTTGACGACGAAGTCCGCTCCATCGCTGAGGGCGAACATTCCCGCCGCGACCGTGACGTCGGGCTGGCCAGCAAAGGTCAACGCCTTGTCGGTGGCGACATCGATCGACGATCCGGTGGTCCGCTGCGCGAGGTGCACGTTGCTGATGTGTAGCGCCCCGCCGCCACGCGCATTTGAAACGCGAACGCGCGCGGCGTTGCCGCCGATGCTGGTGTGCACGATCGTGCGCAGTGTCTGTCCGACCGATGCGCCACACGTCCCATCCGGCGCCGCTGCCCACGTTCCCGTCCAGACGCTCGTGCTGCTGGCGTCGCCGCTGGCCGGCGCGTCGGTGCCGGTGTCGGCGACGGGCGCGTCAGTGCCGCCCAGCGCGCCGCCGCTGCCGCCCGCGTCGATGACCGCCATGCCGCCCGAGCCGCCTCCTGTCCCCGCAGGGCTGGCGCCGCCCTGACCGCCGGTGCCCGTCGCGCCGGTCTCACCGCCGCTGCCTGCCGAGGTACCGCCGGTTCCGGTCTGAGGGCTGCCGCTGCTCGAGCAACCAACGCCCATGACCACCACCAGCGGCAGGCAGGTCAAAAGGAATCCACCGAAGAAAATGCCAGGACGTTGCATAGAGGCCCCCTCCGTAGACAGACGGGCCCGGCGGTTCCGGCAGGCAGCACGTCGTCATCGCGTCATCATTCCCGGCGGTGTTGGAATGGGCCAGTTAGAAATGTCTGCTCATCGGCCGCTTCCTTGGACTGAGCGCCGGCCACTCTGCGGTTGTTTTCTCGCCGCGTCGGACGCTACAATTTAAGCAGATCGAAGCCGCCTTTCCGTCGGTGCACTCTTCCCGACGAGGATGTTGCTTCTCGTGAACGAAATCCAGTCTTCGACGCTGGAGTTGAAACATGAACCAGGTTCGTCGGGTTTTCGCCTGCTGCTGTCTCTTTGTCAGTGCGTGCTCGGCCGGTCGAATTGTCGACGAAGCGGACGGCGCCTCATCTCCGCCCGCCGGTTCAGGGGGAGCCGACGCGCTCGTGGGTAGCGGGGGAACGCCGGGCAGCGAGGACAGCGGCGCCGCCGGCGGCAACGGCGCCGCGGGGGGAAACGGCGCTGCCGGTGGATCCGACGCCACCGGCGGCAGCAATGGAACGGGCGGTGGGAGTACCGCGGGAAGTGACGGCGCGGCCGGCCAGGATGGCGGTCCGCCCCCCGCGATCGATTATTCGATCTGGCAACTTCAGTTGCCGACCGGAAGCGGGACCTCGCCCACGACCGTCCCGCCCAGCGAGCTCGCGAATTTCTCGAGCATCTATTTCTACAAGGCTGGCGATGGGGGGCAGGTATTCATGGACCCGGCCACCGGCATTACCACTTCGGGTTCGGTCCATCCACGGACAGAACTGCGCGAAATGTCCGCGACCGGCGCACCGGCTGCCTGGTCATCGTCGGCCGTCAACACCATGGCTGTGACGGGAAAAGTGCTGAAAGGCTCGAGCGTCACCATTGGACAAGTATTCAACGGCCCTGACTCCATCACCCTGGCGGAACTGCAATATTCAAGCGGTGGCTTCACCTTGTTCTACGAAGAAGCCAAAGGGCAGGGCGGAAGCACGAACCTGGGCAACGCGGTTCCTCTGAATGCGCAGTACACATTCATGATGGCGCTTTCCAAGAACGTTCTCACCGTCTCGATCAACGGCAAGCAGGTCTACAGCCACACGCCCAGCGCCGGTACCCTGTCGAGCAAGTTCTATTTCAAAGTCGGAAACTACGACCAAACCGCCTCGAGCGGGGCCATCGGCACTACCGCTCATTCGATCGTCGAGGTCTACAGCGTCAGCGTCGTCCACCAGTAGCGGCTTGTGTTCGCTGGGTCATCCGATACGCTCCGACATTAACCGTGCTCATGACCTGGGGAGGATCATCTGTGAGCGATCAGATCAGCTTTCGCACCGTCTTCGCCCCCGCCTACGTCGCCGCCGAGCACTCCGTTCATGTCGCGCTGGCCGCCGGTGATCCGCTTGCAGTGGCGCGTGCCGCGGCCGCGCATCACCGGGTCCAGCTTCGCTATCTTGGAGAGCTGACCGACGCCGCGCGGGCCACCACGGATTCCGATGTCGTCGCCGCCATCCAGGCGGAGATTATCTCTGTCTACAAAGAGTCGTCGGACCTCCGTAAGGCGCTGGGAGAATCGGGCGAACGCAACGGACTAAGACCGTAGGGCCAGCAAGGCACGACGGCCAGCGCTTCAGTTCGGCCCGACGCAGGCGTTCGTGATGGCAGGGCTGATGGCGACCACCCCTTGGCACCTGCCGTCGCCAATGAGCAACGGGGGCAACGAACCCAGGTTTTGGTCCATGGTTTTAGAACCCGCCAGCCCGCCGTCGACCATGATTGTCACCATGCCGTTGGTGCGGGTAATGACGATGTCGTGGGGATTGTTATCGTTGAGCGCCGCACCGGTGCTTGAGAGGGATGCGTACTGGCTGGATTCCGAGAGTTCCAGACGAACGTGTTGACCGACCAGCCAGGCGTCCCAAAACAGCCCGGCCCCAACGCATACGGTTCGTTGATCGACAAGTCCGATGAAGTTGTCGGGCTGATTGGTCTGCATCGTGAACGAAATCAAGAAATCACCAGTGTGGACGTTGGACAGGCCACCGGAACACGAAGGGGCGTCCGCGTCGTTCTGGATATCGCCGGGAGAGGTATCGATGACGTTGTCTGTGGAGGAGCCGTCGCTGGCGCTGTCTGCGTCGACGCCGGCGTCGTTCGCAACGCCGTTGTCGATGCCGCTGTCGTTCACGTAGGCGTCGATGCTGCCGATGTCGGTCGAAAGGTCGTCGCTGGTGGTGTCTTCGATCGATCCGTCGGCCGCTGTGATGTCGGTGAAGCCCACCAACTGGGCGCATCCGGTCGAGAACGTGCCCATCACCGCGATCAACGCCGTGATAGCAAATCGCATCGAGACGATCGTGGCCCGCCGCCGGGTCATCAGAATGTTCCCAGGAGGACGACGCCGGCTCGTCCCGCATCGATGGCGGCGGACAGCGCGACGCTGTCGGCTTTGCTCTCGCCGCGTTCGCCTGCCGTGAGGTAAAGGAAGGCGCCGCCGGCGATCAGCGCTGCCCCGGCAACGAAGGCGGTGGTCGAAACGGTTGCTTCACTCAGGCCCTGGCTTCGGTGGGTATTGGCGCTGGCGGCGTCCGCACAGCGGCTGGGATCGCCGCCGCAAGCGGTCTTGGCCGCGCTCCAGGCCGACTCCGCCTTCAAGCCGTAGACGGCGCCGACTACCGCGCCCACCACTCCCAATCCAGCAGCGGACAGCCCGATCACCTGGCGCGTGGCCGGTCCATGGTTTGGGACGGGCGGCGGCGCCAGCGGTGCCAGCGGTGCCTGCGGCACCTTCGGCGTCTGCGGCACATGCGAAGTAACCGGTGCTTTCGCCGCCACCGGCGTTGGTAACAGGCCACCGATGACCACGCGCTCGTGTCGCGCGACTTCTCCTTCTTGGATCAGCAGGCGTTCGGTCACCGCTGGCCCATTGGGCACATCGAACGTGAAAGCATGCTGTCCGGGATCGACCTTCAGCGGCGTCCCATCCAGATGGTCAGTCAACAACTGGCCGTCGATGTAAACGCGAACGAAGACAATGTCCGCGCCCAAGGCAGATCGGACCTCGAACACCAAACTCGGCTGGGCCATCTTGAGCTCGTCAAGCCGTCGCGTGCAGTCCTCCCAGACAATCGCCGGACAGGAATCAACCGCGCAACGATCCAAGCGCACCTTTGCGTCGGCGAAATGACCGAGGCGACGCAGCTCTTGCGCCGCCCCGTTGTCGTCCACGCATTGTTGCTTCGATGGATTGGCCCGCGCGGAAGCTGGGACGATCGTCGCGGCAATGGCCGCTGCGATCCACAACGCCAAAGGAATTGACCGCCGGATCATCAAAGGCACTCGACCTTGAAGAGGCGGGAGCCTTGGGCGTTGATGTAGTAGGGAGGCTTGCAACGCGAGTCATTCGGATCCGCGG
>DASXQB010000095.1:0-3656 GCA_036493295.1 Polyangia bacterium | reverse complement strand
CGACGGGCGAAATTGTTTCGACGAATCAGTACCGCGACAGCTGTCGTTCTGTCCATTTGCAGTGGCGGTTGTCGACGCGAAATTCCACCGACATCAACCACCGTGTCGGCGACTGTCGGCAAATTGTCGAGAGTGAGCGATCCGTGGACCTGGCCGCGCGCGCGAGAGGCCAGCGATCGCATAAAAGCCCTGGAAAACATCGGTTCATATGAAAGGTCGCCGGTGGTGCCGACAATCGATCATCGGCGCGCAAACGAAACAACCGTTGCTGACGCGGGCAACGAAATCGCCACAGTGACGATCAACACAAACGCGGATTATTGGACGCGCCTCGTGGGCATTGCCTGGCGTCGCGACGTCGACCTCGATTTCAATCGCGAGCCGATCGATCTTGATGGCGACGGCGTCGCCGACACTGAAATCACCCGCCACATCCATGCGCCAGGCGGCGTGCTGGCCAACCCGACGCTGTTCGGGTTGACGGCGACGCCGGATGATCCGGCGGGCACGGTCGGAAAAATTTCCGTATCGACGGGATTCCTCGGTCTGCGCGAGCCGCTGGACCGCGACGGACGCCCGTCCGGACAGATCGGGATGACCTGCTTTCTCTGTCACGGTGGTGTGAACGCCGCCGACGGTCGCGTGGTGCTGGGGCTGGCCGGCGTGCGTTTCGACTACGGGTTGCTGCTGGCCACCGCGCGCCTCCTGGATGACAACGCGCTCGGCGACGTCCGTTATCGTCGCGAGCACGGATTTCCGACCGGGCGGTCCACGCGCGCGCGTTTGCTGCTGGCCGGTCCCGGGCGGCAGGACTTGACCGGCGAGTTCGGCCTGGACATCACCGTGCCGCGGTTTCATTCGGCGGCGTACGACGGCGCCTGGCGCGTGCGCCAGCGGCCAGGCGGCGTGGTGAACCCGATCAGCGTGCCGGCGGCGCTTTTCACCGACGGTCTGGCGCTGCAGAACTGGTCGGGGTCGGAGGTCAGCGACGGACCCTGGCTGGATCGCCTGGAGCGCCTGACGTCGCTGGGACAGCGATCGCGCCCCGATGTGCGGGCGGAGTTTGCGCTGGGCGCGGGCGATCGCGCCGGCGCGCAGCGGGCGCTGCTGCTGGACCTGCGCAACCTGGGAACGCTGGGCCTGCAGCACGACGCCTGGCCGGCGCTGCTGTGGGCGGACGCCATCTATGGCCGCGCCACTCTCGACGCCGCCGACCTGCTCGCCATCCCGCCGATGTTCGCCACCACGGCGGTGCGACGAACGCTGGCCGCCGAGGGCGCGGCGTTACAGCGGCCGCCGGCGGACACAGCGCGGGTGGCGCGCGGCCGGGCCATCTTCGTCGACCGCGTGGTCGGCGTGATCACCAATCGGCAGATCCTGAAGACCGCGCCGCCGGCGTACGCGGCGGCAAAGCTGGATGGCCCGATGGGCGTGGCCATCCTGTCGCCGATTGATCAATCGCAGCCGTTGAACGCGACGCTGGCCGTGCGCTGCGCCGACTGTCACAACGCCGCGCCGCTGGCCGAGCGCGTGTCCTTGGCCGATCACCCGCCCCCGCTCGGCCGCTGCACGCATTGCCACCGGGCCCATCCGGCGGAGCCGGCGCACGCTGACACGTCGGCGCTGGTTTCAATCGCGCGCTTTCTTCCCGGCGCCGCCGGCAACGCCGGCGATGAAGTCGCCGCTTGCGAGACCTGCCACGACCAACACCGCGACTTTGGGCCGCTGGTGTATTCGTCCAGTCAGCTGTTGCCGTTTGACGCCGACGGTGACGGCAACGCCCAGGGAGACGAGCGCGACGACGGCGCCGCCGGCGGCATCGGGACCGAGGCGCTGCTGGCCTTCGACGTGCCGCACGCGCAGCGACCGCCGAACGGATTCGGCCTCCAGTTGCCGGTGATTTTGTATCCGCGCCGCGCCGGTACGGTCACCACGGTGCGGTCAGGCGTGGCCTGGGTGCGGGTGGCGCCGCTGCGAGCGGTGTTCGCCAGCGCCCCGTATCTGCACAATGGCTCGGTGCCGACGCTGCGGGCCCTGCTGGAACCGGCGGCGCGGCGACCAGTGACGTTTCCGCTCGGCGACGCCGGGTTTGTGTTCGACACCCGCGTCCCCGGCAACCACAACCTCGGGCACGAGTTCGGGACGCGCCTTTTGCCCGCGGAGAAAGACGATCTGGTGGCGTTTCTGCGCAGCCTCTGAAACTGGCGCTGGTTACTTGGCGTAATCGGTGGCGCGGGTTTCGCGAATGACGGCCACCTTGATCTGGCCGGGGTACGACAGTTCAGATTCGACTCGGCGGGCGATGTCCTTGGACAGCAACCGCGCTTGTTGATCGCTGACCGTCGAGTTCTCGACGATCACCCGCACCTCGCGGCCGGCCTGGATGGCGAAGGCGCGTTCGACGCCGGGAAAGCTGGTGGCGATCTTTTCCAGATCGAACAGACGTTGCACGTACGATTCCAGCATCTCGCGTCGAGCCCCCGGACGCTGGCTGGACAGAACGTTCGCGGCGTCGACGATGTGGTCCAGGACGTCCGTCGGCGAGACATCGCCATGATGGGCTTCGATGGCGTGACACACGCGCGGCGGCTCGCCGAACTTCTTGGCCACCTGCGCGCCCACCACGCCGTGCGCGCCTTCCACCTCTTGATCGATGGCCTTGCCGATGTCGTGCAGCAGGCCGGCGCGGCGGGCGGTCTTCACCGGCAGGCCCAGCTCGGCGGCCATCGCCCCGGCCAGAAAGCCAACCTCGATGGCGTGCTGAAGCAGGTTCTGGGCGTTGCTGGAACGAAACTTCAGTTTGCCGATCAGCTTGATCAGCTCGGGGTGCATGCGGCCCAAGCCCAGATCGAACGCCGCCTGCTCGCCCGCCTCTTTGCACTGCTGGTCGATCTCCTGGGTGGCCTTCTCCACCATCTCCTCGATGCGCGTGGGATGGATGCGGCCGTCGGCGATCAACCGGGTGAGGGCGATGCGCGCGATCTCGCGGCGCACCGGATTGAAGCAAGAGATCACCACCGCGTCGGGCGTGTCGTCGATGATGAGATCGATCCCGGTGGCCGCTTCCAGCGCGCGCACGTTGCGTCCCTCGCGGCCGATGATGCGGCCCTTCATGTCGTCGGACGGCAACGGCACGGTGGCGACGGTGCGCTCGGCGACGTACTCGCCGGCGTAACGCTGAATGGCCGCCGAGATGATCATCTTGGACTTGGCTTCGGCCTCGAGGCGCGCCTCGTCTTCGATCTTCTTCACCTCGTCGGCGATCGATCGGCGGGCTTCGTCGCGCAGGTCGTCTAAAAGCTGCGTGCGCGCCTCGGCGGCGCTCATGCCGGCGATTTTTTCCAGGCGCCCCTTGGCCTCTATGGCTTGATTGGCGGCGGCGCGGGCGGCCGCCTCGGCGGCGGACTCGCGGCCAGCGATCTGTTTTTCCTGGCGACGCAGATCCTCTTCCTGCTGGCGCAGCTCGCGATCGTTTTTCTCCAGGCCGCGCTCGCGGGTGGTCAGCTCGCTCTGGCGTTTCTCCAGGTCGGCCTGCCGGGACTTCAGCTCGGCGTCGACGTCGGCGCGCGCCTTCTGGGCCTGTTCCTTGGCGTCCAGAGCGGCCTGGCGCTTCAGCGAATCGGCCTCGGCCTTGGCCGCTTCGATCAGCCGCCGTT
>DASXQB010000094.1:0-3435 GCA_036493295.1 Polyangia bacterium | reverse complement strand
ATGACGTTCCCGACGACCACTTTCGACACTGGCCGTTGCCGTCGCACGACCCGTCCTGGCCGCACGTGCTGGCGTCGGAGGCCGCGCACTCGCCTTGCGGCGTCTTCGCCGGCTGAATCGGTTTGCACTTGCCGTCGGGTTGCCCGGTCAGCGTCGACGAGCAGGCGTAGCATTTGTCCTGGCAGGCCGACTCGCAGCACACGCCGTCGACGCAGGCTCCATCGGCGCACTGGCCGGAGCTGCACGCCGCGCCCAGCGATTTCTTCGGCAGGCACGAACCCATGGCGCCCGGCGAGGCGCAATAGAACCCGCTCGCACAATCAGCATCGGCCGTGCAGGCCATCTTGCAGCCGTTGGGCGTGCACATGGTGGCCTGACAGTCGACCGGGGTGACGGCTGCGCAGGTGCCTTTGCCGTCGCAGGTACCCTCGCGCAGAAACTTGGTTCCATTGCAGCTCGGGTCGCTGCAAGTCTGGTTGGCGCCGTAGTACGCGCAGCCGCCCTTGCCGTCGCAAGTGCCGTCGTGACCGCAGGACTTCGGATCGTCGGCGGCGCAGTTGTCTTTCGGATCCTTGCCGGCTTGCACCGGCGCGCAGGTGCCGTTCTTTTGGCCGGTCAGTGCTTCGGTGCATGCCATGCACGCGTCGGTACATGCGCTGGCGCAACAGACCTTGTCGGCCGAACAATTGCCGGAGCCACACTGACTGGCCCCGTCGCAGGTGTCGCCCACGATCTTTTTGATCTTGCAGGTGCCATTGGCGCAGAAGTTTCCATCGGCGCAGTCGCCGTCGACGCCGCACGGCTTGGCGCAGCCGGTGACGGCGCAGGGATTCGCGCCGCAGGACATGACGACGCCGGCGGCGCAGGTCCCGCTGCCGTCGCAGGTGCCGGCGGCGCTGAACTTGTTGTCGCTGGAACAGGACGCCGGCGCGCAGACGTGATCGGGGCCTTGTTTTCGACACACGCTCTTGCCGTCGCAGGTACCGTCTTGACCGCAGCTGTTGGTGGCGCTCTCGTCGGTGCACACGCCCCGCGGATCCATTCCCGCCACCACCGGGCCGCAAACGCCGTTGTCCAGGTTGGTGAAGGCGGCTGAACAGGCCTGGCAGATACCTTCGCAAGACTCGTGACAGCAGACGCCGTCTCGGCAGAATCCGGTGCCGCAGTTGCTGTCCGTGCTGCAGGGCTTGCCTTCGGAAACGCTGCCCGCCTCCGCGACGACGACAGCGTCTGCCCGTTCGCCGTCGGCGTCTCCCGCGTCGACCTCGGCGCCGGGTTCGTCGGACGGAGAATCCTGGGCAACGTCGCCACTGTCCCGCGGGCCGTCGGTGGGTGACCCACCGTCGCTTCCGCCAAGCCCGCCGTTGGGATGCTTCTGATGCGGTTCGGTGCACCCCCCGACCAGCAGCGCCAGAACGAGGAGGGTTTGACTAAGAATCGTCCGCTTCAAGCTAAGCCGTTTCATCTCTCTCCTTACGGCGATCAAAATCGCACCGCGCACGCCACCCCACGGCCTGGCCCTACCCCGCACGCCGCCAGCGCTTGAGACGTCGTCCCGTTGGCGCTCGCCCCGGGTTGCGTCTTCACGAACAACACCGCCGACGCCGCCGCCAACACTGCGCCGGCGGAAACGCCGACGATGCCGATGGCCCGGTTGGTGTGCCAGGAATCGTAGATGTCCTGACAATGCGAACCGCCGACGACGCCGCCGCTGTTGTTGAGGTCGCAGGTGTTGTCGCCGTTGAAAGAATCGGCCTTGCTCTTTCCCAGCAACAAGAACGTCACGCCGGCGACCAGCGACAGCCCGCCGGCGGCGCCGGTGACCCAGGCGGCGGTTCGCAAGCGGCCGGGTCCGCCGGTCGGCGGCGGTTGATCGGCCGGCGACGCCGTGGTGACCACCCCCGCCAGCTCGGCCGGCCCATGAACAGCCGTTGGCTCACTTTCGGGCCCGCGGCCTGCCAGGGCGGGTGCCGCAACTTCGCTGTCCAGGCGTTTGAGATGGAAAACCTCGGCGGCCAGCTCGCCGGGAGTGACGGACACCTTGCGGGTCACGCTGACATATCCGGAAGCACGCACGGTCACCACCACCTCGCCGGCGGTGACATGACGGTCGGGCAGCGGCAGGACGCCCACGGCCTCGCCGTCCATTTCGACGACGGCACCCGCCGGCTCGCCTTTGACGGTCAGCGAACCAACGTGACGCCGGATCACATTCAACGCCTCGCCCAGGACACTGTGCTGCTTGGCAATCCATGGGTCGCTCCCGACCGCCATCGCCTCGCCTAGATCCCGTTCGGCGTCGGCCCAGCGACCGATGGCCTGTTCGGCGAGGCCAATCTGCGCCTTGGCGCGCGGGCTGGGGGCCAGCTTGTTCGCGCGCTGAAAGAACTCCAGCGCTTCTTCGTCTTTGCCCTGACGGCGTAGCTCGACGCCTTTGCTGATGGCGGCATCGGCTTCGGTGCCAGATTGGGCGAAAGCGAGAGGTGACACACTGACTATCGCCGCTGCTGAAACCGCAAGCAGAGCGGCGCGGGCGAAGGAAATAGAACTAGGAAAATAATCAGTCACGGCGCGGAATGTACTCCAATATCGGAAACCCTTGGCGCAAGTTGCGCTTTGCAGATGGCCACTTCGTAAAGCCACAGGCGGCGCACGTTCAAGTCGGCAAAACGCCCTGATAAACTGGGTCAATGACCAATGGGCCGTCCGATCAAAAAGCCAGCGGCGGCGACGACGATCTGGTTCGCCTGCCGCCCTTCGATGCGGTCGAGCTGGACCTGCTGGCTTTGTGGGGTGAAACCCGCCCGACGCCTTGAATTTTCGGCCCAACCGGAGGGTCACACCGACCCGTTGACGGTTCACGCCGACAGTGGCAGGATTCGCGCCTTCCAAGGGCGGTTGTCTGCCCAACCCTGCCGTGCTCAAAGCTCTCACCATATTCAGTGGAAACGCCAACCGCGAGCTGGCGTCGGCCATCTGTCGCTACGTCGAAACGCCGCTGGGCAACGCCGAGGTGACCCGCTTCGCCGACGGCGAGATCTACGTCGAGATCAACGAGAACGTGCGCGGCGTGAACTGCTTCGTGGTGCAGCCGACCTGCGCCCCGGTGAACGACAACTTGATGGAACTGCTGGTCATGATCGATGCGCTCAAGCGCGCCTCGGCCGGGTCGATCATCGCGGTGATTCCGTACTTCGGTTACGCCCGCCAGGACCGCAAGAGCAAGCCGCGCACGCCCATCTCGGCGCGCCTGGTGGCCGACCTGCTCACCGCCGCCGGCGTCGATCGCGTCCTCTCCATTGATCTGCACGCTGGCCAGATCCAGGGCTTCTTCAACATCCCGGTCGATCATCTCTATGGCATGCCGGTGCTGATGGACTACCTGCGCACGCGCTTCACGTCGGAGGCGGTGATCGTGTCGCCGGACGCGGGCGG